>NZ_JBQSXW010000014.1:0-91605 GCF_052378625.1 Brachybacterium sp. AOP25-B2-12 | reverse complement strand
GGGGGGGGGGGGGGGGGGGGGGGGCCGCCCCCCCCCCCCCCCCCCCCCGCTCCGGTGGGCCTGCTGCCGCGCGATCGGACGAGGCGCTCACACCACCAGGTTCACGAGCTTGGGGGCGCGCACGATGACCTTGCGCAGCGTCTGCTCGCCGATCAGCGCCTGCACGGCGGGCTCGGCCAGCACCGTCGCCTCGAGGTCGGCGTCGGAGATGTCGGGGGAGACCTCGATGCGGTAGCGCACCTTGCCCTTGACCTGGACGACGCACGTCACCGACTCCTCGGCGGCCAGTGCCGGGTCCGCGACGGGGTACGGCGCACGGGCCAGGGACTCCTCGTGGCCCAGGTGGGACCACAGCTCCTCGGCCACATGGGGCGCGAACGGTGACGTCATCAGCACGAGCGGCTCGATGGCCGCGCGCGGAGAGGCCCCGACCTTCGTGAGGTGGTTGACCAGCTCGATGAGCTTGGCGATCGCCGTGTTGAAGCCCAGGGCGTCCATGTCCCGGCGTACGCCCTCGATGGTGCGATGCACGGCGCGCAGGGTCTCCGCGGAGGCAGGCTCGTCGGTCACGACGGACTCGCCGGTGGTCTCGTCGACCACCAGGCGCCACAGGCGCTGCAGGAACCGCTGGGACCCCACCACCGCGCGGGTCTCCCACGGGCGCGACAGGTCCAGCGGACCCATCGACATCTCGTAGACGCGCAGGGTGTCGGCGCCGTACTCCTCGTACATCTCGTCGGGGGAGACGGAGTTCTTCAGGGACTTGCCCATCTTCCCGTACTCCTGGGTGACGGGGCGGCCCTCGTAGGTGAAGGTGCCGTCGTCACCGGCCACGACGTCCGCGGCCGGCACGTGCACGCCGCGCTCGTCGGTGTACGCGAAGGCCTGGATGTAGCCCTGGTTGAACAGGCGGTGGAAGGGCTCACGGCTGGTGACGTCCCCGCGGTCGAACAGCACCTTGTGCCAGAACCGCGAGTACAGCAGGTGCAGCACCGCATGCTCGACGCCGCCGACGTACAGGTCCACGCCGCCGACGTCCCCGGGGGTGCGCGGGCCCATCCAGTACGCCTCGTCCTCGGGGTCGACCAGGCGTTCGTCGTTGGTGGGGTCGACATACCGCAACGGGTACCAGCTGGAGCCGGCCCACTGGGGCATCACGTTGGTCTCGCGGCGGTAGGTGCGCACACCGTCGCCCAGGTCCAGCTCCACCTCGACCCAGTCCTCGGCGCGCGAGAGCGGGGTCTGGGGCTCGGTCTCGGAGTCCAGGGGGTCGAAGGTGCGCGGGGAGAAGTCGGCGACCTCCGGCAGGTCCACCGGCAGCATCGACTCCGGCAGGGCGATGGGCGTCTCGGGATCGGCCGGGTCGTAGACGATCGGGAAGGGCTCGCCCCAGTAGCGCTGGCGCGAGAACAGCCAGTCGCGCAGACGGTAGGTGGTGCGTGCGCGCCCGAACCCCCGGGCCTCGGCGTACTCGACGGCACGGGCCTTGGCCTCAGCTTTGTCCAGGCCGTCGAGGTCCAGCTCCGCGCTCGCGGAGTTGATCTTCTCCCCGTCCCCGGTCCAGGCGCCGCCCTCGAAGTCCTCCGGCGGGCGGACAGTGCGGATCACCGGCAGCGCGAAGCGCTCGGCGAAGGCGAAGTCGCGCTCGTCCTCGGCGGGGACGGCCATGATCGCGCCGGTCCCGTAGCCGGTCAGCACGTAATCGGCGGTGAAGACGGGCAGGGTGCGTCCGTCCATGGGGTTGGTGGCCCACAGGCCTGTGAACACGCCGGTCTTCTCGCGGTCCTCGGCGGTGCGGTCGGCCTCGTCGGCCGCCGCGGCGCGCTCGCGGTAGGCGGCGACGGCCTCGCGCGGGGTCGCGGCGCCGCCCGTCCACGCCGCGTCGGTGCCCTCGGGCCACGCGGCGGGCAGGGCCTCGACGTCGGCCAGCAGCGCGTGCTCGGGCGCCAGGACGCAGAAGGTCGCGCCGAACAGGGTGTCCACCCGCGTGGTGAACACGTCGAAGGTCGGCGTCTCCACGGGCGCGGGGGAGAGCCCCACGACCTCGAAGGTCACCTGGGCGCCCTCGCTCCGTCCGATCCAGTTGCGCTGCATCGCGCGCACCGACTCGGGCCAGTCCACGCGCTCGAGGTCCTCCAGCAGGCGGTCGGCGTAGGCCGTGATCCGCATGTTCCACTGGCGCAGGGTGCGGCGGAACACGGGGAAGTTGCCCACCTCGGAGCGCCCGTCGTGGGTGACCTCCTCGTTGGCCAGCACCGTGCCCAGGCCCGGGGACCAGTTCACGGGGGTCTCGGAGATGTAGGCCAGGCGGAAGCTCGCGGCCAGCTCCTCCAGCTCGGCATCGCTCGCAGCGGGGACGTCGGCCGCCGTGCGTTCGGCCCACACGGCGGGCAGGGTCACGTTCTGGCGGTCGGCCAGGGCGTAGGGGTCCACGGTCCCGGCGCGCAGCTCCTCGCGCAGCTCGGAGACGGGGCGGGCGCGGCCGGTGACGCCGTCGGCGTTGGGTGCCTGGGGGTCGTACCAGGAGTCGAACAGGCGCAGGAAGATCCACTGGGTCCAGCGCACGAACTCCGGGTCGGTGGTCGCGAAGGAGCGCCGCGGGTCGTGGGACAGGCCCAGGCGGTGCAGCTGGCGGCGCATGTTGGCGATGTTCGCCTCGGTGGTGGTGCGCGGGTGGGTGCCCGTCTGCACGGCGTACTGCTCGGCGGGCAGGCCGAAGGCGTCGTAGCCCATCGTGTACAGCACGTTGCGGCCCAGCATCCGGTGGTGGCGGGCCACGACGTCGGTGGCGATGTAGCCCAGCGGGTGACCCACGTGCAGTCCCGACCCCGAGGGGTAGGGGAACATGTCCATGATGAAGGACTTCTCGGGCAGGTCCACGGCGGGCGTCCCGTCGCTCAGCGGACCGGTGGGGTTGGGGGCCTCGAAGGCGCCGTCCTGGCTCCACCGCTCCTGCCAGCGGTGCTCGATGCTGTCGGCCATCGCGGCCGTGTAGCGGTGCTGAGTCGTCGACTCGGTCATCTGTTCCTCGCTCGTGCGTCGTCCTGGGCGGCGTCCGTGTCCCGACATGAAAAAACCCTCGCGCAAGCGAGGGGGCCGCGTCGATGTCCCGGGTCCGGGCGGTGCGCCCATGGCGATCCGGGACGTGCTTCGACGCGGCTACGGAAGAAGGAGCCGACGTGCCACATCTCCATCGTACGCCGTCGCCTTTCGGCGGCGGACACGTCGTCCCGGCGGAGGGCGGTGCTGCGGACGTGACGGGGAGCGCCGCCGATGCCCGGCCTGCGCTCACGCCCCCAGCAGCGCCGAGACCCCCAGCAGCGTCAGGACGGTGCCGATGGTCGTCACGAGCACCGTGTCCCGCGCCAGCTCCTCGCTGGCCCCGTAGCGCGAGGCGGCCACGAACACGTTCTGCGCGGTGGGCAGCGCCGCCATCACCACCACCGCGAACAGGGCGTGGCCCTGCAGGCCCAGCAGCAGGCCCGCGCCGAGGGCGACGGCGGGCATGAGCAGCAGCTTGGCCAGGCTCGCGACCGTGATGAGGCCGCGGTAGCCGTCGTCCTTGGCCAGCGGCGAGGATCCCAGCAGGGAGAGCCCGAAGGCCAGGAGCATCCCGGGGATCGCGAGGTCCGCGAGCGAGTCCAGGGGGGCGAGCAGAAGCTTGGGCACCTGCACGCCCAGGGCCACGAGCACGATCCCGAGGGCGGCCGCGACGATCGTCGGGTTGGTGAGGACGCCGCGCAGCATGCTGCGGGCGCTGGGCCGGGAGCTGCTCGTGACGGTGTGCAGGGCGAACTGGTAGATCGGCGTGTAGATCGCCTGCTGGAAGAGGATCACCGGCAGGGCGTGCGCGGGGGAGCCCAGCACGTAGGTCGCGATGGGGAAACCCATGTTGGCGCCGTTGGCCACGGACGCGCAGATCGCCGTGACGGCGACGTCGGCGTTGCCGCGCTGCGAGGCGAGGCGCACGCCGGTGAACACGACCCCGCCCGTGATCAGGCCCGCGATCGCGGCGACGGCGATGGGGGCGCCCAGCAGGGACCCCACGTCGGATTCGAGGAGGGACAGCAGCACCAGCGCCGGCGAGGCGACGAAGAACGTGACCCGGTTCAGCACGAACCGGGCATGTGCGGTGTCCCCGAGGACGCCGCTGCGGCCCACCAGCCATCCGGTGCCGATCAGGGCCCAGACGATGAAGAACCCCGAGAGGACCCCTGTCACGGTGCGCCGCGGGGCCGCATCAGCGGCTGGAGACCTGGTCGGGCATGCCCGGCACGGCCTGGGCGGGGTCCTCGCCCACGTGGACGATGCGGTTGTCCGCGTCGACGTGGACGATCCGCGGACGGTGACGGCGGGCCTCGTCCTCGGCGAACTGGCCGTAGGCGATGAGGATCACGAGGTCGCCGGGGTGGACCAGGTGCGCGGCGGCGCCGTTGATGCAGATGCCGCCGTCTCCGCGCGGACCCGTGATCGCATACGTCTCGAGACGGGCGCCATTGGTCACGTCGACGATGCTCACCTGCTCGTTCTCGAGGATCCCGGCGGCCTCGAGCAGGTCGGCATCGACCGTCACGGAGCCGACGTAGTGCAGATCGGCCTGGGTGACGGTCGCGCGGTGGATCTTCGCGGTCAGGAGTGTGCGCATCATCGCCGACCAGTCTTCCACGCCTTCTGAGCACCGACGGTGGCCCAGGCCACGCGGGGACGTGGATCGGACGTGACGTCGATGACGCCGGGGCCGCGATCGGGGTCGCTGACCCCGTGGTTCCCCCCTGTCGGGCGGGGCGTGCGGGATGATGGTGGGGCCCGCCCCGTCCCCAGGAGGAACCATGCCCAAGGCCCGACGCCGCCGCTCGACGCACGCCGGTGAGCGCTTCGAGGACATGGCGCTGCCCGACGAGCTCCTCGATGTGCTCGCCGACCAGGGGCTCGAGAGGGCCTTCGAGATCCAGAGCGCGATCCTGCCCGATGCGCTCGCGGGCCGCGACGTCCTGGCCCGCGCCGAGACCGGCTCCGGCAAGACTCTCGCCTTCACCCTGGCGATGTGCTCGCGGTTCCGCGGCCGCAAGGTCCACCGCAGACGTCCGCTGGGCATCGTGCTCGTCCCCACCCGGGAGCTCGCCGTCCAGGTGGTCGACACGATCCACCCCTTCGCCCGCGCGGTCGGCATCAAGGCCCAGCTCGTCGCCGGCGGCATGAACATCGAGAAGCAGGCCGATGCCCTCGCCCGCGGCGTCGAGATCGTCGTGGCCACCCCCGGCCGCCTCATCGACCTGGCCCAGCGCGAGGCGCTGTCGCTGGACCTCGTGGAGACCACCGTCATCGACGAGGCCGACCACATGGCCGATCTCGGGTTCCTGCCCGACGTCGTCGAGATCCTGCAGCACGTGCCGATGGGCACCCAGAAGATGCTGTTCTCGGCGACGCTGGACGGCCAGGTCTCCGAGATCACCGACCGCTTCCTCGTGGATCCCGTGACGCACGAGACGACCCCCGTCGCCGCGGCGGTGCGCACCATGGACCACCACGTCCTGGCGATCAACCCCCAGCGCAAACGGCAGATCACCGCGCAGCTCGCGGCCCGCGAGGGGCGCACCCTCCTCTTCACCCGCACCCAGCTCGGCGCCGAGCGCGTCGCCGCCGAGCTGCTGGAGGTCGGGATCCCCGCCGCGGCCCTGCACGGCAACAAGCAGCAGGGCCTGCGCACCAACGTCCTGGCGGGATTCCGCGCCGGGGGGTTCGACACCCTGGTCGCGACCGACGTCGCGGCCCGGGGCCTGCACATCGACGACGTGTCGATGGTGATCCACGTCGACCCCTCCGACGACGTCAAGGAGTACGTGCACCGCTCGGGCCGCACGGCGCGCGCGGGAGCCGCGGGCTCCGTCGTGACGCTGGCCCTGCCGCACCAGACGCGGTCGATGAAGCATGTCGCCCAGGGCGCCGAGGTCGAGCCGACCTGGGCGGACATCCATGACGAGTCGGCGCCGGAGCTCGACGCGCTCGGCGGACGCTCCCCGGCGGGCTCTCCCGCCGAGGACCCGGCGCTCGTGAAATACAAGGGGGCGCCGCGCAAGCTCGACGTGCTGCGCACCTCGGGGGCCGACGCCCGGCGAGCCGCCGAGCGCCGCCTCAACGAGGAGCGTCGTGCGTCCTGGGACGAGGACGCCGAGTCGACGGATCGTCCGGGTCGCGGTGGGCGGGGCGGCCGTGGTGGCAGGCCGGCCCCTCGCGGCGGCGGCCGGGCGAGCGGCGCCCGCGGCGGTTCCGCACGACGATCCGGGGCCAAGGCCTCCGGCGGCGGCTCGTGGGACGGTGCCTCCCAGGGCGGGTCCGGCGACGGCTTGTCCCGGACCTCGCGCGGCGGCTCCGGCGGGGGCTCCCGCGGCAGGGCCGGCGACTCCTCCCGGGATGCCGGGTCCCGGCACTCCGGGGCAGGCGGGTCCTCCCGGGGCGGCGGATCGCGCGGCGCCGGGGCCGGGGCCGGGGCCGGGGGAGCCTCGCGGGGCACCGGATCGCGCGGCGCCGGGTCCGGCGGTGCCTCGCGGGGCGGCGGGTCGCGGGGCTCCGGCTCCGGCGGGCGCTCGCAGGGCCGCGGTGGCGGGAACAGCCGGGGCCGCTGATGGCCATCAGCCTGTTCGACCTGTTCAAGATCGGGATCGGACCCTCCAGCTCCCACACGGTGGGGCCCATGCGCGCCGCCGCGACCTTCGCCCGCGAGGTCCTCGCGGATCCCGAGCTCGGGCCGCGGGTCCATGACGTCGCGGTGCACCTCTACGGCTCGCTCGCGGCGACGGGACACGGGCACGGCACGCTCGACGCGATCGTGATGGGCCTCGAGGGCGCCGACCCCGAGACGGTGGACCCGGTGGCAGGACGAGAGCGCGTGGCCGAGATCGCCGAGCACGGAGGACTGCTGCTGGACGGGCGCGTGCCCGTCTCCCTGCGCCCGGACACGATCGTGCTGCACTCCCTGACCTTCCTGCCCCAGCATTCCAACGGCATGGTCTTCGTGGCCCTCGACGCCGACGGCGGCGATCTCGTGCGCCGGGAGATGTTCTCGGTCGGCGGCGGATTCGTCGTCGATGCCGCCGAGATGGACCGCTCGATCTCCGAGGTCGCCGCGGAGGAGGGCGGACGCAGCATCTTCACCACCGGGGACGAGCTCCTGCGGGTCTGCTCCGAGCGCGGCATGTCCATGTCCGACGTCATGCTCCTGCGCGAGCGCCAGTGGCGCGGCGACGAGGAGATCCGGCAGGGCGCCCTGCGCATCTGGGGCGCGATGCGGAACTGCATCGCGCGCGGCATGTCGACCTCGGGGGTGCTCCCCGGGGGGCTCGAGGTGCCGCGGCGCGCGAGCGCCTGGCGCGAGTCCCTCGAGGCGGAGGACCCCGCGCGCCTGGCGATGAACGCCCACGAGTGGGTCTCGCTCGCCGCGCTCGCCGTCAACGAGGAGAACGCCGCCGGGGGGCGGGTCGTCACGGCCCCCACGAACGGGGCCGCCGGCATCATCCCGGCGGTGCTGTTCTACGCGACCCAGTACCTCGCCGACACGGATCCCGACGAGGTGGCCGTGCGGTTCCTGCTGACCGCCGGGGCGATCGGCTCCCTCTACAAGGAGAACGCCTCGATCTCCGGCGCCGAGGTCGGCTGCCAGGGGGAGGTGGGATCGGCCTGCTCGATGGCCGCCGCCGGGCTCGCCGAGGTGATGGGCGGCAAGCCCGCCCAGGTCGAGAACGCCGCGGAGATCGCGATGGAGCACAACCTGGGCCTGACCTGCGACCCCGTCGGCGGCCTGGTGCAGGTGCCGTGCATCGAGCGCAACGCCATGGCCGCGGTCAAGGCGATCACGGCGGCACGCTTCGCGCTGCGCGGCAACGGGGAGCACTTCGTCTCCCTCGACACCGTCATCGAGACCATGCGCCGCACCGGCAAGGACATGTCCGAGCGCTACAAGGAGACCGCCATGGGCGGGCTCGCGGTGACCGCGGTGCCCGTCTCGCTCCCGGAGTGCTGAGCGCGCCCTCCGAACTCCGCTCTTCGCCCTCCGCCCTGTGCGCGCCTGCGCGCTTCCCGCTGGGGTGCCTTGCCCCCTGCATCCTAGATTGCTAGCGTGCTCGCATGTCGTCCACGCCGGCCCCGCGCAAGGTGCAGTTCAACGTCTACCTGCCGCCCGACCTCGTCACCGCGGTCAAGCACCGCGCGATCGACGAGGGCACGTCGCTGAGCGCACTCGTCGAGCGCGCCCTCATCGCCCACCTCGAGAGGAAGCCCTCATGACCACGCCCTCGCCGTCCCCGCGTCCCGCGACCCACGAGACCCCGCCTGCCACCGCGTCGCCGCTGATCACGGTCTTCCCCGTCCGGTTCAGCGACGATCCGGCCGCGATGATCGACTTCACGGCGCTCCTCGGCCTCGCGCCCCTGGTCACCACCGACCGCAACAGCTTCGGCGAGCTGCGCGCCGGGGCCGGGGCGCTCATGGTCCACCGCGCCGCCGGCTCCGAGACGGCCTCGGCCGCGGGGGAGACCCACCTGAACTTCACGACCGACGACCTCGACGCCGCGCGGTCCCACCTCGAGGCGCTCGGCCTGCAGGCGCGGGTCTGGGACGAGTCCTACGGGCGCCAGGGGTGCGTCCTCGGGCGCCTCGGCGAGGAGCTGGGGATCAACGAGACCCAGACGGACCTGTACGGCTACATCGGCCACGAGGGTCCCCGCCCGGATCCCGGCGTCACCGTGGTCGCCGTGCGCTCCTCCGCGGACCCGGACGCCGACGAGGCCTTCTTCGCCGGTCTCGGCTTCACGTCCGACGGTCTGGCCGCGCCCGACTACCGCGAGCTCGCCGGCGGGCCGGGCGCCGGCAGCATCGGCCTCCACGCGCCGATCGACGGCCTGCCCGTCTCCCGCGAGGGCAGGTCGGACTTCGGGGACGTCGCGCTCGCACGGCTGTCGTTCTCCACCGCCGAGGACCTCGCCGTCCTGGTGGACCGGCTCCGCGCGGCAGGGCACGAGGCCCGGCTCGTCGAGGACGGCGCCCGGGCCGTGCACGTCACCGACCCCGACGGACAGCACGTCGAGATCCACCCGCATCCCGTCCTCTGAGACCGCCTGTGGTGCAGGTCTCGGTGGGATACGGTGGCGCCGAACCCATCGGTGTCGACGCTGCGCGCCGATGCCCTGACACGCAGGAGTGCAGATGGCCGACGACACCACGACCGGTATCGACAACCTGTCCCACGAGTCGCGCACGTATCCCCCCAGTTCGCAGTTCGTCCAGGACGCCAACGCCCGCCCCTCGCTCTACCAGGAGGCCGCGCGGGACCGCCTGGCCTTCTGGAAGGACCGCGCCTCGCTCCTGAGCTGGGAGACGGTGCCCACCGAGACCCTCGACTGGACCAACCCGCCGTTCGCCCGCTGGTTCGCCGACGGACGTCTGAACGCCTGCTACAACGCCGTGGACCGCCACGTCGAGTCCGGGCACGGCGACCAGGCCGCGCTGCTCGTCGAGTACGAAGACGGCGAGGACCGGGCGATCACCTACGGCGAGCTGCAGGACGAGGTCAGCCGCATGGCCAACGTCCTGGTCTCCCTGGGCGTGGAGACCGGGGACCGGGTCGCGATCTACATGCCGATGATCCCCGAGGCCGTCATGGCGATGCTCGCCTGCGCACGCATCGGCGCGACGCACTCGGTGGTCTTCGGCGGGTTCTCCGCCGACGCCCTGCGGTCCCGCATCGAGGACGCCGAGGCGGTCGCGGTGATCACCGCCGACGGGCAGTTCCGCAAGGGCAGGAAGCTGCCGCTGAAGCCCGCCGTGGACGAGGCGCTGTCCCACGGCGCCCAGTCGGTGCGCCACGTGCTCGTGGTCCGCCGCACCGGCGGCGAGGTCGCCTGGACGCCCGAGCGCGACGTCTGGTGGCACGAGGCCCGCGAGCAGGCCTCGATCGAGCACACCCCGGTATGGGTCGGGGCCGAGCACCCGCTGTTCATCCTCTACACCTCCGGCACCACCGGGAAGCCCAAGGGCATCATCCACACCACGGGCGGCTACCTGACCCAGGCGGCCTACACCCACCGCAACGTCTTCGACCTCAAGCCCGACACCGACGTGTACTGGTGCACGGCGGACATCGGCTGGGTCACGGGGCACACCTACGTCACCTACGGACCGCTCCTGAACCGCGCGACCCAGGTCATCTACGAGTCGACGCCCGACGCGCCGCACCAGGGCCGCTGGTGGGAGATCGTGCAGAAGCACGGCGTGACCCTGCTGTACACGGCTCCCACCGCGATCCGCAGCGCCATGAAGTGGGGCGAGGAGATCCCGGGACGGTTCGACCTGTCCTCGCTGCGGCTGCTGGGCAGCGTCGGCGAGCCCATCAACCCCGAGGCCTGGGAGTGGTACCGCCGGGTGATCGGCGGGGACCGCTGCCCGATCGTGGACACCTGGTGGCAGACCGAGACCGGCGCGATCATGATCTCGCCGCTGCCGGGCATCACCGCCACCAAGCCGGGCTCGGCGCAGGTGCCGCTGCCGGGGATCTCGGTGGATGTGCTGAACGACGCGGGGGAGCCGGTGGCCGACGGCCAGGGCGGCTACCTCGTGATCACCGAGCCGTGGCCCTCGATGCTGCGCGGGATCTGGGGCGACGAGCAGCGGTTCATCGACACCTACTGGTCGCGGTTCCCCGGGCAGTACTTCGCCGGGGACGGCGCCCGCAAGGACGAGGACGGCGACATCTGGTTCCTCGGCCGGGTCGACGACGTCATGAACGTCTCCGGCCACCGCCTCTCGACCACCGAGATCGAGTCGTCGCTGGTGTCCCATCCGTGGGTGGCCGAGGCAGCCGTGGTCGGTGCCAGCGACGAGACGACCGGCCAGGCCGTCGTCGCCTTCGTGATCCTGCGCTCGAGCGCGGAGTCCGAGGTCGAGGCGGCGGGCGGCCAGGACGCGGCCTCGCAGACTCTGCGCCGGCACGTCGGCTCGCAGATCGGTCCGATCGCCCGTCCGCGCCAGGTGCTCGTGGTCACCGAGCTGCCCAAGACCCGCTCGGGCAAGATCATGCGGCGTCTGCTGCGCGACGTGGCCGAGAACCGGCAGGTCGGGGACACCCAGACCCTCGCCGACTCCTCCGTCATGGAGCTGATCCAGCAGGGCCTCAAGCCCCAGGGCTGACCCGGCCCGGCCGCGCGCGAGGCCCGGCAGGTCCGTCCGAGCCCGGTCGGCCCCGCGACGCCCCGTGCACGGCGATCCCCGCAGCCCTCCGAGGAGGGCTGCGGGGATCGTCGTGCCGGGAGCAGGTGGTTCCGCCTCGGCTCAGCGGCCGACGGTCACGTCCCCGAGGTCCGAGGTGGCCGTGACCGGGATCCCGTCGCCGGAGACCAGGGAGGGGTCGACCACCCGTTCCCCGAGGTCGGTCTCGGCCGTGATCCGGTACCCGCCGGTGCCGGGCAGGCGCACGGTCACCTCGCCGGTGTCCGTGCGGGCGGTCACCGCCGTGGGCGCCGAGTTCTCGCCCAGGCGCACGTCGACGTCGCCGAGGTCGGAGATCGCCGAGACCTCCCCGGTGATCCGGCCGAGATCGAGGTCGATGCCGCCCGTCGAGGTCAGCGCCTCCACCGCCGCGAACTCGCCCGCGACGTCCACGTCGCCGATGTCGGTGGTCAGGTCGAGGTCCATGGTCGGGGCCAGGGATGCGGGGACGACCAGCTCGACGTCTCCGGAGGTGCCCGACCACCAGAACCCTCCGTCGTGGTGGGGCAGGGTGACGCGCACGCTGGTGCCGTCGGCCACCCCCGGGATCGGGGCGACCGAGATACGGGCCTTGACCGTCTCCGGGCTGGAGGCCTCGTCGCCGTCGGTCAGGAGCCGGATCGTGACCTCCTCGGCCGTCGGATCGGTGCGGACGCTGACATCGCCGATGTCGGTGGCGACCTCGAGCGTGCCGGGGGTCCCCAGACCCTGCGTGGCCGGGATCTCGGTGAACCGCGAGCTCTCGACGGCCCGCAGGACGCTGCCGACGGCCAGGCCTCCGAGCGTGAGCGCCAGCATGAGGATCGCGAGGACCACGAGGGCGCCGCGCCACCGGCGCTGCGAGGACGGCGGCAGGTCCAGGGGCTCGGAGGGACGGATCACGCGGTGCGGGGGAGCGGGCGCGGGACGGGGCGGGGTGAGCGTGGACATCAGCGGTCCTCCGATTCCAGGTAGCGCAGGACGGCCATCACCCGACGGTTCTCGCCGTCCTCGGGGGTCAGGTCGAGCTTGGTGAACAGCGAGGAGATGTGCTTCTCGACGCTTCCGGCCGAGACGTACAGCCTCTCGGCGATCGAGGCGTTCGAGCGGCCCTCGGCCATCAGCTGCAGCACCTCGCGCTCGCGCGGGGTCAGCCGCTCGTGGACCGAGCGGCGGCGTGAGCGCACGAGGATCTGCTGGACCACCTCGGGATCCAGCGCGGTGCCGCCTGCCCCGACGGCGTCGACCACGCCGAGGAAGGCCTCGACGTCGGCCACGCGGTCCTTGAGCACGTATCCCAGGGAGCCGGTGGAGTCGGCGATGAGCTCGGAGGCGTACCGCTCCTCGACGTACTGCGACAGCACCAGCAGGGCGACGTCGGGATCCTGCTTGCGGATGAGCACCGCGGCGCGGATCCCCTCGTCGGTGAAGGTCGGCGGCATGCGCACGTCGACGATCGCGAGATCGGGGGCGTGCCGGGTCACGGCGTCGAGGAGGCCGGTGGCGTCCTCGACCGCGGCGACGACCTCGTGGCCGCCGTCGACGAGCAGGCGTTCGAGCCCGGCGCGCAGCAGCACGGAGTCCTCGGCGACGACGATCCTCAGGGGTCGGTGCGGGGTGGTCATCGGACATCCTCCTTCGAGGGCGGCGGGGTGGGGATCGTGGCGATCAGGCGGGTGCCCCGCCCGGGCTCGGACTCGACGGTCAGGCGGCCGCCGGTGGCGCGCACGCGGTCGGTCAGGCCCGCGAGCCCCGTCGAGACGCCGTCGCGCCGGACGGCCGCCCCGCCGTCGCCGTCGTCGATGACGACGATCCGCAGGGCCGGGCCGTCCCTCCGCAGATCGACGGTGATGTGCTGGGCGCGGGCATGCTTGGCGACGTTGGTCAGCGCCTCGGAGACCACGAAGTAGGCCACGGCCTCCTCCTCGCGACCCGCGCGGTGCGGGAGATCGACCCGCAGGTCGACCGGCACCACCGAGCGCGCCGCGAGCGCGGACAGCGCCGCGTCCAGGCCCCGGTCGGTGAGCACGGCCGGGTGGATGCCGCGGGCCAGCTGGCGCAGCTCGGTGATGATCGCCTTGGTCTCCTCGTGCGCCTCGCCCACCAGCTGCTCGGCGCGCTCGGGGTCCGTCGCGATCTTGGGACGGGCCATGCCCAGCGTCATCCCGAGGGCCACGAGCCGGGGCTGCACCCCGTCGTGGAGATCCCGTTCGATACGCAGGCGCTCGGCGTCGGCCGCGTCCACGGCGCCCTGGCGCCGCTCGGTGAGCTCGGCGACCTCCGCGCGCAGGGCGTCGTCGCCGCTGGGGAGCATGACGCGTCCCAGACCGCGCTCGGCGAGCACCCCGAGGACCAGCGCGCCGAGCGCGACGAGCAGGGCGACGGCCGCCAGGCCGATGAGGCCCCAGGTCCCGAACGTCCCGCCTGCGAATCGCACCGGGACGCCCTGGGCGGCGACCTCGACCATGCCCCAGACGGTCACCAGCGGGATCCAGAACAAGGTGGTGATGAGGACGCCCACGACCATGACCGCATGGTGGTGCAGCACGGAGCGCCAGAACTGCCAGGACGTCGCGTCCAGCCAGACGGTCACGAGAAGGCCCGCGAGACCCGTGCGGGTCGAGACGCGGCGTGCCGGCACGACGACGTCGATCCCGTGGGCCGCGAGCGCCCGGCGTCGCTCGAACGACGCGGCGACCCGCATCGCGAGGACCCACGGGATGAGCAGGAGCATGCCCGCGCCGACCGCGGGGATCGCGGCGAGGCCGGTGAAGAACACGGAGACGCTGATCCAGAGCCAGGTCAGGCCCAGCAGACCCGAGAGCAGGACGCTCGCGGCCGAGGCGAAGAGATGGGACGGTCGGGTCCGTGGTGGCGCGGCCTCCGTCGGGCGGAGCCCGTCCGGCGCGGCGCGATCCGGTGCGATGGTGGTCATGCTGCGAGCGTACGGTCGCCGCCGGAGGCGACCCACGTGGACGGCCTCCCGACCTGGAGGGGGAAAACCCCCGGTCGGACCGGGGCGACCGGGCCTCGGGGGTGCGTCCGATACGGTTCAATGGTCTCCATGAGCGACGACGAGAAGTCCCCGGCCGACACCCCCGCGACCGCCGATGCCGGCATCACGAGCGCGCGGCGCACGACCGAGGACCGCGGGACCCTGCGGGACGTCGCGGCCTCCCTCGGCATCTCGAGCGCGGTGGCCCTGCGCGCCCTGCGCGGCGCCGACGACATCAAGCCCCAGATGCGCACCCGCGTCCGCGAGGAGGCCGAGCGCCTGGGCTTCCCCCTCGACGAGGTCAGCGCGGAGAGCGCCCACGCCCGCGGCGTCGTCGCGGTCCTCGTCAACACGATGCGCAACACCTGGATCTCCGACCTGGTCCGCTCCATCCGCATCGAGCTCGCCGCGACGGGCCGCACGGCGGTGGTCGTCCCCACGCGCCGCCGCATCCCGGAGTACCCGGTCGCCGCGGACACCGAGGCCATCTCCTCGCTGCTGGACCTCGGCGTCGACGGCTTCCTCATGATCTCCGACCTCGCGGACCTCGAGAGCGCCCTGCAGGCCACCGGGGACCGTCCCCTCGTGGGCATCGGCTGCTCCGAGAGCCTGGTCGGACGCTTCGACACGGTGCGGATCGACGACGGCGTCGGCCAGGGACTCCTCGTGGACCACCTGGTGGGGCTGGGACACACCGAGATCGCCCACGTCGGCGGGGTCGGCTCCGCCGTCGCCCGCGAGCGCGCCGACGCCTTCCGCGCCGCCATGGACCGCCACGGGCTGTCGGCTTCGGCACGCATCGAGCCCGGAGACCTGACCGAGCAGGTGGGAGAGACGGCGGGTTCTATGCTCCTGCGGGGCAGCTCCGTGCCCACCGCCGTCACCTGCTCCAACGACGTCGCGGCCATGGGGGTGCTGTCGGCCGCCCACGACGCCGGGTACGACGTCCCCACCCGCCTCGCGGTCGCCGGCTACGGCAACACCGCGATCGGCGGCACCAGCTTCGTGGACCTCACGAGCGTGGACCCCGACTCCGAGCGCATGGGCGCCCATGCCGCGCAGTTCCTCGTCGAGCGGATCGGCGGCCTCGAGGGCGACGCCCGTGACATCGCCGTCGCACCGACCCTCGTGGCGCGCCGCTCCACCTCCGCGCCGCCGCGCCGGGACCAGCCCCGCCGCACCCGCGTCCACGTCGACTGAGGCCCGGGGACGGGCCTGCCGCACGGGATCCTCGTGGCGCTGACCTGCGCCGCGTCGCGGTGCGCGGCCCGTCACCCCGCCTCGGGCGAGCGCCCAGCGCTGGTATAGGGTGCGGGCATGACCAACACCACGAACGATCCGAGCGCTCCGCCGACCCAGCGGTCGATCGGTGAGCTCGTCGCGTCCATCCGGGACGAGCTCGTCGGCGTCGTCCACTCCGAGCTCGACATCGCCAAGAAGGAGCTCACCGCCCTCGGCATCAAGCTGGGCATCATCGCCGCGTGCGCCGCGGTGCTGCTGTTCCTGCTGCTGTCGGCCTGGGTGATGTTCCTGTTCTTCGCGGCCGAGGGGCTCACCGCACTGGGCCTGCCGTCCTGGGCCTCCTTCCTCATCATCACCGGCGTGTTCATCCTGCTGTCCGCGATCGCAGGGCTCGTCGCCTTCCTGGTCCTCAAGAAGGTCCGCGCCCCCGAGGTCACGATCGACACCGCCAAGAGCGCCGTCGACGCCGTCCAGGGCAAGCGCCGCTCGACCCCCGTGTCCTACGACGACACCTTCGAGGAGCTGTACGGCAAGCAGGTCAGCGCCCGCACCGACCCGCCGGCCTCGCACGCCTGAACCGACCGGCACGCCACGAGGCCGCTGCTGAACCCCCTGACATCGGACCCCGTCCCGGCCTCTGCGCCGCGGCGGGGTCCGTCGTCCTCACCGGGGCCATTACCCTGGTGGGGTGACTGTGCACCTGTACGACTCCGCCACCCGAACCGTCTCCGCGCTGCGCCCCATGCGCGAGGGCGAGGTCTCGGTGTACACGTGCGGTCCCACGACGCAGGGCGCCCCGCACCTGGGCCACCTCCGTGCCTTCCTGGCGGTGGACGTGCTGGTGCGCTGGCTCGTGCGCAGCGGCTACGCCGTCACCTCGATCCGCAACGTCACCGACATCGACGACAAGATCCTCGTGAAGTCCGCCGAGGCCGACCGCCCGTGGTGGGCCTGGTCCCTGCGGTTCGAGCGGGAGTTCCAGGATTCCCTGGACCGCCTGGGCGTGCACCGTCCCGACTACGAGCCGCGGGCGACCGGGCACGTGCCCGAGATGATCGCGTTCATGCAGCGCCTCATCGCGCGCGGGCACGCCTACGCCGACGGCGCCGGAAGCGTCTACTTCGACGTCCGCTCCTTCCCCGAGTACGGGGCGCTGACCCGCCAGAGCCTGGACGATCTCCAGGACTCCGGCGAGGCGCCCGCAGAGGGCAAGCACGACCCCCGGGACTTCGCCCTCTGGAAGGCGGCCAAGGACTCCGAGCCGGACACCGCGAGCTGGGACACCCCGTTCGGCCGCGGACGCCCGGGCTGGCACCTCGAATGCTCCGCGATGGCGCTGAAGTACCTGGGTGAGACCTTCGACATCCACGCGGGTGGCCTGGACCTGCGGTTCCCCCACCACGAGAACGAGCAGGCGCAGTCGCACGCGGCCGGCTACGGCTTCGCCGAGCGGTGGATGCACGTGGGCGTGCTGACCGTCGACGGCCAGAAGATGGGCAAGAGCCTCGACAACTTCGTCACCGCCGCCGACGCCTTCGCCGAGGCCTCGGCGCCCGCGGTGCGCCTCGCGCTCGTGGGCGGGCACTACCGGGCGCTCGTGGAGTACAACGCCACCGCGATCCGGGAGGCCGAGACGGTCTGGGACCGGTTCGTGCACAGCGTCCGTCGCGCTCTGCGGCTCGTGGGCGACGCAGGCCGCGGCGACGTCACGGCCGTGACCCTGCCCGAGGGGTTCGTCCGCGCGATGGACGACGACCTCGCGGTCCCCGAGGCCCTCGCCGTCGTCCACCGCACGCTGACCGCGCTGAACACCGCCGTGGCGGGCGAGGACCTCGAGGCGGCGACCGTGCTGCTCGCGGAGCTGCGCGGGATGCTGGACGTGCTGGGCCTGGACCCGCTGGATCCGCTGTGGGACCGCCAGGTCACCGAGGCGGGGGCGAGCGGCGCCTCGGCCGAGCACACGGCGCTGGACGCCCTCGTGCGCGACCGGCTCGGCGAGCGGGCCGAGGCCCGTGCCGCCAAGGACTGGCCCCGTGCCGACGCCATCCGCGACGCGCTCACGCGCGCGGGCATCTCCGTCGAGGACGGCCGCGAGGGCGCCGACTGGAGCATCGAGACCACCACCGGAGGGAACTGACATGGCAGGCAACGGAGGCCGCCGCGGCGCGGTCCGCAAGGGCAAGAAGGGCCCGACCACGGGCTCCGGCGGTGTGCGTCGCCGCGCGCTCGAGGGCAAGGGACCCACGCCGCGCGCCGAGGACCGGCCCGCGCACAAGAAGAATCGCATCGCGCGGGCCGACGGCGGCGGCGCCGGCTCCGGGCGCCGTCCCGGCGGTCCCTCGCGCGGCGGCGGGACGTCGCGAGGCCCCGCCCGCAGCACCGGCGCCGACCACGTGGCCGGCCGCAACGCCGTGCTGGAGGCGCTCCGCGAGGACGTCCCGGCCACCGGTGTGACCCTCATGAACCGGATCGAGACCGACGAGCGGATCCGCGAGATCCTGCGCCTGGCCGCGACGCGCGGCCTGCCGGTCTCCGAGACCACCAAGAACGACCTCGACCGGATGACCGACCACGCCGTCCACCAGGGTGTGGCGCTGACCATCCCGCCGTACCAGTACGCCGATGTCGCCGAGCTCCTCTCGATCGCCCGGGACGCCTTCGAGCCGCCGCTGCTCATCGCGCTGGACGGCGTCACCGATCCCCGCAACCTCGGTGCCATCCTGCGCAGCGCCGGGGCGTTCGGCGCCCACGGCGTGATCCTTCCCGAGCGCCGCAGCGTCTCGATGACCGCGAGCGTGTGGAAGGTCGCGGCCGGTGCCGCCGGGCGCGTGCGCGTGGCCCAGGTGACCAACCTCAGCCGCACCCTCGCCGACCTCAAGTCCCAGGGCGTGTTCGCCCTGGGTCTGGACGCCGACGGGGACGTGACGTCCCGCGAGCTGGAGCTGGCGACCGAGCCCGTCGTGCTCGTGGTCGGCGCCGAGGGCAAGGGCCTCTCGCGTCTGGTGCGCGAGACCTGCGACCAGGTGGTCTCGATCCCGATGCATGCCCACACCGAGTCTCTCAACGCCTCGGTGGCGACCTCGATCGCCCTCTACGAGATCGACGGGCGGCGCAGCTCCCGCGGGATCGCCTGAGGTGCGGCCGGGGCCCTCGGGCCCCGGCCGTCCCCGCAGGACAGGTCGGCGGGCCGGACCCCGGAGCGAGCCGTCGGAGGCCGCGGATCGCCCGAGGCGGTCCGTCCGCTCAGGGCTCGATGACCGGGATCGCCGAGGTCTCCGAGGCGATGAGCGCCTTCTCGTCGCGGCGGTTGGGGAGCTGGGTGAGGATGTAGTCCCGCACCGCCTCGTCCATGGAGACGTCGCGCCCGGCCTTCTGGGACAGGAACCACTTGTGCTCGAGCACCTCGTGGTAGTACTCCGGCGGCTGGAGCTTGGCGCGCATGGAGCGCGGCATCGCCCGGATCACCGGCTCGTACTGCTCCTGCATCCACTCGATCGCCGCGAACTCCTCGTCCTCGTTCTGCTGGTCGACGTGCGCGCGGTACTGGTCGAGGTCGTTGAGGAGGCGGCGCGCCTGGTTCTCCTGGGCGTCGATGCCGGTCAGCCGCAGCAGACGGCGGGAGTGGTGTCCCGAGTCGACGACCTTGGGCTGGATCGAGACGGTGGTGCCGTCCAGGTCGGTGGTGAGGTCGAGCTCGTCGACGTCGAAGCCCAGCTCGTTGAGGTGCTCGATGCGCTCGGAGACCCTCCACCGCTCGTCCGCCGCGAAGCTCTCGCGCTCGGTCAGGGCCGCCCACAGGCTCGTGTAGCGACGCAGCAGCGCGTCGCCGATCTCGACGGGGTCGGCGTCCTCGTCGATCATCTCGCCGGCCTGGAGGTCCATGATCTCGCCGATGATGTTGATCCGGGCGATCTCGAGGTCGTGCTCCCGCTGACCCGTGGAGAGCTCCTCGTAGAAGGTGCCGGTCTCGACGTCCACGATGTAGGCCGCGAAGGCCCCGGCATCACGTCGGAAGAGGGTGTTCGACAGGGAGACGTCGCCCCAGAAGAACCCCTGGAGGTGCAGGCGCACCAGCAGCACCGCGAGGGCGTCGATGAGCCGGTGCGTGGTCTCGGCGCGCGACAGCTGGCTGAACAGCGCCCGGTAGGGGAGGGAGAACTGCAGATGGCGGGTGATGAGCACCGCGTCCAGGGGATCCCCGGCACGGTCCTCGCGGCCGCCGACGACCCCGACGGGCTCGACGGCGGGCAGCCCCACCTTGCGGAGGATCCGGAGCATGTCGTACTCGCGGCGGGCCAGGCGCTGGTCGATCTCCTTGACCGCGAGGACCTTGCCCGACAGCCGCACGAAGCGGACGACGTGCCGGGAGATGCCGCGGGGGAGCGCGGCCAGGATCTCCGTGGGCCAGTCCTCCAGCGGCAGATCCCACGGCAGGTCCAGCAGCGCGGGGTCGGGGCGCGACGCCGTGATCTCCAGGGGTGCCATGAGCCCCATTCTTCCCCACCGGGGGCCGGACGCGCGACGGGCGCGCGGCCGAAGCCGCGCGCCCGTCGTCGGACGTGTGAGGTCAGTCGCCCAGGCGGAGGCCCGACTTCACGTCGAACAGGTGGATATGACCCTGCTTGGGGCGGAAGTGGACGGTCTCGCCCTTGGCCGGGGGACGACGCCCGTCGACGCGCGCGATGACCGGCTTGGCGTTGGCGTCCGAGCCGGCGAGGCGGCCGTAGACGTACGCGTCCGCGCCGAGCTCCTCGACGACGTCCACCTCGACGGCCAGGCCCTCGCCGTCGACCAGCTCGAGGTCCTCGGGGCGCACGCCCACGGTGACGGCCTTCTCTTCGGTGTCCGAGAGGGTGGAGCGGTCCAGCGGGATGAGCGCGCCGCCGAACTGCACGCCGCCCTCGGTGAGGGGCTGCTCGACGAGGTTCATGGCGGGGGAGCCGATGAACCCGGCGACGAACACGTTGTCGGGGTGGTCGTACATGCGGCGGGGGGTGTCGACCTGCTGGAGGACGCCCGCGTTCAGGACGGCCACGCGGTCACCCATCGTCATGGCCTCGGTCTGGTCGTGCGTGACGTAGACCGTGGTGACGCCCAGGCGGCGCTGGAGCGACGCGATCTGGGTACGGGTGGAGACGCGGAGCTTGGCGTCGAGGTTGGACAGCGGCTCGTCCATGAGGAACACCTGGGGCGAGCGGACGATCGCACGACCCATGGCCACACGCTGGCGCTGACCGCCGGAGAGGGCCTTGGGCTTGCGGTCGAGGTACTCGCGGAGGTCGAGGATGTCCGCGGCCTCCTCCACGCGCTTACGGATCTCCGCCTTGGGGGTGCCGGCGATCTTCAGGGCGAAGCCCATGTTGTCGGCCACCGTCATGTGCGGGTAGAGCGCGTAGTTCTGGAAGACCATCGCGATGTCGCGGTCCTTCGGGGGGACGTCGGTGACGTCGCGCTCGCCGATGAGGATGCGTCCCGCGTCGATCTCCTCGAGACCCGCGAGCATGCGCAGAGAGGTCGACTTGCCGCAGCCCGAGGGGCCGACGAGCACGAGGAACTCGCCGTCGGCGATGTCGAGGTTGAGGTTGTCGACCGCAGGGCGCTCCTGGCCCGCGTAGACGCGGCTCGCGTTGTCGAAAGTCACTGTTGCCATGGTGGTGACCCATTCCCTTCACCGGCAGGTACGTGCCGGACGATCCGTTGTGAAGCGGAGAGCGTCCGGGAGAGCCCCGGGCGCACGGCCGTCGACGAGCAGGGCGAGCAGACGTGAGGTGAGCGGGTCATCGACCGTGTCGATGTCCTCGGACGTCCTCGTCCGCCTCCGCGCATCGCGTCGGCTGGGAGTGAGTGTAACCCATCACACGCGGTGCTCCTGTGAGCGCCGCCACGTGGGCGCGCGCGGCGAGCGGCCCCCGCGCGGCCCGTGCCGTGGAGGGAGGCGGACGCGCCGGGGACGCCACCGGCGGGCCGGGGCCGACGCGATCGCCATACTGGGCCCATGGATCTCTCCGACCTCGTCACCAAGACCCTCGAACGCCGTGCGCGCGCGGACGAGCCCCTGCGGATCGTCCAGGCCGGGCATCCCGCGCTGCGGGGCCCCGCACGGGCGTGGTCCGGGCAGCTCGCCCCGGACCTCCTCGCCGAGCTCGTCGAGGCGATGGTGGTGACGATGCGGGACGCGCCGGGGGTGGGGCTGGCCGCACCCCAGGTCGGCATCCCGCTGCAGCTCGTGGTGCTCGAGGACCGCTACGCGGATCCCGACACGGCCGAGGACGACGTGCTGCGCCGGACCCCGCTGGCCCTGCGCACGCTGCTGAACCCCGCGTACGAGGCGGACGGCGATCGCCGGGCGTTCTACTGGGAGGGGTGCCTGTCCGTGGACGGCTGGCAGTCGATCGTCCCGCGGCACCTCTCGGTCCGCTGGAGCGCCCTCGAGCGCGCGGACGGCGGCACCCTGGCCGAGGTGTCCGAACGCTGGACGGGGTGGCCGGCCCGGATCATCCAGCACGAGACCGACCACTTGGCAGGGACCCTCTGCCACGATCTCGGCGTGCCGCGCTCCTTCGTGCTCGCCCGGTACACCGAGCGGTACGCCGATCTGCCCGAGGCCGTGCGGTGGCTGGGTCTGACCGGGGACGTCGCGACCCTGGGTCCGGGCGAGGTCGAGCTGGGCTGAGGACGTCCCGCGGGACGCGCCGCCGCCCGTGCGGGCATCCCGTCGGCCTCCGCGTCCCCACGGAGGGTGCATTTCGGGCCGCTACAGTGTGGCCCGTTCCCACGCGACGGAGGAGATGCCGATGAGCCCGAAACACGACCGGGACGACAAGAACCCCACGGACACCGCGGGCGCGGATGGCCAGGAGAACCTGGGCCCTGACGACCGGACGTTCATGATCGTGGACACCGCCCTGCGGGTGCAGCGGCCGCTCGCCGCGAAGTACGTGGCCTCGCTGCGGCGCAAGCACCCCGACCACGACGACGACACCCTGGTGCGCCACATCGAGTCCCGGTTCCAGCACACGATGACCGCGACCGGTGCCGGGGTCGGCGGTGCCGCGGCGCTGCCCGGCGTCGGGACCGTCGCGGCCGTCGTGCTCACCGCCGGGGACGGCGCGGCCTTCGCCGAGGCCGTCGCCTTCCTGACGCTCGCGACCGCCGAGATCCGGGGGGTCGACATGCGCGACCCGGAGAAGCGCCGCGTCATCACGCTCGGCGTGCTGGGCGGCGAGAAGGGCGCCGAGATCATCGGCAAGGCCCTCGGCAAGCAGGGCGCGCAGTGGAGCTCCGTGCTCTCGGGCGTCGCCCCGGACTTCGTCATCAACGCCGTGAGCCGCCAGGCGCGGCGCTGGATCCGCCGCAAGGTGGTCTCTCGTCTGGGCGGGGTGTGGGCCGGTCGGCTCATCCCCTTCGGGATCGGCGCCGTGATCGGCGGTCTCGGCAACCGGGCGCTCGCCCGCAGCGTCGTCCAGGGTTCCCGAGAGATCTTCGCGCAGGCGCCGTCGGCGCTCATCGAGCAGGACGGCAGCACCACGGGCTCCGACGTGGAAGGCACCCGCGGCTGACGGAGGGACCTCCCGGCCACGACGCACGAGGGCCGCACCCCCGACCGGGGTGCGGCCCTCGTGCGTGCCGTCCGTGCTGTGCGCGGCGGCTCAGACGTCCTGGGTGAAGTCGTTGGCGTGCTCGGTGCCCACGGCGCGCTGGTAGGAGCGGCGGATCTCCGCCTCCGCATCGCTGCGGCCCTCCCAGTGCGCGCCCTCGACGCTCTTGCCGGGCTCGAGGTCCTTGTAGACCTCGAAGAAGTGCTGGATCTCCAGACGGTGGAACTCCGAGACGTCGGTCAGCTCCTGGCGGCGCACCTGGCGCTGATCGCCCACGGGCACCGCGATGATCTTGTCGTCGCCGCCGGACTCGTCACGCATCCGGAACATCCCCAGGGCACGGCAGCGGATCAGGCAGCCCGGGAACGTGGGCTCCTCGAGCAGCACCAGGCAGTCCAGGGGATCCTCGTCCTCGCCGAGGGTGCCCTCGATGAAGCCGTAGTCGTCCGGGTACCGCGTGGCCGTGAAGAGCATCCGGTCCAGCCGGATCCGCCCGTTGTGGTGGTCCACCTCGTACTTGTTGCGGTTCCCCCGGGGGATCTCGATGGTGACGTCGAATTCCACGTGTGATGCTCCGTTGCCTCGTGCCCGGATCGCGGGCTTGTGCGTCGATGACGCTCGACACTCTATCGTGAGGGGCGGCCGTCCCGACCGGGATCAGCCGGACACGGTGGCAAGGGGTGGTGCGAGGTGCGCAGCGACGCGATCTGGCGAGCCGTGGCGATCGGCCTGTGCGCCGCCCTGCCCGTCGGCTTCTACGTGGTCGGGGACATCACGGACGCGTTCCCGGGCGTGCTGACCACGCAGGCCGACCAGGAGGACGCCACGGCCCGTCCGAGAGCCCAGGGCGAGGACTACACCCGCCCGGAGAACACGCCGCTGGCGCCGCCCACGGCCGACGGGGTGGACCCCGGCGCCGCCGAGAACCTGCAGTCCCGCCTGGACGCGCACGTTGCGGTGCCGGTCGTCGGCGGGAACCTCGCCTACTCGGTGGTGGACGTCGGCACGAGCGAGCAGATCGCCTCCCGCGACGCCACCACCGCCCGCACCCCCGCCTCGACCCTCAAGCTGCTGACCGCGACCGCGCTGCTGCGGGTGGCCGACGGCGCGGAGACCCTGCCCACGACCTCCGTCCTCGACGACTCGACGCTGACCCTGGTGGGCGGCGGCGACATGCGCCTGACCGAGGCGCAGCTCGGTCAGCTCGCCGATGCCGCCGCCGCGCGCGTGCAGGCGGCGGGCGGGGGCCCGATCACGCTGCATCTGGACGACACCCTGTTCGGCCCGGGCATCAATCCCGCCTGGGGCGCGAACGGACCGGCCGGGGGATGGCTCGCTCCGACGGCGGCGCTCGCCGTGGACGAGGGCTGGCTCGATTCCCAGGAGTACGGGGCGAAGTCCCAGGACCCGGCCCTGGACGCCGCGAACCTGTTCGTCCGTCAGCTCCGCGATCGCGGCGTCGACGTGCAGGGGGACGTGGTCCGGGCCGAGGCGCCCGCCGGCGGCCAGCGCGACGAGATCCGCTCGGCCCCGCTCTCCGACCTCGTCGCACACACCCTGCTCATCTCGGACAACACCACGGCCGAGGTGCTCGGACGCCTGCTGGCGATCCACCTCGGGCTCCCCGCGACCGCCGAGGGGGCCGCGCAGGCCGTCCAGCAGGAGATCACGCAGCTCGCCGGCGAGAAGGGCCTGCCCACCGACGGCCTGGACCTCAAGGACACCTGCGGCCTGGCCGTCGACAACCGGGTCCCGCCCGAGCTGCTGGCGGGTGTGGTCGCGGACCTCGACGCCCCCGGCACCCCTCCGGCGCTGCGGGCGATGCTCACCGAGGTCCCCATCAGCGGCCTGAGCGGCACCCTCGCCGATCGCTTCGAGGAGCCCGATGCGACCGCCGCCCGCGGGCTCGTCCGGGGCAAGACCGGCTACCTCGGCGGCACCTCGACGCTCGTGGGCGTCGCCTCGCTGCCCAGCGGCCGCACCGTGGGCTTCTCGATCGTCGTCCACGGATTCGCACCCGCCCAGGGCGCCGAGGCCAAGGAGGCGGTCGACGGGATCGCGAGCGAGCTGGTGCGGTCGTGACCACGGGCCCGACGCCGTCCGCGGCGCTGTGGACGGCCGCCCGCGCGTCCGCGCTCCGTCCCGCCGCCGCTGTGCCCGTGTGCCTCCGGTGAGCGGACCCCCACCGGTCGTGGCCCGGGCACGGACCGCCGTCCGTGCCGCCCTCACCGCACGCCTCGAGCTCCTGGCCGATCGGACCGACCCCACCGGGATGTCCCCGCGCCTGGTCGTGGGCCTCAGCGGGGGAGCGGACTCCCTCGCCCTCCTGGCGACGACCGCGTGGGTGGGGCGACGGATGGGCCTGGAGACCGAGGCGGTCGTCGTGGACCACGGCCTGCAGGAGGGTTCCGGGGCGGTCGCCGAGCGGGCCGTCGCGACCGCGGAGCGGCTCGGTGCCGCCCGTGCCCGGGTGCACCGGGTCGACGTCGACCTCACGGCACCCGGCGGACGCGAGAACGCCGCCCGCCACGCCCGGCACGCCGCCCTCGACGCCGTGCGGGAGGAGCGCGGTGCGCTCGCGATCCTGCTCGGGCACACCCTCGACGACCAGGCGGAGCAGGTGCTGATGGGTCTGGCCCGCGGAGCCGGACCCCGTGCGCTGGCGGGCATCCCCGCCGTCCGGGGCCCGATCCTGCGGCCGTTCCTGGGCACCGGTTGCGACGAGACCACGGCGCTGCGTCGGGCCGACACCGAGCAGATCTGCCGGCTCCACGACGTCAGCTGGTGGGACGACCCCATGAACGAGGACCGCTCGCTGCTGCGGGTGCGGGTGCGCCGCGAGGTGCTGCCGGTGCTGCGGGAGGCCCTCGGGGAGCAGATCGACGAGAACCTGGCGCGGTCCGCGGACCTCGTGCGACCCGATGTCGACCACCTCGACGCCGAGGCGCGCCAGGCCATGTCCGCCCTGCGGCGATCGGGCGACGACGAGGACCTGCTGGCCCTCGACGTCCATGCGCTCGCCGCCCTCGCGCCGCCCGTCCGCACGCGCGTGCTGCGCGACGCCGCCCGGGAGGCCGCCGCCGCGAACGGGACGCCCGGCGACAAGTCGCTCCTGCGTCGGCACGTGCTTGCCGCAGATGCCCTGGTCGTCACATGGCACGGTCAGGGTGCCGCGCCCCTTCCGGGTAGGATCGAGGTCGCTCGCCGCGACGGGCTGCTCGTGTGGCGTGCCTCTGCGGGACGGTCCGGGCGTGGCTGAGCCCGGAACGTCGTCACCGATCACCCAGGAGCAGCGCGTGTCCGAAACCCCCCAGACGCCCGGCGCGGCGGATTCCCCCCACGCCGACGTCGAGCGGATCCTGCTGTCCGCCGAGCAGATCGAGCAGCGCCTGAACGAGCTGGGCGCGCAGATCGCCGAGGACTACGCGGAGAACCCGCCGATCCTCGTGGGCGTCCTCAAGGGCGCCGTCATGGTCATGGCCGACCTCTCGCGCCGCATCGACCTGCGCACCGAGATGGACTGGATGGCCGTGTCGTCCTACGGCAGCGGCACCAAGTCCTCCGGCGTGGTGCGGATCCTCAAGGATCTCGGGACCGACATCACCGACCGCCACGTGCTGATCGTCGAGGACATCATCGACTCGGGTCTGACGCTCTCCTGGCTTTTGGCCAACCTCCGCTCGCGCGGCCCGCGCAGCGTCGAGGTCTGCACCCTCCTGCGCAAGCCCGAGGCCGCTCGCGTCGAGATCGACGTGCGCTACGTGGGCTTCGACATCCCCAACGAGTTCGTCATCGGCTACGGACTGGACTTCGCCGAGTCGTACCGCAACCTTCCCTACGTCGGAGTGCTCCGTCGCTCCGTCTACGAGGACTGAACACATGCCGCGTCAGGACACCAAGAAGAAGAAGCGCTCCCCGCTGGCGGCACCCCTGATCTGGGTGATCGCCGCACTGCTGCTGGGGCTGCTGCTGTTCACCCTGCTGGGACGGGACACCTACCAGCAGATCGACACCGAGCAGGGACTGCAGCTCCTGGCCGACGGCAAGGTCAAGGAGGCCGAGATCGTCGACGGCAACCAGCAGCGCGTCGACCTGGTGCTCACCGAGGACTTCCAGGACAAGGGCGACCGCGTCCAGTTCAGCTACGTGACCGCGCGCGGCGACGCCGTCGTCCAGGCGGTCGACGAGGCCGCGCCCGCGGGCGGGTACACCGACCGCATCGCCACGAGCTCGTGGTGGTCGACCCTGCTCATCTCGTTCCTGCCGATCCTGCTGCTCATCGGCCTGTTCTGGTTCCTCATCATGAACGCCCAGGGCGGCGGCGGCCGGGCGATGCAGTTCGGCAAGTCCAAGGCCAAGCTGTTCACCAAGGAGTCCCCGCAGGTCACCTTCGCCGACGTCGCCGGCGCCGAGGAGGCCGTCGAGGAGCTCGACGAGATCAAGCAGTTCCTCGTGGACCCCCAGAAGTACCAGGCCGTCGGCGCGAAGATCCCCAAGGGCGTCCTGCTCTACGGCCCGCCCGGCACCGGCAAGACCCTGCTCGCGCGCGCCGTGGCGGGCGAGGCCAACGTGCCGTTCTACTCGATCTCCGGCTCGGACTTCGTGGAGATGTTCGTGGGCGTCGGCGCCTCGCGCGTCCGCGACCTGTTCAACACGGCCAAGGAGAACGCCCCGGCGATCATCTTCGTCGACGAGATCGACGCCGTCGGCCGGCACCGCGGCGCCGGCATGGGCGGCGGGCACGACGAGCGCGAGCAGACGCTGAACCAGATGCTCGTGGAGATGGACGGGTTCGATCCGAACCAGAACGTCATCCTCATCGCCGCGACCAACCGCGTCGACATCCTGGACCCGGCCCTCCTGCGCCCGGGCCGCTTCGACCGCCAGGTGGCCGTCGGCGCGCCCGACATGAAGGGGCGCCTGCAGATCCTCACGGTCCACTCCCAGGGCAAGCCGCTGGCGCCCGACGTCGACCTCGAGAACATCGCCCGGCGCAGCGTGGGCATGTCCGGCGCGGACCTGGCCAACGTGCTGAACGAGGCCGCGCTGCTCACCGCCCGCAGCGGCAACCAGATCATCGACAACCGGGCGCTCGACGAGGCGATCGACCGCGTCTCGATGGGCCCCCAGCGGTACTCCAAGGTCATGAGCGACCGCGAGCGCCAGATGACGGCCTACCACGAGGGCGGCCACGCGATCGTCGCCGCGGCCCTGCGCAACAGCGCCCCGGTCACCAAGGTGACGATCCTGCCGCGCGGCCAGGCCGGCGGCTACACGATGGTCGTGCCCACCCAGGACCGCAACTACCAGAGCCGCAACGAGCTGCTGGACCGCCTCGCGTACGCGATGGGCGGGTACGCCGTCGAGGAGGGGATCTTCCACGACGTCACCACCGGCCCCGGCTCGGACCTGCAGAACGCCACGAAGATCGCCCGCACGATGGTCACCCAGCTCGGCATGAGCGACCGCGTGGGGCAGGTCTTCTACGGCAGCGGCCAGGACGAGGTCTTCGTCGGCATGCAGAGCGGCCAGGAGCAGCAGTACTCCGACGAGACCGCCCGCCTCATCGACGAGGAGGTGCGTCGTCTCATGGACGAGGCCCTCGACGAGGCGTGGACGATCATCACGGAGAACCGTGAGGTGCTGGACCGCCTCGTGCTCGAGCTGCTCGAGAAGGAGACGCTGAACGAGCACGAGCTCGCGGAGATCTTCCAGCACGTGCACCAGCGTCCCGTCCGCACCGTCTGGCAGTCCTCGGACGAGCGCCCCGTCTCCCACGAGCCCCTCGTGGGCGGGAACCCGCAGGCCGCGGGCGACGAGGCCTCCGACGCCGGCGAGCCGCTGACCCCCGGCGCTCCCGGGCTCCCTCAGCCCGGCGGCGACGGGCCGCAGATCCCCGGCGCCCCGGGCCCGGTCCAGAGCGCCTGAGCGAGAGGTCCTGAGCATGGTCGACGGTCCGCGCATCCAGGCGGCTGTCCGCGAGATCCTCCTCGCGGTCGGGGAGGACCCCGACCGCGAGGGGCTCGCGGACACCCCCGCACGCGTCGCCCGGATGTACGCCGACGTCTTCGCGGGCCTGCAGGAGGACCCCCACGAGCTGCTGGCCACCCGCTTCGCGATCCAGCACCAGGAGCTGGTGCTGGTCCGGGACATCCGCTTCCACTCGATGTGCGAGCACCACCTGCTGCCCTTCACCGGCACCGCGCACGTGGGGTACATCCCGGCCAAGGACTCTGTGACGGGCCTGTCCAAGCTCGCCCGGCTCGTGCACATCTTCGCCCGGCGGCCGCAGGTCCAGGAGCGCCTGACCTCGCAGATCGCGGACACGCTCATGGATGAGCTCGACGCGGGCGGCGCGATCGTCGTCCTCGAGGCCGAGCACCTGTGCATGACCATGCGCGGGGTGCGGGCCGAGGGCGCGAGCACCGTGACCTCCGCCGTCCGGGGCATGCTCAGGGACCCCTCGACCCGGGCCGAGGCCATGAGCCTGATCCTGCGGGGCTGAGACCCATGCGCCTCCGCACCGGTCGCACGCGTCGTCCCGACGGGCTCCCGCCCGGCCTCGCGGAGGCCGACGGCGCCCTCGTGATGGGGATCCTCAACACGACCCCCGACTCCTTCTCCGACGGCGGCGAGCACGACGATCCCGCGGCCGCGATCGCCCACGGACTCGCCCTGACCGCCGCCGGTGCCGACCTCGTCGACGTGGGCGGGGAATCCACCCGCCCGGGCGCCGACCGCGTCAGCGCCCGGGAGGAGCTGCGCCGGGTGGTCCCGGTGATCCGCGAGCTCGCGGCCCAGGGTGTGGCGGTCAGCGTCGACACGATGCGGGCCGAGGTCGCCGCGGCCTCCCTCGCAGCTGGCGCCGTGATCGTCAACGACGTCTCGGGCGGCCTCGCCGATCCCGACATGGCGGCCCTGGTCGCGACAGCCCGCACCGCGCTCGGCGGTCCCCCGGTCTACATCGCCATGCACTGGCGCGGGCACAGCGACGTCATGGCCTCCCGCACGGTCTACGACGACGTGGTCCGGGACGTCGTCTCCGAGCTGCGGGGACGCATCGCCGCGCTCGAGGAGGCCGGTATCGACCGGTCCCGCCTCGTGGCCGACCCCGGTCTGGGGTTCGCCAAGACCGGGGCCCAGAACTGGGACCTGCTCGCGCGCTGGGACGAGCTCGCGGCCCTGGACCTGCCACTGCTCCTCGGGGCATCCCGCAAGGGCTTCCTCGGGCGCCTCGACGTCGATCGCGACGCGGCCACCGGCGCGATCTCGGCCCATGCGGCGCTCCACGGCGCCTGGTGCGTGCGCGTCCACGCCGTCGCGCCGTCGCTGGCGGCTGTGCGCGTGGCCCGCCGGATCCACGAGCGCGAGGTCGTGCCCGATGACGGGCCCGGAAACGGGACGGGGGCCGGACGATGACCGGGCGGCTCCAGGTCCCGGGCGGGCTGCGTCGTGACGATGCCGCGCCGCATCCCCGTACCGCCGGACCGCGCCGGGACGTGATCGAGCTGCGCGGGGTGCGCGCCCACGGCCTCCACGGCGTGCTGCCGGAGGAGAAGGTGGACGGCCACGAGTTCGTCGTCGACGCCGCCGTGCACCTCGACACCTCCTGGGCGGCGCGGGGCGACGCCCTGGGACGCACCGTGAACTACGCGGAGATCGCCGCGAGCATCACCTCCGTCGTCCAGGGACCCTCGCTCGACCTCATCGAGACCCTCGCCCAGCGCATCGCCTCGGAGATCCTCGCGACCCAGCCGCTCGTGCGCGCGGTCGAGGTCACCGTCCACAAGCCCACCGCCCCGATCGGCCTGCCCTTCGAGGACGTCGCCGTGCGGATCCTCCGCGAGGGGCCCCCGGTGCACGCCGTGCTGGCGCTGGGCACCAACGTCGGGGACCGTGCGGGGCACCTGCGCCGGGCCCTCGACCTCCTTGCGCAGGACCCCGCGACGACCGTGACCTGGACCAGCGCCGTCGTCGAGACGGACCCCGTGGGCGGGGTGGAGGTCGACGGGCACCCGCAGGACGACTACCTCAACGCCGTGGTCGGCATCCGGACCACGCGCGGGCCCTGGGAGCTGCTGGACCTCGCGCACGCCGTCGAGCGAGACGCCCATCGCGTCCGCACCCTGCGCTGGGGACCGCGCACCCTGGACGTCGACGTCCTCACCTGGGGCGAGCTGCGCCAGGACGACGAGGCCCTCACAGTGCCCCATCCCCGCGCCCACGAGCGAGCCTTCGTCCTGGCACCCTGGGCCGCCGCCCGCCCCGCGGACGAGCTGCCCGGCCACGGCCCCGTCGGCGATCTCGCCGCGCGGGCGGCGGACGCGAGCGGTGTCCGACCCGGACCCGCCGTGCCCGGATTCGGCACGGCCGCGGAGGCCCTGCGATGAGGCCCACCAGCATCGGCGTCCTCCTCCTGTCCGGGATCCTCTCGGCGGGCGTCGGCGCCGTCCTGTCCCAGCTCGTGGCCTCGCGCGGCGGCACGATCCCCGTCGCGGGCTGGCTCACCGGCCTCGTGCTGCTGGGCCTGTCCGGCGTGCTGCTGGCGCTGGGGCTGCCCCTGCGCCGCTATCTGCGGGAGTCCGAGGAACGGCGACGCACACCCACGATGGAGCCGCGTCGTCACCAGATCGACCTGCCCTCGGCCTACCGGACGATCCTCCTGGGACGCTCGGCGTCCCACACCGGCGCCATCGTCGGCGGCCTCTTCAGCGGGCAGGCGCTCTACTTCCTCGGCGTCGGCGGCGGGGACCTCTCGACAGCGGTCCTGCCCACGGCCTTCGCGGCCCTCGGCGGGATCGTGCTCGCGGTGATCGGCGTGCTCGTCGAACGCTGGGGACAGCTCCCTCCCGAGGACGGACGGGACGGCGCGCGTGAACCCACGGCGGGTTCCTGACACCATGGGTACATGACCACTCAGCCGATCCGCCTGGGCGCCGACGGGCTGCGGCCCGTCTCCGCCCGGCTCATCCCCGCCACCTACATCGCCTCGATCCCGTGGTACGTGATCGCCCTGCTGATCGCCGCCGGCGGCGTGGTCCTGGGCCAGTGGCTGGGCTGGTGGTGGCTCTACCTCGCGGGTGCGGTGCCGGCCCTGCTCACGCTGCCGTCGGTGTTCCTGACGCCCCGCCGCGTGCGCTCCCGTGGGTACCTCGACGGTGACGAGGACATCGTCAGCGCGCACGGGATCATGTTCCGCAAGGTCTCCGCGACGCCGTACGGCCGCGTCCAGAGCGTGTCCCTCTCCGAGGGGCCCGTCGAGCGCCGGTACGGGATCGCGACGCTCACCTGGTCCACGGCGTCGACGTCCGGCGGCAGCATCCCCGGGCTTCCGCGCGAGGAGGCCGAGCGTCTGCGCTCCCTCCTCACGGACAAGGGCATCGAGAGGATGCAGGCCCTGTGACGGGCCCGGATCCCGACCCCACGGGGGCATCGCCCGAGCGGGACGCACCGGTGCGAGGGGTCGCCGGCGCACCGGCATCGCAGGAGGATGATCCACCACCGACACCGACACCGACACCGACGCCGCGCCGCACCCACCCGATCACGCCGCTCGTGACCGGATGGAAGGTGGTCGTGGGCATCCTCGCCATCGTCACCGCGCAGAACGTGGCGCGCCTCGTCGAGGACTTCACCCCCCAGAGGGCCCTCCTGGCGCTCGCGGTCGTCGGCGGGGTGATCGTCCTGTCCATCGGCGTGAGCGCCCTGAGCTGGTGGCGGACCACCTACGAGCTGGCGCCCGAGGGTGTGACGCTCCGCTCGGGACTGCTCACGCGCACCCGACGCACGGCACCCCGCGAGCGCATCGAGTCCGTCTCCATCCAGCGCCCGGCACTGGCCCGCCTGCTCGGCCTGGCCAAGGTGCGCGTCGAGATCGCGGGCGGCTCCGACTCCCACCTCGACATCGCCTACGTGCGCGGAGGCGACGCCGAGCGCCTGCGGGACGAGATCCTGGACGTGGCCGAGGACGCGCCGAAAGGCGCCCTCGCGCAGGCGGCGCGCACAGCGGCTCCCGCGCTCGCCGAGGACGGCACGGTCCGCGCGTCCCCGCACGGCCCTGTGCCCACGCCGGGCGAGGAGGGCCCCTCGCAGGACGATGCCGGAGCCCGGCCCCCCGGGACGCTGAGATCCTTCCTCATGGACGGCGTGACCGACGGGCTGCTCATCGCCCAGGTGCCCACCGAGCGCCTGCTGCGCTCCCTCGTGCGCGACATCGGCTTCGTCCTGAGCATCCTGCTCGGCATCGGCTGGGCGATCGGCTCGATCGTCCTGGGATTCTCCGAGAACGGGATCGGCTGGAGCGCCCTCTTCGTGCTGCTCCCTGTCATCCTCGCCGTGCCCCGCATGGTGCTCAACCGGATCGAGAGCGGCTGGGGGTTCGTCTCCCGGCTGACCCCGAAGGGGCTGCGGATGCGCCGCGGGCTGTTCTCGACCCGCGCGGACACCATCGGCCCCGGGCGGGTCCAGAAGGTGACCGTCCGCCAGCCATGGCTGTGGCGGGGGCCCGGCTGGACGTCGGTCACCGCGACCGTCGCCGGGATCGGCGAGGAGACCGCCGAGAACGGCGCCAGCCGCGTGCTGCCCGTGGGCACCGCCGAGGAGCTCGACCGGACCCTGCGATGCCTGCTCGCGCCGCTGGGGACCGACGACGACGCCGGCACCGTCCAACGCCTGCTCGGTGCCCGGGCCCGTGACCTCGACGGCCTGCGGGCGCCCCATCGGTTCCTGTGGATCCAGCGACGCACCGTCGTGGTGGTGGAGCTCCCGGGAGCGGTCGTGCAGCGCTCGGGGATCCTCGCGCACAAGCTCGAGATCGTCCCCCGTGAACGACTGCAGGGCATCGCCGTGGCGGATGATCCCTTCTCCCGCCGCTTCGCCGTCGCCGACCTCGAGCTCGCGGTCGCCGGGGCACAGGTGCGGCTCGAAGCCCTCCCGGTGGACGAGGCGTACCGCCTGGGTGCGGTGCTCGTGGCCGATGCTGCGGCGGGCCGTCCCTACCGGGACAAGGCCGCCTGGCCGCGTCCGATGCTCGTGGCGCCGTCCGGCGGAGGCCTCGAGGCGCAGGCGTCGCCACTCGATCCCGAGGCGCAGGCACGCTCCCTCGACACCGTGGCGCAGGCGTCCCCGCCCGACCCCGAGCGGTCCCCGGCACGGACGACCGGTCCGATCGATGGCACGAGGTCCGAGCCGTGAGTGCGCGCCGCATGCCCCCCAGGCTCGGCATCGGGATCATCGGCGCGGGTCGCGTCGGCGCCGTCCTCGGTGCCGCCCTGCGCGCCGAGGGACACGCGATCACCGGCGTGTACGCCGTCTCCGATGTCTCGCGGCACCGCGCCGCGGACCTCCTGCCCGGCGTGCCCGTGCTCGGTGTCCAGGAGATCGTCGAACGCTCCGAGGTCGTGCTCCTGGCCGTCCCCGACGACCAGCTCGGACCTCTCGCCGAGGGGATCGCGGTAGGGGTCGACGTGCCCGGCGGGCAGCTCTTCGTGCACGTGTCCGGTCGTCATGGCACGGAGGTGCTCGCCCCGTTGCGGGCGCTCGGCTGCGGGGTGATCGCCCTGCACCCGGCCATGAGCTTCACAGGCACCGCCGTCGACCTGCCGCGCCTCGTGGGCTGCCCCGTCGCGGTCACCGCCCACGGCACCCTCGAGGCCGTGGCCCAGGCCCTCGTCGTCGAGATCGGGGCCGAGCCCGTCCCGATCGCCGAGGGCGACCGGGTGCAGTACCACGCCGCCCTCGCCCACGGCGCCAACCATCTGGTGGTGCTCGTGTCCCAGGCGCGGGACCTTCTGCGGGGGATCGGCATCGAGGACCCCGGCGCGTACCTGCGCCCGCTCCTGACCGCCGCTCTCGAGGAGTCCCTGCGCCGCGGCGACGCGGCGCTCACGGGACCGGTGCCGCGCGGCGACGCCGGGACCGTCGCGGCGCACCTCGCAGCGATCGAGGAGGCCGAGGGGGCGAGCGACGACACCGCCGAGAGCTATCGTGCGCTGGCCCGGGCGGCCGCGCGTCGTGCGGGGCTCTCCCCGACGGACGCCCGCCGCGTGCTCGCGGCGCTCGAGCCCGCTTCTGCCCCCCGGACGACGCCGCACGCATCCCAGGGCTCCGGCGCATCACCCGCCGCCACGGACGCATCCGACCATCCCCACCACGAGGAGCACGCATGACCCGCCTGGTCACCACCAAGGACGACCTGCGCGATGCCCGCGCCCACCTGGCGTCCCCGGTCGTCGTCGTCATGACGATGGGTGCGCTGCACGACGGACACCTGATGCTCGTGCGCAGGGCGCGAGAGCTCGCGGGCGCGGGCGGCAGCGTCGTCGTCACCGACTTCGTGAACCCGCTCCAGTTCGGCCCCGGCGAGGACTACGCGGCCTACCCCCGGGACCTCGAGGCCGACCTGGCGGTCGTGACACCGCATGCGAACCTCGTGTTCGCCCCGACCGCCGAGGAGATGTACCCCGCGGGGACGCTGGCGGTGACCGTCGACCCGGGGATCCTCGCCGACGGGTTCGAGGGGTCGCTGCGCCCAGGGCATTTCGCGGGCATGGCCACCGTCGTGCTCAAGCTCCTGCACCTCGTGCGCCCCGACATCGCGGTGTTCGGGCGCAAGGACGCCCAGCAGCTCGCGATCATCCGCCGCATGGTCGCCGACCTCGACGTCCCCGTCGAGATCGAGGCCGTCGGGATCCAGCGCGAGCCCACCGGCCTCGCCCGGTCCAGCCGCAACGCCTACCTCGACGACGGCGCCCGGGGACGTGCGCTCGTGCTGTCCTCGACCGTGCGCGCCGTCGAGGCCGCCGCCCCGAGCGTCTCGGCCGTCCTGGAGGTGCTGACCGCCGCGGTCCACCCCGATGGAGCCGATGTCACCTGGGACTACGCCGCGGCGGTGGACCCGGGGACCTTCCGCCCCGTCACGGCGGAGCACCGGGGGACCGTCCTGGTGGTCCTGGCCGCTCGGGTCGACGGGACCCGGCTGCTCGACTCGACTGTGGTGGAGGCGACAGCCCCGTGACGTCCCCCGTCGGGGGAGATCCGAAGGACTTTGAGAGACTGGCACCCATGAGCGACGCACGGCCCGGCACCCCCGGCACCCCTGGAACACCCGGCGACCCCGATCGCCTCGACACCTCGGACCAGATCGCCGTGCGCCTCGACAAGCGCGAGCGGCTGCTGGCCGCGGGCGACGAGGCCTACCCCGTGTCCGTCCCGGTCACCGACACCATCGCGGAGATCCGCGCCGAGCACGGCGAGCTGCCCACGGACACCCAGACCGACACGGTCGTGGGCGTCGCCGGTCGTGTCGTGTTCATCCGCAACACCGGCAAGCTCTGCTTCGCCGCCATCCAGGACGGCGCGGGGGAGCGCCTCCAGGTGATGCTGAGCCTCGCCGCCGTCGGCCAGGAGCGCCTCGCGGCGTTCAAGAGCGATGTCGACCTCGGCGACCACGTGTTCTTCCACGGCACGGTCGGCACCTCCCGTCGCGGCGAGCTGAGCGTCTTCGCCGACTCCTGGATCCTGGCCTCCAAGGCCGTGCGGCCCCTGCCCGTCCTCCACGCGGACCTCTCGGAGGAATCGCGGGTGCGCCGTCGCTACGTCGACCTCATCGTGCGTCCCGAGGCCCGGCAGATGGTGCGCCTGCGCGCGGACGTCATGCGTTCGCTGCGCGACAGCTTCCACGCGCAGGACTTCCTCGAGATCGAGACGCCGATGCTGCAGTCGATCCCCTCCGGCGCCGCGGCACGCCCCTTCGTCACCCACATGAACGCCTTCGACCTGGACCTGTTCCTGCGGATCGCCCCGGAGCTGTTCCTCAAGCGTGCCGCGGTGGGAGGGCTGGAGCGGGTCTTCGAGATCAATCGGAATTTCCGCAACGAGGGCGCGGACTCGACGCATTCCCCGGAGTTCGCGATGGTCGAGGCGTATCAGGCCTACGGCGATTACCACTCGATCGCCGATCTCACCCAGGGACTCGTGCAGTCGGCGGCCCGGGATGCCACGGGCTCGGAGGTCGTGACCCTCGCCGACGGCACCGAGTACGACTTCTCGGGCGTCTGGGACCGGATCACCGTCTACGGATCTCTCTCGGAATCCCTGGGGGAGGAGATCACCCCGGAGACCACGCCCGAGCGGCTGCGGGAGATCGCCCGATCCCTGGACCTCGATCTCGACCATCCGCGTTTCGGGCACGGGAAGCTCGTCGAGGAGCTCTTCGAGCACCGGGTGGCAGATCACCTCGTGCGCCCCACCTTCGCGTGCGACTTCCCGGTCGAGACCAGCCCGCTGGTGCGCGCGCATCGGGACGTCCCCGGCGTCGTCGAGAAGTGGGACCTGTACGTGCGCGGCTTCGAGCTGGGCACCGGCTACTCCGAGCTCGTGGACCCCGTGATCCAGCGCGAGCGCTTCGCCCAGCAGGCGCAGCTGGCGGCCCGGGGCGACGACGAGGCGATGCTCCTGGACGAGGACTTCCTCGAGGCCATGGAGTACGCCCTGCCGCCCACGGGCGGGATGGGCATGGGCATCGATCGGCTGCTCATGGCCCTGACCGGCCAGGGTGTGCGGGAGACGATCCTCTTCCCTCTGGTCAAGCCCGAGCACGGACGTGCGGGCGGTCCGTCCACGGAGGAGGAGACGGCATGAGCGGCGGCGTCGACTGGCTGTACGAGTTCGGGTCCCTGCTGCCCTCGATCGGGGTGGGTCTGCTGTTCTGGTTCGCCATCCGTGCGCTGCTGCGTGCGGACCGACGCGAGCGGGAGGCCGATCGTCAGGCCGAGCGCGACTGGGCTGCCACGCATCCTGCCCTTGTCGGGGCCACCTCCTCCGTCGTCCCGAGAGCTGCGGACCTGCCCGTCCCGGAGGGCTCCGCGGCCGCGCACCGGCCGTCCGTCACGGGCGGGGAGCCCGTCGCGAATGCCGGTCCCACGCATTCGGGGAATACCTCCTCGGATTCGTGAAAGCCGACATCCGTCAGTACGTGATGTGCAACACAAAGTGATGGCGATCCATTCCGGAGAAATGCACGTGACAGTGTTCTGAAGGCTTCCTCCGCCGCGATAGCCGCATTCCGGCACGGTTATCCGCGATACGTGGGGTATTGTGGACGAGATTTCAGCAGTGCACGATCCTCGAGTATTTCAGGAAAGGAGTCCTCATGGCGCGCAAGACCTTCGTCGAGCTCATCGACGACACCGATGGTTCCAAGGCCGACGAGACCGTCACGTTCTCCGTGGACGGCGTCGGCTACGAGATCGATCTGACCAGCGACAACGCCGAGAAGCTCCGCAAGGACCTCGGCGCCTGGACCGCACAGGCGCGTCGGGTCAGCGGACGCAAGGCCCGGGGGACGTCCACGACGTCGACCGCGTCGTCCTCGCAGGAGACCGCGCGCATCCGCGCATGGGCCCGCGACAACGGCTACCAGGTCTCCGACCGCGGTCGCATCTCCTCGGAGATCCGCGAGGCGTACCAGGCGGCCAGCTGACCGCTCGCACCGATCGGGATCGCCCCCGGCCGAGACGACGGAGCCCCCAGGAGCAGCTGCTCCCGGGGGCTCCGTCGTCTCAGCGGAGTCCGCGGATGATCCAGGACGCCGTGTGCTCGCCCCCCGGAGACAGGCGCACGAGGTCCGTCCCGGTGCGGAAGGCGTCGGGCGGGCACGTCATCGGCTCGACCGCGAGCCCGCGGCGATCGTTCTCCGGCTCCGGCCGGTCCGCGGTGTGGACCTGCACCCACGGGCATCGCCCGTCGAATGCGATCTCGACGCCCGTGCCCCCCGGATCCTGCACGCGCACCGTCGCCACGTCGTCCTGCCGGACGAGGTCGGTGACCGCGTCGTCGAGCTGGACCGTCCCGATCCGGCGGCCGGCGGAGAAGTCCAGGCGCGAGCCGGACGGGATCGGTGCGGTGCCCGTGGGCAGGAGCCGGTCGGGGCTCACCTCGAGGGCGGTCGCGGCGGACAGCTCGAGGGTCCAGTCGTCCAGGGGCGAGGGGCCCGCCACGAGGTAGGGGTGCGGGCACACGCCGTAGGGGAGGTCCTGGTCGCCCTGGTTCCGCGCCGTCACCGCGGTGCGCAGCCCGTCCACGGCATCGAGCGCGTAGGACACGTCCACCAGCAGGTGGAACGGGTATCCCGTCGAGGGGTACAGCACGGTGCGCAGCGTCAGCCGCGACGGCGAGGAGCCGTCGTCCACGCGCTCGTAGTGCTGGAAGGAGACGAGGCCGTGCAGGGCGTTGCCGCGTTCGGGCTCGCTCAGGGCCACCTGCAGCTCCTGGCCGTCCCAGGTGTAGAGGCCGTCGCCGATCCGGTTGGGCCACGGGGCCACGATCGCGCCGCGGTGCAGCAGCATGGGGCCGCCGGCAGGGCTGGCGACGACGAGCGGGCGCCCGGAGAGCTCGAGGGCGTCGAGTGTCGCCCCGACCTCGAAGACACGCGCGGTGTAGTCGCCCGCGGTGAGCTCGTGGAGACGGCCGCGGGGGCCGTCGGACGGCGCGTCGGGCGCGGTGCGGTCGTGCGATGTCATGTCGATTCCTCCGGACGGTTGCGGGACGGGCACCCCCGCTCGCGGGCCCCCGGCGAGTTCAGATGCCCGCGGCGGATGTCCGCCGGGTGGGCGCACGGAGCGGTCAGGAGACCGTCAGCCCGAGCGCCTCGGCGGTCGTCGCGAGGCTGCGGTGAGCGGCGTCCGCGTCCTCGGAGAGCCGGGTGCCCAGCGAGGGGATCATCCGCGTCAGGGCCGGTCGCCAGGCGTCGCCGCGGTCGGGGAAGGTGCGCCCCAGAAGCTCGATCATGATCTGCGTGGCGGTCGAGGCGCCGGGGGAGGCGCCCAGCATCCCTCCGATGCTGCCGTCGGCGCTCGTGATGAGCTGGGTGCCGAACTGCAGCACCCCCACCTTCTGGGGGTCCGGGGCGATCACCTGCACCCGCTGACCGGCGGTCACGAGCTCCCAGTCGGCCGCGTCCGCATCCGGCATGTACTCACGCAGCGCCGCGAGGCGCGTGGCGGGGGTCGCCAGCAGCTCCCCGGCCAGGTAGGTCATGAGATCGAGGTTCGGCGGTGCGACCGCGAGCATCTGCAGCAGGTTGTCCGGGCGGATGCTCGCGAACAGGTCGGTCCAGCTCCCCGTCTTGAGGAACTTCGGGCTCCAGCCCGCGTAGGGGCCGAACATGAGGGAGCGCCGGCCGTCGACGTACCGCGTGTCGAGGTGCGGGACGCTCATCGGCGGGGCGCCGACCGCGGCCTTTCCGTAGACCTTGGCGTCGTGGCGGGCGATGATCGCGGGATCGGTGCAGCGCAGCCATTCGCCCGAGATCGGGAAGCCGCCGAAGCCGCGGATCTCGTCGATCCCCGAGGACTGCAGCAGGGGCAGCGATGCACCGCCTGCGCCGACGAAGACGAAGGGGGCATATGTCACCGTGACGGTGCCGTCGCCCCCGCGGGACATGACGCCCCAGTCGCGGCCGCGTCGACGCAGGCCGATCACCTCGGTGCCGGTGCGGACCTCCGTGCCCACGCGGGAGGCGGCGTCGAACAGCGCGCGGGTCAGCTCCCCGAAGTTGACGTCGGTGCCGTCGGGCGACCACGTGGCCGCGACCGTCTCGGTGACGGGGCGGCCCTCGGTGACCAGAGGCGCCCACTCGGCCAGCTGCGCGTGCGAGGTCGTGAACTCCATGCGGTCGAACAGCGGGTTGGCGACGAGGGCCTCATGGCGGCGGCGCAGGTAGTCCACGCTCTCCAGCCCGTGCACGAAGCTCATGTGCGGCACCGGGTGGATGAAGGAGGAGGGGTCTGCGATCCGGTCGTTCTCGACCAGGTGCGCCCAGAACTGTCGGGAGACCTGGAACTGCTCGTTGATCCCGACCGCCTTGGTGGGGCTCACCGAGCCGTCGACGTCCTGGGGGGTGTAGTTCAGCTCGCACAGGGCACTGTGCCCGGTCCCGGCGTTGTTCCAGCCGGCGCTGGACTCGAGGCCCACCTGGTCGAGCTTCTCGATGACCTCGATCCGCCAGCCGGGCTCGAGCTCGCTGAGCAGGGCCGCGAGCGTCGCGCTCGCGATGCCGCCGCCGATGAGGACCGCATCAGCGCGGGTCACGTCGACATCGGGAGTGGACATGCTTCCTCCGAGGATCTGGGTGGCGTGGGGCCTGACCGAGTCTAGCCACGGAGCGGGGCCGACGGCTGGGCGCGGGGAGGGATCCCTGGGAGCGGTGCCGCCCCGATCCCCGGTACCTGACCCGCCATGGGGACCGTCTCTACGTGCATCTGCCCGTCTGGCCCATGAAGCACGTGCACTTCCGCGGGCTCGCGGGCACGGTCCGCTTCGCCCGGCTGCTGCACGACGGCTCGGAGGTCCGGCACAGCGTGATCGACCCCGAGCAGAAGGCGCAGCACATGACGGTGGGAGGGATCGGCGCCGACGTCGTCACCTTCACCCTGCCGATCATGCGCCCCGACGTGCTGATGCCGGTGCTCGAGATCCGCCTGGTCGAGGGCGCATGAGCGCGCGCCCGACGCCGCTGCGCCGCGTCGCCCTGCACACCCGGATCGCCGAGGGGCACGAGGCCGACTACGACCGCGAGCACGCGGTGATCCCCGCGGACCTCGATGCCGCGCTGCGCCGGGCGGGCGTGCACGGCTGGCAGATCTGGCGCGACGGCCGGGACATCTTCCACGTCGTCGACGTCGAGGACTACGCGGCCATGCGCGCCGCGCTGCGGGACGACCCGGCCAACCGGGCGTGGCAGGAGCACATCAACCGGTTCCTCGAGGTCGAGGACAGCTACGAGGGGGGAGACGACGGGATCCGTCCCGTCTGGTCCCTGCCCGCGGAGCCGCCGGAGGAGGACGCATGAGCATCGACCTGCCGCCCCTGGGCTTCGGAGCGGCGCAGCTGGGCAACCTCTACCGGTCCACCACCGAGGAGGAGGCACGGGGAGCCGTCGACGCCGCCTGGGAGTCCGGGCTCCGCTACTTCGACACCGCGCCGCACTACGGCCTGGGTCTCAGCGAGCATCGCCTGGGCCGCGCGCTCGCGGATCGGCCCCGCGGGGAGTACCTGCTGTCCACGAAGGTCGGGCGCCTCCTGCGCGAGGGGCCCGGCGACGGCGACGACCTGGACCACGGGTTCGCCGTGCCCGACGACCGTCGGCGCGTCTGGGACGTGTCGGCCGACGGCGTGCGGCGCAGCCTCGAGGAGTCCCTCGTGCGGCTGGGGCTCGATCGGATCGACATCGCCTACCTCCACGACCCCGAGGAGGGTCCTGAGGACCGGGCGATCACCGAGGCGCTGCCGGCGCTGGAGTCCCTGCGTGCCGAGGGGATCATCGGGCGCATCGGCGTGGGCAGCAAGTCGGTGGCCGTCATCGAGCGCGCGATCGCCGCCGCGGACCTCGACGTCGTCATGCTGTCGGGCCGGTACACCCTGCTCGAGCAGCCGGCCGCCGCGACGCTCCTGCCGCTGTGCGCGGATCGCGATGTCGAGGTCGTGGCCGTGAGCGTCTTCAACTCCGGGATCCTCGCGCGATCGGAGCCCCCGGACGATGCGCGGTACGAGTACGGGCAGGCCCCGCAGGCGCTGCTCGCACGAGCCCGCCGGATCGCCGCGCTCGCGAGCGCGTACGACGTCGAGCTGCCGGACCTCGCCATCCAGCACCCCCTGCGGCACCCGGCGATCCGCTCCGTGGTGCTCGGCATGCGGACGGCCCGGCAGGTCCGCGACAACGTGGCACGCGCGCAGGTCACGGTCCCCGAGGAGCTCTGGAGCGAGATCGACGCGCTGAACGCCTCCGTGGACGCGCTGTCGGGCACGCATCCGTGACCGCCCCGGATCCGGTGCCGCACCCTGCTGCGGCCGCCTCCGCGCCCACCGCGCGGGTCGAGGAGCTGCTGGTCCCCACCGATCGGCAGCTCACCTGGCAGCGGACGGGGCTCGGCGTGTTCTTCCACGTGGGCGTCAACACCTTCGCGGGCCTGGAGTGGAGCGACGGCACCCTCGAGCCGTCCGTCTTCGACCCCTCGGACCTCGACGCCGAGGAGTGGGTGCGGACCGCCGCCGAGCTGGGCGCGGGCTACGTGGTCCTGACCGCCAAGCACCACGACGGGTTCTGCCTGTGGCCCACCCGCACCACCGACTACTCCGTGGCCTCCTCGCCCTGGCGCGAGGGTCGGGGCGATGTCGTGGCCGAGGTCGCCGCGGCCTGCCGGCGTCACGGGCTGGGGCTCGGGCTCTACCTCTCTCCCTGGGACCGGCACGATCCGCGGTATCCGGACGCCGAGGCGTACGACGCGCTGTACCTCGCCCAGCTCCGGGAGCTGTGCACCGACTACGGCGAGCTGTTCGAGCTGTGGTTCGACGGCGCGGGATCGGCCGGCCGTGCGTACGACTGGGACGGGGTCTCCGCGCTCATCGCCGAGCTCCAGCCGCAGGCCATGGTGTTCAACATGGGGCCGGCGACGATCCGCTGGGTGGGCAACGAGGACGGACTGGCCGCCGATCCCGTCCGGTACGTCACCCGCGCCGCCGATCTCAACGCCTACGACGAGGACGTCCTCGAGCACGCGGAACCCCGCTACCTGCCCCCGGAGTGCGACGTCTCGCTGCGGCGCGGCTGGTTCTGGAAGCCGGGCGAGCAGCCCAAGTCGCTCGCGCACCTGCTGGGGATCCACGAGCGGTCGATCGGACTCGGGGCCGGGCTCCTGCTCAACGTTCCACCGGACCGGCGCGGCCGGATCGATCCGCAGGACGCCGCGCGCCTGCAGGAGCTCGGCGCGGCGCTCGCGGCGATCTTCGCGGACCCCGTGCCCGGAGCCCTCGAGGCAGCGGGGGGCCGCGTCCACGTCACCTTCGGGCATCCGGTCGAGATCGGCCTGGTGCAGCTGGTGGAGGACCTGACCTCGGGCCAGCGCGTGCGCGGGCACCGGGTGCTCACCGAGGACGGCACGGTGATCGCATCCGGCGGGACCGTCGGTGTGCGCCGCGATCATCGGCTGCCGGGTCCGGTGCGCGCCTCCGCCCTCGTGATCGAGCTCGAGGGTCCCGCACCGCAGCTGCTCGACGTCACGGTGTGCGGTGCGCGCGACGCCCCGCGCGGCGAGCTCCCGGCCGTGCTGCGCGGCGGCAAGCAGGAGGAGCCGCGATGACCGTCACCGATGCGCACCTGCATCTGTGGGACCTCTCCGCGAGCACGTACCGCTGGATGCAGGGCGCTCCGACGTCGCTGCGCCGCACGGCCCGCTGGGAGGAGGTCGCCGAGGATCAGGCCGCGGCCGGCGTGGGTCGCGTGGTGCTGATCCAGGCCGACGACACGGCCGAGGACTCGGCACTGCTGCAGCGGACGGCCGCGGCGATCGAGGCCGCCGACGGTCCCGTCGCCGACGTCGTCGGATGGCTGCCGCTGACGGCACCGGCGGACGTCGCCGCGGCGCTCGCGGATCCGGCGGCGCTCAGGCACCTGGTGGGGGTCCGGCACCTCGTGCACGACGAGGCCGACGCCGGATTCCTCGACCGGGACGAGGTCGCGGCCTCGCTCGACCTCCTCGCCCGCGCCGGGCTGACGGTGGACGTCCCCGATGCGTTCCCCCGCCACCTCGCGCAGACCACGCGGGTCGCCGACCGCCACCCGCACCTCGTGCTCGTGCTGGACCACCTGGGCAAACCGCCCCTGGGGGACGCGGAGCAGCTCGTCCGCTGGGAGACCCAGCTGCGGGAGCTCGCCCGGCGCGAGAACGTCGTCGCGAAGATCTCCGGTCTGTCCACGAGCGGACCCGCACCGGATGCCGCGGGGATCGATCGAGCGGTCACGGTCGCTCTCGAGGCCTTCGGGCACGACCGGCTCCTGTACGGCAGCGACTGGCCGATCGCCCCGACCCCGTTCGACCTCGCGTCCGGGACCGGCACGACGCGGGCCAGGATCGCCCGTGAGAGCCCGGCGACGCAGGCCGCCGTCCTCGCGGGCACCGCGGCACGCGTCTACACCGGTCCGTGGGGCTGAGGCGCCCGGCCGGGCACCCGCGGACTCAGCGGCCGAAGCGGGAGGGCGTCGAGTCCTCGGCGAGCTGAAGGTCCTCGGGCACGGTGCTGCGCAGGATCCAGCTCTCGACCCCGGCGATGTGGGCGGCCGCGTACACCCCGGCGAGGTCCGCGTGGCCGGCCCGCAGGGCATCGACGATCCGGCGGTGCTCGGCGAGGGTCCGCTCGACCGAGGTGGTCTCGGTGAGCCCTCGCCACAGCCGGGCGCGGGCGGTCGCCCCGGCGAGCCCGTCGAGCAGGGACACGAGGTACGGGTTGGCGCTGCGCGAGTTGATCAGGTGGTGGAAGGCGATGTCGGCCTCGACCAGGGTGTTCACGTCGGAATCGGCCGAGAGGCCGTCCATCAGGGCGTCGAGCTCGTCGAGGTCCTCCTCGCCGAGGTGGCCGCAGGCCTGGGACACGGCCGTGGGCTCGAGCAGGCGACGGACGGCGAGCACGTGCGCCGCCTCGGAGTCCTGGTGCAGGTCCAGCACGAAGCCCAGGGCCTCGACCAGCATGTCCGGCTCCAGAGAGGTCACGTACGTGCCGTCGCCCTGACGCACGTGCAGCACCCGGATCACCGACAGCGCCTTGACGGCCTCCCGGAGCGAGTTGCGGCTCACGCCGATCCGCTCGGAGAGCTCCTTCTCGGGGGGCAGGCGGTCGCCCGGGCGCAGCTCGCCGTCGATGATCATCTTCTTGACCGCGGCGATGGCGCGGTCGGTGACGGCGATCTCAGCCATGACAGGGACCTACTTCGTGCTCGTGGGGGCGGCGGCGGGCGGCTCGGCGGGATCGGTCCGGGCGCGCAGCCCGGACATCCCGCCGTCGACCGGCACGGAGGTCCCGGTCGTGGAGGCGTTCAGCGGGGAGGCCAGGAAGACGACGGTCTCGGCGACCTCCTGGGGGGTGACCATGCGGCCCGTGGCCTGACGCGCGTCGAGCGCGGCGCGCTCGGCCACGGGGTCCGGGAAGCCCGCGAGCATCTTCTCCACGAACTCCGTCGCGACCGTCCCGGGGTTCACGCAGTTCACGCGTATCCCCTCGCGCACGTGATCGGTGGCCATGGCGAGCGTCATCGCCTGCACGGCGCCCTTGGAGGCCGAGTACAGGACCCGCTCCTGGAGCCCGGCCGTCGCCGCGATCGAGGACATGTTGACGATCGCCGCGTGCGGGGAACGGCGCAGATGGGGCAGCGCCGCGGAGCTGACGCGGGCCATCGAGGTCACATTCACTGAGAGCACCCGGGCCCATTGCGCGTCATCGTTGGCGGTCACGTCCCCGACGGCGCTGATGCCGGCGTTGTTGACCACGACGTCGAGACCACCCAGCAGCTCTGCCGCCTCATCGACCGCCAGCGCGGTAGCCGTCCGGTCCGTGAGGTCGACCGTGACGACCTCGGCGCCCTCGGGGGCGCCGGAGGCCTGCCGGTCCAGCACGGCCACCCTGGCCCCGAGGTCCAGGAACCGCTGGGCCGTGGCCCGGCCGATGCCGGAGGATCCGCCGGTGACGAGCACCCTCAGGTCGGTGTAGGGGGATGACGGGGTCATCGGTGCCTCCGGGGTCTCGTGCTCGGTCATGCCTGGCGGAAGGTCTGGCGCTGGGCGCCGAGGCCCGAGATGGACAGCTCGACGACATCCCCCTCGCGCAGGAACTCCGCGTCCGCGCTGCCCAGGGCCACTCCGGCGGGGGTGCCCGTGAGGATCGTGTCGCCCGGGTACAGGGCCATGAACTGCGAGAGGTAGCGCAGGACCTCGCCGACGGGGAAGATCTGGTCCGCGGTGGTGCCGTCCTGACGGGGCGTGCCGTTGACCGCGAGGTGCAGCGCGAGGGCCTGGGGGTCGGCGATCTCCTCGGGCGTCACGAGCCAGGGCCCCAGCGGGGTGAACGTCTCGCAGTTCTTGCCCTTGTCCCAGGTCCCGCCGCGCTCGATCTGGAACTCCCGCTCGGAGACGTCGTGGGCCAGGACGTAGCCGCCGACGGCCGCGAGGGCCTCCTCGGTGCTCTCCGCGTACCGCAGGGGGGCGCCGATGACGACGCCCAGCTCGACCTCCCAGTCGGTGCGGGTCGAGCCGCGGGGGATCAGCACGTCGTCGTCGGGTCCGCCGATGGTGTCGGGGGCCTTCATGAACAGGATCGGCTCGGCCGGGATCGCGGCGCCGGTCTCGGCGGCGTGGTCGCGGTAGTTCAGGCCGATGCAGACGATCTTGCCGGGGGTGACCGGGGCGCCGCGGCGCCCGCCGGCCAGCGTCCCGGGATCCAGCGCCGGGAGCTCTCCGGCGTCGAGCGCCGCACGGACGCGGGGGAGCAGGCCCGCTTCGAGCAGGGCGCGGTCCACGGTGCGGGCACCGGACGTCAGGGGCACCAGGTCGAAAGTGCGGTCTCCGTCGAGGACGCCGAGGGTCTCGGCGCCCTGGGGGCCGTGGGCGAAGAGCTTCACGGGGGATCTCCTGTGATCAGAGGCGGCGTCGACGACGCGGATGACCACACCCTAGTCGAGACATCCGATGTCTGCAGGGGTTCGGGGTGATCGTGTTCCGGCGCGTCGGGGTCACGCCCGCGGCGAACAGGACTCCTGCCTCCCGCGGGCTCCGCGTAGGCTCGACGCATCCACCACCACCAGCATGGGAGTGACATGTTCGAACGCTTCACCGATCGCGCCCGCCGCGTCGTCGTCCTGGCTCAGGACGAGGCGCGCCTGCTGAACCACAACTACATCGGCACCGAGCACATCCTCCTGGGTCTCATCCATGAGAACGAGGGCGTCGGCGCCAAGGCCCTCGAGGCCCTCGGGGTGACCCTCGAGCCCGCGCGCGAGCAGGTGCGCGACATCATCGGCGAGGGCAACCAGGCCCCCACCGGTCACATCCCCTTCACGCCCCGCGCCAAGAAGGTGCTCGAGCTGTCCCTGCGCGAGGCGCTGCAGCTGGGCCACAACTACATCGGCACCGAGCACATCCTGCTCGGGCTGCTGCGCGAGGGCGAGGGCACGGCCGTCAAGGTGCTGACGCGCCTGAAGACCGAGCCTGCCGCGGTGCGCCAGGAGGTCATCGAGCGCCTGTCCGGCTACCAGGGCAAGGAGCCCGCGACCTCCGGCGGTCCCGCCGAGGGCCAGCCCGCCGGCTCCCTGGTGCTGGACCAGTTCGGCCGCAACCTCACCCAGGCCGCCCGCGAGGGCAAGCTCGATCCCGTCATCGGGCGCGAGCACGAGGCCGAGCGGGTCATGCAGATCCTCTCGCGCCGCACCAAGAACAACCCGGTCCTGATCGGCGAGCCCGGCGTGGGCAAGAGCGCCGTCGTCGAGGGCCTGGCCCAGTCGATCGTGCGCGGCGACGTGCCCGAGACGCTCAAGGACAAGCAGCTGTACACGCTGGACCTCGGGTCCCTCGTGGCCGGCTCCCGCTACCGCGGCGACTTCGAGGAGCGCCTGAAGAAGGTGCTCAAGGAGATCCGCACCCGCGGCGACATCATCCTGTTCATCGACGAGATCCACACGCTCGTCGGGGCCGGTGCCGCCGAGGGCGCGATCGACGCCGCCAGCATCCTCAAGCCCATGCTCGCCCGCGGTGAGCTGCAGACGATCGGTGCGACCACCCTCGAGGAGTACCGCAAGCACATCGAGAAGGATGCCGCGCTCGAACGGCGCTTCCAGCCCATCCAGGTGGGCGAGCCCTCGATCGCGCTGACGGTCGAGATCCTCAAGGGGCTGCGCGACTCCTACGAGGCGCACCACAAGGTGACCATCACCGATGGCGCCCTCGTGGCCGCCGCCAACCTCGCCGACCGCTACGTCAACGACCGGTTCCTGCCGGACAAGGCGATCGACCTGATCGACGAGGCCGGCGCCCGCCTGCGGATCCGCCGTCTCACCGCGCCGCCGGAGCTCAAGGAGTACGACGCGCGCATCGAGGAGGTCCGCAAGGAGAAGGAGTCCGCGATCGACGGGCAGGACTTCGAGAAGGCCGCGGCCCTGCGCGACCAGGAGCAGACCCTGCGCACCGAGCGCGAGGAGAAGGAGCAGGCGTGGCGCCACGGCGACTCCGACGCCGTCACGCTCGTCTCCGAGGACACCATCGCCGAGGTCCTCGCGGCCTCGACCGGCATCCCGATCGTCAAGCTCACCGAGGAGGAGTCCTCGCGGCTGCTCCACATGGAGGATGAGCTGCACAAGCGCGTCATCGGCCAGGACGAGGCCATCAAGGCCCTGTCCCAGGCGATCCGGCGCACACGTGCCGGGCTCAAGGACCCCAAGCGCCCCGGCGGCTCGTTCATCTTCGCGGGCTCGACGGGCGTCGGCAAGACCGAGCTCGCCAAGGCGCTCGCGGAGTTCCTGTTCGGCGACGACGACGCCCTGATCCAGCTGGACATGTCCGAGTTCGGCGAGAAGCACACCGCCTCGCGGCTGTTCGGCTCGCCCCCCGGGTACGTCGGCTACGACGAGGGCGGCCAGCTCACCGAGAAGGTGCGCCGCAAGCCGTTCTCCGTGGTGCTGTTCGACGAGGTGGAGAAGGCGCACGTCGACATCTTCAACTCGCTCCTGCAGATCCTCGAGGACGGCCGCCTGACCGACTCGCAGGGCCGCGTCGTGGACTTCAAGAACACGGTCATCATCATGACCACCAACCTGGGCACCCGCGACATCGCCAAGGGCGTGCAGGTGGGCTTCCAGGCCGGTGGCGACCTCTCCACCGACTACGAGCGGATGAAGGCCAAGGTCCACGAGGAGCTCAAGCAGCACTTCCGTCCCGAGTTCCTCAACCGCGTCGACGACGTCGTCGTGTTCCCGCAGCTCTCCCAGGACGAGATCGTCCAGATCGTCGACCTCATGGTGGGCAAGCTGGACAAGCGCCTCGCGGAGCAGGGCATGGACCTCGAGCTGACGCCCGCGGCCAAGGCGCTGCTGGCGGACAAGGGCTACGATCCGGTGCTCGGCGCGCGTCCGCTGCGTCGCACGATCCAGCGGGACATCGAGGATGCCCTCAGCGAGAAGATCCTCTTCGGGCAGGTCCATGCGGGCGATCACCTCGTGATCGACGCCCGTGGCGAGGGTCTGCTGGGGGAGTTCGTCTTCCAGCGCCGCGACGGGGACGGGAAGCTCAGCGCGATCTCCGACGAGGTCGACGTCGAGTCGATCACGCAGGCCCGTGCCGAGGAGCTCACGCACCCGGATCCGGAGTCGCCGCGCGAGCAGGGCGACCTGCCGCCGGCCGCCCCGGCGGGCGAGGACGGCTCGAACGACGCCCAGGGCGCGGCGCGCCACCGCGCGTCCTGAGCCCGACCGCCTGACGAGAGGGAGAGGTGCGAGCCTTCGAGGCCTGGGTCACCGGCATCGCGGATGCCTGGTGGGTCCACCTCGTCGTGTTCGTCCTCTCCCTCTTCGACGGCTTCTTCCCGACCGTCCCCTCGGAGTCGGTGATCGTGACGCTCGCGTCGATCTCGGCCACGACCGGCAGCCCGCTGCTGATCCTGCTGGTCCTCGCCGCCTGGGCGGGCGCGGCCTGCGGGGACAACATCGGCTACGCGATCGGCCGGGCCGTGGGCTGGGAGCGGTTCCGGATCTTCCGGGAGGGACGCGGACGCCGCGCCGTGGAGGCCGCCGAGCACGGGCTGCGGCGACGGGCGCTGCTGTTCCTCATGACTGCGCGCTACATCCCCTTCGGCCGCACCGCCGTGAACCTCGTGGCCGGCGCCGTCCACTACCCGCACGCCAAGTTCCTGCGCCGTGACCTGGCGTCCACCTTCGTATGGGCGGTCTACTCGGTGGGGATCGGTGCGCTCGCCGGGCAGTGGTTCGAGCACAACCGACTGCTGGGGATCACCGTCTCGCTCGTGGCGGCCGTCGTCATCTCGCTGATCGTCGAGCGGATCGTGACGGCCGTGCACGATCACCTGGACCGCAGGGCCGCGCGGCGGGAGGCCGACGACGGCGAAGCGGGGAACGAGGATGCGGCACACACCCGGGACACCTCGCTCGACCAGGACGACTCCCACGTCCAGGACGCCTCGCTCGCCGAGCACGCCGAGGGCATCGCGCGCGAACGTCCCATGACCGCGACCACGACCACGACCACGACCACGACCACGAAGGATCCCTCATGACCATCAGCCTGCGTCCGGCGCTGCCCGCCGACGTCGTCGCGATCGAGGCGCTCGTGCGCCCGCTGGCCCATCGTCAGATCCTCGTCGGCAAGGACATCGTCGCCTACTACGAGGCCGTCCAGGAGTTCCTGGTGGCGGTCGACGACGCGACGGGGGAGGTCGTCGGCTGCGGGGCCCTGCATGTCATGTGGGAGGACCTCGCCGAGGTCCGCACCCTCGCCGCGCGCGACGACGTGCGCGGCCACGGTGTGGGTCACCGCCTGCTCGCGGCCCTCCTGGATCGCGCCCGCGCCCTGGGCCTGACCCGGGTCTTCTGCCTCACCTTCGAGGTGGACTTCTTCTCCCGGCACGGCTTCACGGTGATGGAGGACGACGGCGTCGACCCGTCGATCTACCTCGAGCTGCTGCGCTCGGCCGATCAGGGCGTCGCGGAGTTCCTGGACCTCGCCCGCGTCAAGCCCAACACCCTGGGCAACACCCGGATGATCCTGCATCTGGGAGGCGGAACCGCCGAGGGCTGACGCACCGGGCAGGCGCCCTCACGCAGGCAGGTCCAGGCAGCCGTCGAGCTCGACGGCGAGGCCGTCGGTCACCAGGGACCGCACACAGCGCTCGACCCGGTCGGGATCCTCGGGATCCAGCGCCTCGAGCGACGCCCGCGAGGTGCTGCCGTGCGCGCGGAGTGCGGCCATGATGCGACCGCGCAGCTGACGGTCCGTCCCCTCGAATCCCTGGCGCCGACGAGGCGGGCCCGCATGCTCGGGACGACCGGCGTCGTGGAAGGCGCAGCCGACCTCCCGCAGCGGGCACTCCTCGCACCGTGGCGAGCGGGCCGTGCACACCAGGGCGCCGAGCTCCATGACCGCCTGGTTCCAGCGGACGCTGCGTTCGACTGCGGCGGGCACGCAGGCCGTCACGTGGCGCCGTTCGGCCGCGGTGTAGGAGGTGGCCGGGTAGCGGGCTCCCGAGAGGTCCCGCACGATCACGCGGCGCACGTTCGTGTCGGCGACCACGGTGCGCCGTCCGAAGGCGAAGGCACCGACCGCCGCGGCCGTGTACTCGCCGATGCCCGGGAGCGCGCGCAGCTCCTCGGCATCGTCCGGGACCTGGCCGCCATGGCGTTCGACGATGGAGCGGGCGCACTCCTGCAGCCGCAGCGCGCGCCGGGGGTAGCCGAGGCTGTCCCACATGCGCAGGACGTCCGCCGTGGGGGCGGCGGCGAGGTCCGCGGGCTCGGGCCAGCGTCGCATCCAGGCGGTCCAGCGGGGCAGCACCCGCACCACGGGCGTCTGCTGCAGCATGATCTCCGAGACCAGCACCGCCCAGGCGCTCGTCCCCGGGTGGCGCCACGGGAGGTCCCGGGCGCAGCGGTCGTACCAGTCCAGGACTGCGTCGATCGCGCCCAGCGGCAGGCCGGTGGGTGCCGGCGCGGCATCGGCCGCTCGCGAGGTGCGATCGGTCGCGGCGGGGGAGGACATGGGAGTCGATGGTACGCGGCGCGAGGACGGGGCCGCGTCGCGCACCGCCTCCGGCGTGCGCCGTGCTCCCCGGACACCATGGGATGCAGACAGGGCGGGACCGTGGAACGGTCCCGCCCTGTCCGAGGTGCAGCGCGTGCTGCGGGGCTCAGGCCGTGAAGGCGTGAGCCGTGGTGGCTCAGGCCTCGGGGGTGACACCCGGGGCGGGGGTGCTGCCCTTGGCGTGGGTGCCGGTCGAGACGCCGCCCTGCGAGCGGAGCAGGTCGCGGATCTCGGTGAGCAGGACGACGTCCTCGGGGGCCGCCGACTCCTCCTCCTCGGGGACGCCGCGACGCTTGCGATCCATCTGGCGCACACGGGCCATCGGCATCACGAAGACGAAGTAGACGACCGCGGCGGTGATGAGGAAGGCGATGACGGCCGAGATGATCGCACCGACGTCGATCTTCGTCGCCGCGTTCCCGGTCAGGATGTTGAAGGCGAAGCCATCGACGTTCTGGCCGCCGAACACGGCGATGACCGGCTGGATGAGGTGGGTCACGATGGCGGTGATGAGCGCGGTGAACGCCCCGCCGATCACGACACCGACCGCGAGGTCGATGACGTTGCCCTTCATGACGAAGTCCTTGAAGCCCTTCATGGGGATCCTCCTGGGGAAAGGGATGATGTCCGCACGCCCGGGGGAGGCCGGACGCATCTCATCCGAGGATAGCCAGAGCCACCCAGCCCTCGCGCGTGGCGTAGGCGATATCACGTGCGCCGCCGGGGTCGGTCGCGAGCACGACCGTCCGGGAGTCCCCCGCCCCGGCGCCGAGGACCCCCTCGCCCTGGCCTGCCGAATCGGACATCTCGACCACTGTGGCCGAGGTGACGGTCGTGTCCCCGGGGACGGTGGTCGAGGTGATGACCTGCACGCGCGTGCCGGGGGTGAGGTGCGTCACGAGCGAGGGGTCCACGGGCACGGCCAGCACCACCGTCCCGGGCGCGGAGCGTGGATCGGACGGGTCGCGGAGCCAGGCGGTGTCCAAGGGCGTGCCGATGGCGACGGTGGTCGTGAGCCGTCGGCCCACGGCGTCCTCGACGGAGGGGCCCGCGGGGGCGAGGGCCTCGGCGACGTCCACGGTCGTGAGGTCCTCGGCGGCCAGGACGTGGCCCGGGGCGAGGTCGCGAGCGGTGACGACGACGGGCACGGTGCGTGCTGAGGCGGGTGCCCACTGGGGCAGGACCGTGACGGCGACGAGGGCGAGCAGGAGGACGGCCAGGGTGCGGCGTCGACGCCGCAGAGCGCGGCGGAGGTCCTGGAGGTCCGGGAGGAGTGGGCGGCGCATGCCCGGAGGTTAGGCAGGGCGCGCGGGCACTCGGGCGACGTCGGCGGCGACGGGGGACGGAGGCTCCGTGGGGAGGGTTCGCGGTCCATGCGCCGTGCGCACAGTCGCGGTCATGCGTGCAGGTGCCGACCTCTCGCGCGTGGGCGGACCCCTCGCGCGTGCCCACGGCGCTGAGGGTGGTGAGGGGCGGGAGTCAGGCCCCCGTCGACGCCTTCGTGCCGGAGCCGTTCGAGCTCGAGGTCGAGCTGGAGGACGACGACGCCCCACCCGTCGACGTCGTCGCGGACGTCGAGCTCGATCCCGCGTCCCCGGCGGAGGACCCGGAATCCGAGGACGACGCGCGCGAGGACGAGGACCCGTCGTCCGAGGAGGAGTCCGAGGACTTCTCGGAGGAGGGCCCGGTCGAGGCCGTGTGCGAGTCCGTCGAGTAGAAGCCGGATCCCTTGAAGACGATCCCGACCGTGTTGTAGACCTTGTGCAGGGCCGCCTGGTGGCACTCCGGGCACACCGTCAGGGCGTCGTCGCTGAAGCTCTGGCGCTGCTCGAAGCGGTGGCCGCAGTTCTTGCAGGCGTAGACGTACGTGGGCACGGATCCTCCGGTGGTCCTGGGGCTCGCGCAGAGGTGCGAGGGCCGACGACGGCGCGCAGGCGGGGGATCCCTCGATCAGGCTCCGTCGGCCGCGTCCGCGGCGCCGTCCAGGAGCATACCGCCGGGTCCGGGGATCAGGCCGTCCGCGGTCAGAACGGCATCGACCCGCAGGTCGTGCTGCTCGCGAGGGATCTCGCCCGCGGGCAGGACCTCCGAGGGATGCACGACGCCCACGACCGAGGTTCCCGGGCGACGTTGCCGCAGGGCACGGTCGTAGTAGCCGCCGCCGTGGCCCAGGCGCGACCCGTCCGGAGCGAGCGCCAGGGCCGGGGCGAGCACCAGATCCGCCCGGGACAGCGCGTCGATGCCCTCACGGGGGCCGATCGGCTCGGCGCCGAACCCCCGGGCCGAGGGCGGGCCGATCTCGGTGTCCGGCGCCGCCGCCACCCAGTCGAGCAGGCCCGGGCCGGCCGCGACGGGGAACAGCAGCCGCACCCCGCGGATCCCTGCCAGCGAGGACAGGAGCGGCAGCAGGTCCGGTTCGAGGGGCACGGGATGGAAGACGGCGACGGTCACCGGCCGCGCCGGCGTGGTCGCGTGCTCGCGTACCGCCGCGAGGAGCGGGGCCGCGGCGACCAGGAGGCGGTGCCCTTCGCTCGCCCGGAGCGCGACTCCTGTCGGGCCCGTGTACCGGGCACGCCGTGCGACCCGCAGCCGTGCGCGCAGCGCGGCCTTGCCGGCGGGGGCGTCCTCCTCGGGGCTCGTCATCGGCCCATCATCGCCCAGCGTCCCGCCTGCCGCGGCCTGCGTAGCATGCACCCATGTCCGTCGACCTCGGGGTGCCCCTCCATGACCGGGAGCTGGAGCTGCGGCTCCTGTGCCGGGGGGACCGGCGTGCGTTCACGGCGCTGCGCGAGCGCAACGGCGCCTGGTTGCGCCCCTGGGACGCGACGCTCCCGGGCCTGGGCTTCTCGCGCCCCTCCTTCGACGCGACCCGTCGCTGGATGGCGCGCGGGGTGCGTGCCGGGGAGCTGGTGCCGCTCGTGATCGTCGTCGAGGGCCGGCTGGTCGGGCAGATCACGGCGGGGCCCCTCCAGTACGGCGCGCAGTCCTCGGCCCCCATCGGCTACTGGGTCGACCGGGAGATGGCAGGCCGCGGGATCATGCCGCGCGCTCTGGCGCTGCTGATCGACCACTGCTTCGCCGGGATCGGCCTGCATCGCATCGAGGTCAACATCCGGCCCGAGAACCACGCGAGCCTGCGGGTGGCCCAGAAGCTGCACCTGCGCGACGAGGGGCTGCGGGAGCGGTTCATCCACGTCGACGGGGCCTGGCGGGACCACCGCAGCTTCGCGCTGACGGCGGAGGAGGTGCTCGGCGGCCCCGACGGTCGAGGGGTCCTCGCGCGGCTGCTCGCGGAGCCGGATCCGCGGGCGCGGAGCACGCAGCCGGGGACGTCCGGGCCCGACGCGGTGTGGGACACGTTCCTGCCCGACCTGGGCGCGTCGTGACCTGCTGAATCACACCCGTGTCATTACCCTGGGCACGTGGAGACGTTCAACCTCGGAGCGGTGCTGTTCGGGCTGCTGCTGTTCGCGTGGCTCGGCTATGCCGTGCCGCGCATCGCCGAGCGCCGTGAGCTGATGGGCCGCGCCCAGCGCGCCGACGCCTCCCACGACACGACGACCGGCCGCGATCTGTCCGCCACCGCCCGGTCCCGCCGCCGAACCCGCGAGGTGCACGCGCCCATGGCCGACAACCGTCTCCTGTCCCGTCCCTCCGATCCCACACGGCGCCCTCGCTTCGAGGAGCCCGTGCGGGTCGAGCTGGAGTCCTTCGACGAGCCGGCGCCCTCGCGGTCCCGCAGCCTGCTGCGCGGTGTGCTGGTGGGTCTGACCGGGGTGAGCGTCGCGGGCCTGGTCCTGGCCGTCACCGGCGTCATCGCCTGGTGGATCCCCGTCGTGCCCGCCGTCGCCCTCGTCGCCTTCGTGCTCGGCCTGCGCCGGGCGGAGCTGGTGCGCCGCGAGCGCGCTCGCCGCGATGCGTCCCGGGCACGACGTGCACGGACCCTCGCCGCGACGGCACCCGTCGAGGTCGAGTCCGCTCCCGCCGAGGTCGTGGAGCCCGTTCCCGCGGCGCCGATCGCTCAGACCCCCACCGACGTGGAGCGCGCCATCGCCCGGCCCGCACCGGCGGCCAGGGAGTGGACCCCGCGTCCCGTCCCGCGTCCGGCCTATGCCCTGCGGGGCGATGTCGAGGACCTCGCGACCCGTCACCATGCGCACCGCGAGAGCGTCCTGGGGATCTCCACCGCCTACGAGGACGAGGACGTCGAGGCCGACGAGGCCGTGCGCGAGGAGCTCGAGAGCGCGGCACCGGCCGCGGACCTCGACCTCGACGCGATCCTGGCGCGCCGCCGCGGAGCCTGAGCGGCCTCTAGGCTGAGGACATGGCATCGACCACCCCCGCCGAGACCGCCGACCACACCGATCCCGCTTTCCTCCTGGAGGTCTCGCGGGTCGCCGCGAAGGCCGCCGCCGACCACCTCCGCTCGATCGACCGCAACGACATCGGCCGTGAGGACAAGACGTCCTCGCACGACATCGTCACCGAGCACGACAAGCGCTGCGAGCAGATCATCGTCGAGAACCTCCAACGCCTCGTGCCCGGCTGCCGGATCGTCGGCGAGGAGGGCGGGGAGCGCGCGGGCGAGGGCCCGGTGACGTTCTACGTCGACCCCATCGACGGCACCTCCAACTTCGCCGCCGGGCTGCCGATCTTCTGCGTGTCCATCGGGGCGGCCGTGGACGGGGAGCTGGTCGCGGGCGTGGTCGACGCGCCGATCCTGGAGCAGGTGTTCACGGCCGATGCCGACGGGGCACGACTGAACGGCGTGCGCCTGCGCCCCCGCGCCACGCACGACGCCCGGGACGCGCTGGTGCTCACGGCCTTCCCCTCCCCGCGGGACCTCGACGAGGACGCCGCCGGGGCGCTGCTGGGATACACGCAGATCGCCCAGGGCGTCAGCTCCGTGCGGTCGCTGGGCTCTGCCGCCATCGAGCTCGCGTACGTCGCCGCCGGCTGGGCCGATGCGACGCTGCTGGCGCACATCAACCCGTGGGACGTCGCGGCGGGATTTCTGCTGGTCGAACGGGCAGGCGGATCGCTCCGGACCTGGTCCGGCACGGGGGATCCCGAGGCCGCGGACCACGAGCGCCCGGCCTACGTCGCATGCACCGGATCAGGACGCATCGCGGTGCTCGACGAGCTGCAGGACGCCATCCAGGCGCGTCGACAGGACGACGCCACCGCAGCCGTGTGATGTTCGTCGGACGGCCCTGGCCGATGTCGTGACGCCCCTGGTGGGATGGTAGGTTGGCGGGGCTGTTGCGGGCCCGAGGGCTCGCACGGGGCTATAGCTCAGTTGGTAGAGCGCTTCGTTCGCAATGAAGAGGTCAGGGGTTCGAATCCCCTTAGCTCCACGTAAAGTTGAATGTTCGAACCTTGCCCCGCGTGATCGCGGGGCAAGGTTTTTTCGTTGTGTGGCCTGGTGTTGGTGGCGAGGATCGTGGCGATCGCTTGGGCTGGTTCGAAGGCGGCTTGGTCTTCGTCATCGATGGTGATGCGGTCGAAGAGGGCGCGGTTGAGCATGCGTCGTTCGGCGGGTTCGGCCTTGGCATAGACGTCGCTGATGTCGGTCAGGAGTCCGAGGATCGCGTCGAGTCCGACCTTGGCCTTGTCGTAGGTTGTCTCCAAGGTGTCGAGTCGGCCTGTGATCGCTTGCAGGCTCGCGCGGATGCGATCCTGCTCGGTCTTGAGCAGGTCGATCGGAATCGCGTCGGCGTAGTGGGCCTGGAGGAGCTTGACCTGCTCGGCTTCGAGCTTGGCCTTCTGCCCCGCGAGCACTTTCTGCTCGTCGCTGGTGGACTCGGCGAGGGTGTCGAACACCTGCCCGAGCACGCCCTTGATCTGCGTCGCCTCGTCAGCGGTGATCGAGACGTGTTGGTAGCGGGTCTTGATGGACTGCTCGACGCGGTGGGTGAGGACGGCGGTGCGCTGGCAGTCGTTGCGCTTGAACCGTCGGCCGGTGCAGGTGAAGTAGTCGTAGGCGACGCCTTGGTGGTTGCGGGGCCGCTCGAACATGAGCCGCTTCCCGCAGGCGCAGTAGATCGAGCCTTTGAGGTAGTGATCGTACTTCTGCGGCTTGTCGCCCACGACGTGGTTCTGCCCGAGGATCGTCTGCACCTGCTCGAACGTCTCGGGGGTTACGAGTGGTTCGTGGGTGCCGGGGTAGGTGACGTCGCGGAAGGTGACGATGCCCTGGTAGTAGGGGTTGGTCAGGATCTTGTGCAGCGTCGTCGTGGTGACAGGCTTGGCGGGGAACGTCGGCGTGGGCCTGGTGGTGAGGCCGCGGGTCTCCAGCTCGCGGGCGAGCTTGGACAGAGACCAGTCACCGGTGGCGTAGGCGGTGAACGCGAACCGGACGAGCTCGGCCCGGTCTGGGTCGAGCTGCACGTCGCGGACCTCGTGCCCGTTCGCGTCGGTGGTGCGGACGTTGAGGTAGCCGATGGGCGCCTTGTGCGGAGTGCCGCCGATCGAGGCTTTCTGCACGAGCCCCTTGGTGACCTCCTGTGCGAGGTTCAGGGAGTAGAACTCGGCGATGGAGGCCATGATGCCGTGCATGAGCATCCCCGAGGGGGTCTCGTCGATGTTCTCCATGACGGACACGAGGGTGACTCCGGCCTGGCGGAGGGTGGCGTGGATGATCGCGTCATCGAGCCGGTTTCTCGCGATCCGGTCGACCTTGTTGATGATGCAGTACCTGACGGGATGCTCGGCGAGGTAGTCGAGCATCTCTTGGAGGGCTTTGCGGCGGGCGGACTTGCCGGACTCGCCGGGCTCGATGAACTCCGCGACGATGACCGCGCCGAGCTGGTCGGCCTTGCGTTGCGCGGCCTCACGCTGCGCGGGGATGGACAGGCCTTCTTCGAGGCCGTTGCGGGTGGCTTGGTCCTTGGTGGAGACCCGCAGATAGGAGATCGCCGGGACCTTCCCATCGGGGAGGACGGTATCGAGGACGGGGACTGCGGAGCGGGCCAGGGAGCGCAGGCCTGCGAGGTCGAGGCCGGCGGGGAGGTCGGTGAGTGTCATGGTCGTGATTGCCTTTCGGGGCTCTCACCCGCCCCCAATGTTGGGGATGGGTGCGGGCGCCGTCGGGCTGTCACGACACAGTTGGAAGGCCTGCCGGACCGCGACGGGTCCGGGCAACAAGGGGTAAGCCGGTAGCGCCCTGGTGGACGTACTACTTGTCAGGGATTCTACCGTTCGCTGCCGAGCAGTGCTCGGAGCTGCTCTCCGGCCTGCCCGACCGTGGTGCCGGTGCCGGCCTCGCGTAGCGCGACGCGGATGAGGACTTCGGCGACCTTCTCCACGTCGATCTGCTCCCGCCTCGTGAACGTGACGTGCAGGTTCCGGTCCGCAGGTGGCCGGGTGGTCTTGCGCTGATAGTTCCGCACCATCACCGATCACCCCTCCTCGCTTGGCTCGTCATCGAGGCGGGCGAAGAACGCGTCCTCAGCAGTCTTGCGTTCGGCGACTTGCTCGATCACGAACGCGACGAAGTCCTCGCGCCGGTTGATGATCGGGGTGTCCTCGACGGCGGGGGCGGGTGGTTCGCCGGGCCAGGCGGTCTGCCGGGAGGGACGGTCGCGATCCAGCCTGGTGCCGGAGGCGGCGACCCAGTCACGCAGCCGCTGCCGGGCCGCGGCGAAGTCGCGATGCCACCCGATCGCCGCGGACGCGTTCTGCTCGGGGTCGTAGGCGGCGAGCCAGTGCAGATGCAGCGCGGACAGCTCCCACTGCAACTCGGGGTGGCGGTGCCAGTGCGGAGGGATCACCGACGCTGGCAGCGCATAGGTCCGCCGGAGCCATTCGACCCAGCGGTTCAGGGCGAGCCATTCCTGTTCCAGGTCGTGGGACAGCAGCAGGTTCCAGTTCACCGGCCGCGGGGGTCCTGGCACCTCGTCGGGACCGACCGGGTCGAAGCTCTCCTCCTCCCATTCCCCGGGCTCAGAAGCCGCATCATCCGGGGCGGGCGTGGTGGTGTGGTCGTTCATCATGTGCCGTCCCGTGCTCACATGGCCCGTGCGGGCTGCTCGTGCTCGGGCGTCTCGGGCTCGGCGGGTTGGAACGTGACCTGACGTTGCGGCTGCTGCCGGTTCGGAGATTCCATCTGGGACAGGCGGCGCGGGGTGCCGACCTCGGTGTTCATGCGGGCCAGGTCGTGACCGAAGCGGCTGGCGATGAACTCGGTCTCCTCGACGCCGGTGTTGGGGTTCGTGCTCTTCTGGGTGCGCCCGGCCGCGAGGAACCAGTCGCCCTTTTCGAGTTTGCGGTCACCGGCCTCGGCTGCTCCCCGGAACGCGACCATGTCGTGGAAGGTCGTGGGGAGCTTGATCCGGGACCCGTCCGGTGCGGTGTCGTAGTGCTCCTGCCCGGCCTTGAAGTACAGGCGCGAGGTGCCCTCACGGGTCGTCGGCTGCGGGTTGGAGGCGACGAACCCGTAGAACGACTCGCCAATGTCCGGGCCCGCATTGCGCTGCTGTTGCTGTTGCTCGCTCATCGTCTGCTCCCTGTGCTCGGGCCGCCCCCTGGGTGGGGGCGGTTACGGCAGGCAGGTGCGCCCGCTCGTTCCGCCGGTTACTGGTGGGCCTGGTGCAGGAGCTGCTCGACCTCGGCACGGTCGGCCTTGAGCTGTTTCCCGTCGGGACGGTCGGGCCAGGCCCGCAGGTCGGTGATGATCGGCGGCGCCGAGCGGAGCATGGTGACGGCGGTGCCGAACGGGAGCGTCCTGATCCGATCCGGCGGCAGGATCGCCACGCGGCGGATGCTGCGCTGGTTGGAGCGGGACCCGTAGTCGCCGACCGTGGTGGAGTCGGTCAGCTCGTCGCGTTCCCCGATCAGTGTGGAGAGGTCCTGCAAGTCGCGGCTGTTGGAGGCGCCGCCGAGGAGGATCTTCACGATCGAGGAGTCCCAGATCGCGCCGGCCTGGTGCTCGTTCCACTTGTCCCGCGCCTGCGCCAGAGACTGCAAGACCGCAAGCGTCGTGATGCCGGTGCCGCCGCCTTCGGACATCAATGTCGGCAGCGACGGCAGCGGTGAGAGGTTCCCGATCTCATCGAGCGCGAGCAGCATCGGCGGGTCCAACCGGGCCCCGGCCGAGCGTGCCGCGAGCCGGCGGGCGGTCTCGACCAGGTCCTCGACCAGGGCGGCGACGAGCGCGGCACTGTTGCCGGCTCCCGCGCCGGTGGCGAGGAGGAACAGGGTGCCGCGCTGCTGGATGAACGCCTCGGGGTCGAACTCCTCACCCTCGCCTGGCGAGACCGCATCGAGCACCCGAGGGTCCGCCAGCGCTGCCAGGGAGAGGCTGACGCCTTGCCAGATCGAGTCCCTGGTGCGCGGGTCGGCGTCGATCATCGACGCCAGCGAATCCGCCCACCCCGTCGCCGCCTGCGGGTGGTTGGTGAGGATCGCGACCGCATCGGCCGCGCTCGTGGGATCGAGCGTCCACCGGAACAACTCAGCCGGGGTCCTGCCGTCGAGGGCGGCGGCGTGCAGGAGGGCTTGCAGGGCGGCTTTGGTCTTGCCTTCCCAGAAGTCCCCGCCCTCGACCCCGCCCGCACTCAGGCCGGTCGCGGAGGCGAGCCCTGCGGCGCGGATCATCGCGGTCTGCGGCGACTCGCATCCCCGCACGGGCGACCAGCGCATCCCGGCCGGCAGGCCCTCGGCCAGATGCTGCGGATCGAACACCGCCACCGGCCCGATCCGCTTCCTCGCTCGCAGGCAGGCGGTGACGTTATCCGGGCGCGTGCTGGTCGTCACCACCGCGCCGGGGGCGTCGAGGATCGCCGGGATCACCAGGAACAGGCCCTTGCCGCTCCTCGGGGCTCCGACGAGCAGGAGGGAGTCTTCCACGCTCGCCCAGACCTCGTGCCGGTGCGCGGTGCCGAGCCGGTAGCCCACATCACCGGGCTTCGGGTTCGCAAGCGTCGGACGCAGGGTCGAAGCCCTGCGCATCAGCGCGGTGGTGGAGGCAGTCTTCGCGACCTCGTGACGGGTCGCGGTGCCTTCCTGCCGGTGCGGGTCGTGCGCGGCCTGCCGGCTCATCCGCCGCACCAGTCCCCACCCCCAGAACCCCGCCGCGGCCAGCGCGGTGAGCATGAGGGCGGTGATGATCCAGTAGACGACCGGGCTCAGCCCCGCGGCGCCGAGCTGCCCGCCAGGGTCCGCCGGATCGAAGAACACTGCGACCCCGCCCGTCACGCCGACGGTGGGTTGGGGGTGGCCGGTGAGGAACGCGGTCACGCTGCCGGCGATGCGCAGCACGAACGCGACCCCGAGCAGGCCGGCGATGGCGATGAGGATGATGTTGGTGAGCTCGTCACCCATCGCCCCGCTCCCACCGGGGCGGCCCTGCGGCCCGGTCACGACAGCCTCCGGATCGCGGTGGTGCCGGAGACCCGCCCGACCAGCACCACCTCGCCGGCTTTGGCTGCGGTGATCACGGCCGGATCGAGCAAGGCACCCACTCGCCCGTCGGGGGTCGCGTCGGTGTGGGAGACGATCAGCGCGACCGCGACGTCCTCCCCGGCGATGAACCCGTCCCCGCCGTCCACCGACACCGCCTCTGCCGTCCGGCGGCGCCGGACCGCCGGCTTCGGCTTCCCTTCGGTGGCGGGTTTGGGGGTGGGGCGTGTGGCGGCGGGCAGGATGTCGGTGAAGGTCGTGCCGTCGCACTCGTGCACGGTCACCCGCACCGGGATCGTACGCTCCTGGCTTGCCTGGTCCACGATCTGCGCGAACATCGCCCGCCGCCACCCGTGCTCGTCGGGCGGATCGACCGGGCGGGTATCAAGCGTCGCGGTCAGGGTGCCGTCGTCGTGCACGTCGAGCACGAGATGCGGTACCGACACCGGAACCGGGGCGGACGAATCAGGATTCGGGGCATGTCTCATGCCCGCCAGGTGCACCCACCCCACCCCGGCCCGCTCGGCCAGGATGAGCAACGGTCAGGAATCGCGGGAGCTTCTAGACTTTCGCGGCGGCGCGGGCGCTGGTGTCGAAGAGGCGGTTCTCGGCGGGGTGGAGCTGGTGCTGGATGACGTAGGACTTGCCCTTGATCTTCCACAGGCCCTGCCCGACGCCGAGGGTGGGCAGGAGGGACTGCTCGGTGCCGGTGAGCCCGAGCGCGGCGGAGGTCGAGCCGAGCTGGTCGGATTCCTGCCGGTAGATGATCCTCGTCTCCGCGTTCGCCAGCAACGAGTTCGCCAGGCCGCGCATGGCGGAGCCGGCGTCGCCGACGTTGTCGAGGTCGGAGACCTTGTGGAAGATCATCGCGTTCGCGATCCCATACGCGCGGGCGAGGCGCCAATGCGCATCCATCCTCCTCAACAACGCGGGCTGGCTCATCAGGCGCCAGCCCTCGTCATAGATGCACCACCGTTGCCCGCCGGCGGGATCGAGCAGCGCGGCCTCCATCCATGCCGACGAGCAGGTCATGAGCACCGAGATGAGGGTGGAGTTCTCCGTGACCAGGGACAAATCCAGGGAGATCATCGGCAGCGACGGGTCGAACACCTCGGTGGAGGGTCCGTCGAACAGGCCGGCGAGGTCGCCGCCGACCAGCCTGCGCAGGGCGTGGCCGACCATGCGGCCGTCCTCTTTGAGGCGGCCGTCGGGGTCGTGGTCGGGTTCGAGGAGGTGGTCGACGATCATCGGCAGGATCGGCACCGTGTTGCCGCGCATCGTCGCAGCCAGTGCCGTGTCGATCGCGGTGTGCTCCAACGGCGACATGGGCCGCGCCAGCACCGTCTCGGTCAGCGCGCCGATGAGATCGCGGCGCCGGGAGGTGACCGTCGCGGTCCATTGCTCGTCGGAGAGCCCGGCGGGTCGGTAGCCCTCATCGAGGGGGTTGAGGCGGGCGGGCTGGCCGTGGCCGAGCTTGATCGCCCGCCCGCCGACGGCCTCGGCGACCGCGGTGTGCTCGCCTTTCGGGTCGCCGGGGATGTAGACCCGCCGCCCGAACCCCAACGACCGCGTGTAGAGGCTTTTGGCGAGGGAGGATTTCCCCGATCCGACGATCCCGGCGACGACGATGTTCGGGGCGGTGATGACGCCGTTGGCGTACAGCACCCACGGGTCGTACACGAACGACCCGCCGGAGTAGAGGTCTTGGCCGATGAACACGCCCTGCGAGCCGAGGCCCCCTTCGGCGAGGAACGGGTACGCCCCGGACAGCATGGCGGAGGTGTCCTGGTGCCGCGGTAACCGGAACCGGCCCGGCGTGCGCAGCATCCCAGGTCCGGGCTCCCCGGCGGCGGGCAGATACCGCGTCGCCCGACGTTCGGCCCGTTCACGCTCCCTCTTCGCCTTAGCTTCGGCCTGCTGCCTCTGGTGCTGCTCGGCGACGAGCTCGGCCGCCGCCTGCCGGCGCTGCTTGCGCAGCCGGCGCCGCTCCTTCGCCGGGGCGACGAGCACCGCGGTGTGCAGCCGCTCCCGCTCCTGCCGCCCGCTCACAGCGACAGCCCCCTCGACTGCTCGATGTCGGTGATCGCATCCGGCCGGAACCACGACGGCCCGCCCTCCCGGTCCGGGCCACGATGCCGACCCCGCGTCCCCTCCGCCTGAGAAGCCGCCACCAGTGGCCCGGCGACCGGCGGCTCGCTCTCGACGGGCGGCGGTGGGACGGGATTCACCAGGCGCAGGAGCACCGGGTCAGGCATGACGTTCATCGGCCGGGTCAGACCCACGTAGCCGAGATCCGGGTTGTAGGTCAGCGCATACACGTCACGGGTCGCGAGGCGATCGTTCGGGCTCTGAGGCGGAGCGTCGTAGACGTACCCGTTCTCCAGCGCGTCTTCCTCGGTCTCATCGGCCATATCCCAGCCGGCGAGGTACTCGACCGCGGCGTCGGTGCCTTGCCGGTCGATGATCTCCAGCACCGCCTCGGCCTCCTCGCCCTGGAGGAAGACGACGCTGATCCACCGCTCCGGCGGCTGCTCGGTCGGCCACACCATCTGCGCGGTCGTGTCAGCGGCCCGGTCCAGGTACGGGCCGGCGGCCTCGATATAGCCCGCCGTCTCCTGGAGCGCATCGAAAGCGTCCAGCGCCAGCTCACCCCCAAGATCGCCTGTCTTCGTGAGAGCGCGGACGGCGTGTCGCTCGTGGGCGTGGGAGAGCTGCCGGAGCACCTGCGTCACCGAGCGGGTGGCCGCCTGCAGCTCGCCGATCAGCGGCGACAGGGCCCGCGGGTCATCCAGGCTGGCGGTGGTCTCGGCGAGGCCGCGGAGGGCTTCGGTGGCCTGGCGTGCGGCGGCGTGCGGATCATCGAATGTGGGCATGACAGCTCCCTCGGAACGGTGCGGAACAGGGGCAGCGCCCCGGCCCCGGAGGTGAAAGAGAGGTCGGGGCGCTGTACCCGCCAGGTGCACCACCCGCACCCGCCCACCAAGGGGGTTAGATGCGGCGGGCGAGCGGGAGGGCGGCGGCGGTGAACGCCTGCGCCTGCTGCCCCACGAGCAGGCGGGTCTCGCAGGAGGCTTGGATGGCGGATTGCTCGATCGCGGCGACGGCGGTGTCGAGCTCCTCGATCGTGGGGGCGGTCACGGCGATCAGGCCGGTGTAGCGCAGCACCCCGTGCCCGGCCGTGAGATCGGCTTCCTGGCGCAGCACGTCCTCGTATTCCGCGGTCTGGGAGGCGTCCTGGATCTGCCCGATCTTGGACCGCTGGTTCTGGTCCGAGATGTACTCGACTTTCTTCTTGCGGATGTCGCGCACGGCCTGGTCGGTTCTGAGTGGGGTGCAGATCAGCGAGATCGACCGCTGTATCCCCGTCGACAGGGCGACCGGGGCGAGGAAACCGGGGTACACCATCGCTCGCGGCCACTCGCTGATCCAGAGCACGGCGTGGTAGCCGGAGTCGGTGCGCAGCCGCTCCCAGGTCTCGGCAACAGCGACCGGGCCGGCGGTGGCGAGGTCTTGTCCGAGCTGGCCGTGGCGTTCCAGGGTGGGGCCGATCGCGGGATCGTAGGCGGTGCGCAGCATGACCGCGATCTCGCCCGTGGTGAGCCACGCCGACGGGGTGAGGTCCGCCGCTCGCAGCGCGGCGATGAGCGTGGTCATCTCCTGCCGGAGCACGTTCGCCGCACCGCGGATGTTGCCGCCTGCGGTGCGGATCTGCCGGGCCGCGGCCCGCATGTCCAGCGACAGGGACAGGCTCGTGGCGTGGCGTTCGCCTGCGGGTCCGGCGCGTTCGATGAGCTCGGCGTAGGTGGTCGAGGCCCACGACCCGTCGTGGCTGCCGTGCTCGGCCCACCATTCCGCAAGGCCCTGCCCGGAATCGGGCAGGGTGCGCTCCAGCACCTGCAACGCCGACACGCGTCCGGAGCGGCAGATCGTCGCCAGCACTCGCCCCCAGGCGGTGACGCGGCGGTGCTGCTCGGCCGGGTCGAGCAGCACGAACGCGGGATGGGTGACGGAGACGACGACGGTGAGGGTGTTGCTGGTGGGGTCGTGGATCATGCCCGCCCCGGTGTCGGGGTCGGTGTACTCGCGCAGCCGTGCCATGTCGCCGGGCAGGGCGAGGGTGCCCGCGGGCCTGGGGGTGGTGATGCGGCGCCGGTAGCGGAGCTGCCCGCCGGTGGTGCGCCACAGCCACCACGCGCAGACGGGTATCCATTCCACCAGCGCCCGCCCGCCGATCTTCACCCACACCAGGACGATCGCGGTCACCCAGATGGGGGCGGAGTAGGCGATGAGGATGCCGCCGCCGGCGTAGAGCGCCCCGATCAGGGACGCCCCGCCTGTGCCGAGGGCGATCATCTGCGACAGCGACAGGCCCAGGATCAGGCCGCGGCGGGTGAGGCGGGAGAACTTCACCGGCTCCAGCTCGCCGGCAGTCTTCGGATCGTCGGTGCGTGGCATGGTCTACTCCTTCCCGCCGGCAGGTCCCGGCTGCGGGTCGCTCGGGGTGTTCGGCATCGGCGGCGAGGCCGGAGGCGGCGTCCCACCGCCCGAACCGCCACCCATGCCGGGGCTGCTGCTGCCGGGATCGTTGGGGGTGCTGGTGTGCTCGGCGCCGCCGGCGGCAGCGTCGGCTTGCTGGCCGATCTCGGTGCCGGCTTTCGGGCCGGCCTCGGCGGATTCCTTGACCACGAGCGCTCCGGCGACCACCGGGGCGGCAGGCCCCGCCCCGGCCGCGGTCTCGGCGCCGGCCTCGGTGCCGGCCTCGGCGGTCGCGGTCTCCGTGCCGGCGGGCGGCCCGGACGGGACCGGCGGCGTCCCACCACCCCCGCTGTCGCTGCTGCTTGCGGTGTCGTCGCCGTCGCCGGAGCCTTGGAGGATCTTCTTGGGACCGTCGCCGCCGGGCTTGGACGGGATCGGCAGGGGCCGGTTCATCGCGGACTTCGCATCCTGCTCGGCGCCCATCGAGTTGTAGAGGTCGAAGCCGACGAACGAGATCAGCCGGTAGACCATGTACGGCGCGAACGCGGCGATGCCGAGCAGCACGATCCCGGCGATGGGCTCGGTCACCGCGGTCAGGCCCGCGTCGATGGGGGTGGCGATCTGGGTGATCGCGACGAGGAACACCACGACCAGGACGAGCTTGGAGACGATCAGGGCGATCAGGAACGTCGCCCATTTCCCGATCCACCCCTTGGTGACATCCCACGACGCGCCGGAGAGGGCGAGCGGGGCGAGGACGACGGTGACGAGGATCAGCGCCTTGCGGATCAGCAGCGAGAACCACACGATCCCGATCGCGGCGATCATCAGGCCGGCGAGGAAGATCCCGACGATCGCGCCCACGCCGGGGGCGGCGATGTTCAGGGTGTTCAGGGCGCCGGCGAGCAGGAGGAGCTGGTTGCCCATCGACTCGGTGGTCTCCCCGGCGGCCTGGATCAGGCCGATGCAGAGCTGGTCGACGATCTCCAGCAGCAGCGTGGTCAGCGTGACCACGACAAAGCTGCCGAGGATCGACTTGCCCGCCCCCAACGCCGCCCGCGAGAGGGCGGTCGGGTCGCGGTGGATCATCCCGGTGATGAGCTGGAGGAAGAAGAAGATCGCTATGATGAACAGCGCGATCCCGAACAGCAGGTTGTAGACCGAGAGGAACCCGTCCTGGCCGAGGTCGACCATCGTCGTGGTGTCAAAGACCTTCCACATGGTCTCCATCAGCCAGGACGCGGCTCCTGCCATCGAGGAGGCGAGCCAGTCGAACGGGGCCGCGATCAGGGACGCGGTGCCCTCGCCGACGGCGTCGCACACGGTGGAGATGACGGGGATGTCGCACACGCTCACGACCGGCCCCTCCTTTCACACACAGACAGAAGAAGGGGGCGGGTTAGACCTGCTGGCCGACGTTCCAGCCGAAGTTCACCAGCGCGACGGCGGCGCCGCAGATCACGGCCGCGCCGCAGGAGATCAGCAGGCCCGTCTTCCCCCGCCCGGCCAAGTGCGGGTTCGAGGAGTTCGAGCCGTACGCCCAGACCACGGCGCTGACAATCAGCGCGAGCACGGCGAGGATGAGGCCGACGGTCATCACCGCGCCGACGATGGTGCGCAGTTGCTCAATTCCCGGAAGCCCCGAGGAGTTGGGGTCGATGTCAATCACGATGAGTGCCCTTTCACGAGACGGCAGACAGTTCCGCTCGCCAGGTGCACCCGCCCCTCCCGCACGCAAGCGAACAGCCCGCCCCCGGCAGTTGCCAGGGACGGGCCGTGGAAGGGACGTCGGGGTGGGGTTAGAGCTGGTTGCCGAGGGCGATGAGCCAGTTCAGCCAGGTCACGCCGGCGCCGGCGAGGATCGCCCCGCCGAGGGAGACGAGCACCCCGATGCGGCCTTTCGCCGCGCCGCTGTAGTTGCCGGTCGCCGCGGCGATGGCCCAGCAGATCGCGGAGACCAGGAGCATCAGCACGGCGATCACGAGCACGAACATCAGCAGGGCGCCGGCGATCTCGCGTAGCCCGTCGATCCCCGACAGGCCCTCGAAGTCCGGGAACACGTCCATCATGCCCCACCGCCTTCGACGGTGATGTGCAGGTGGTCCTCGTGCCGGGTGGTGATGTCGGTGCCGTGCGTGTAGTCGCGCCACCCCTCGTCTGCGCGGGCGGGCGACCAGATCAGGTTCTGCCAGATCAGATACTCGATGCCGAGGGTCTCGGCGTGCTCCATCAGCCAGTCGGTGACCTCCCACCCGTACTCAAGCTGGCCTGGGGTCGGGTACTGGCCGATCGCGTTCCCGAACGCGACATCGCACGCCCGCCCGATCGGATGCTCGGATCTCTGGCCGGGGCGTGGCGAGTAGCACGCCCAGGTCGAGTCGGGGAACGCGGCCAGAGTCTGCTCGTAGACGCTGCGCATCCGCACCGTGATCTGCCCGTCGCTGGTCGGGTCGTCCACCAGCTCATCGCCGTCGCCCTCAACCGGCGACGGCTCACCCGGTGCTTCGTCTTCGGTATCGCATTCCTCAGCGGCGGGGGTGATGCCGGATTCTTCCAGGTCAGCCGCGTCGTGGTCGTTGAGCCAGGCGGCGGGGTCGATGTAGTCGCCGGTGGTGCCGCCGTCACGGACCTCGAAATGCAGATGCGGGCCCGTGGACATCCCCGAGGAGCCGACGTCGGCGATGTGCTGCCCGGCCCGGACCTGATCGCCGACGGCGACGTGGATGCCGTGCTGCCACATGTGGATGTACGCGGTCGCGACCTGGGCACCGTCGATGCGGTGCTCGATGACGACCTGCCCACCCCACTGCTCCGAGTACTCCGCGACGGTCACTTGCCCGTCGGCTGCGGCGAGGATGGGGGTCCCGTCCGGGGCGGCGAAGTCCGCGCCGGTATGGAAGGACTCCAGCTCCCCGGTGATCGGATGCGTCCTCGGCCCGAACGGGCTGGTCGCCACCCAGGTGCCCTCCGGCAGCGGGAACACCACCCGCCCCGACCCCGACTCGGCACGCTCCGCCGCCACAAGCGCCGGGGCGCGGGCGGGGCCGGCGGCGCCGCTGGCGGTCAGGGCGGCGAGGATGTCGTCGGCGACGGGCTCATAGTTGTCGTACCGCTCCGGGAACGCGCTCACTTCCACGCTCTGGGCGGCTTCGCCCTTGCCCATCTGCTCCCAGCCCGGAATGTCCAGCAGCCCCCGCGGGGAGCCGCCGTTGGGACCGTCCGGTCCGCCGTAGAACGCGGCAGCCTGGTAGTCGGGGTCCATGAGCTCGGCGACCGTGCCCCACCCGGCCTGCGGGCGCATCTGGAACAGGCCCAGGCTGTCGTTGTCCGACCCGTTGCCGTCGTGGGGGTAGTCGCCGCTGTCGGGGTAGACGCCGGTGTTGGCGAGCATCCGCATCCGCGACTCGGTCAGCGCCGCCATCAGCGCGATGATGATCCCATCCCGGCCCACCCCGTCAGTTGCCGATCCGGTCTCGATGATCGTGACGGCATGGGTGAGCTCCGCCCGTCCGAGCGTTATGGTCTCGCCGTTACGCGTGGTGGAGGTCAGCTCGTCGGGCACGTCCCCGACCCGCACCGTGTCGTCGCCGGGGGCGGCGCACGCGGTCGAGGCGGGGTTGACCAGCAGCCCGACCGAGACGAGGGTGAGCATCGGGCCGAGCAGGATCAGCACGGCCAGGATCGTGATGGCCTTGCGCATCGTCGCCTCCCTGCCTCAGCGCAGGGGCTGATCGAGGAAGGACAGCCGCAGCAGGTAACAGGACTGCTGGTCGGCGTTATCGGGCGGGCAGGTCAGGAAGATCGTGAACGCGACCTCGTGCTCACTCGTCGTCGGCTCGTCGTTCCAGACGCCCTGCCGGTGGCGGATGCCCTCGACCGTGTACGCGGTGGTGCCTGCGGGGAGCTGGCCCGGCTGGGCTTGGGATTGGGCCTGCGCCCACGCGTCGGGCACGAACACGTCGGTGATCTCCAGGTGCTGGGCCGTGGCGTACCGGCGCAGCTCGGCCCAGGTCTCACGACTGGGCAGGTAGCCGGCGATGTCGGAGGCGAGGCCTGCCTGCTCGACCCCGGTCGGGTCGGCCACGCCCATCAGCACGCTCGTGTAGTCCAGCGGCATCAACCCTGAGGCGGTGTCCCACGCGAACAACGCGGTCGCGACCTCACGGGCGAACTCCTCCGGATCATCGGTCTCGGCAATCTCCGGCAGTTCCCGCGACCCTTCACCCGACGGTGCAGGCGTCGCGGACGTGGGGCGGGGCGGCGCCTCGTCGGTGGTGCTGGTGGGTGGGCCGGTGAGGAGGCCGTAGACGCCGACGCCCACGACGGCCAGCACGACCGCCGCCAGCGCGGAGAGGAGGACGAGGCGGCGACGGGGACGGGAAGCATCTGTCGGGTTCATGCCCATCAGGTGCACCCCGCACGCACAGGTCCGCCCCCGGGACCCGCAGGCCCAGGGGCGGCAACAAACAGCAGAGACGGGTTAGAGGGCGCGGAGGTGCCGCACCCCACCCTCCGCCGCGTCTTCTTCGGTGGGGTCTGGTGCGGTGTGGCGGGCGTGGGTGAGGGCGGTGGCGAACTGGGTGGTGCCGTCGGCGACGGTCAGGAACATCTCGATCTGCTCCTCGGTGAGCTCGGCGGCGAGCAGGCCGGGGTCGTAGTGCGTCCACCAGTCCTCCAGCTCGCCCCAGATCACCAGGAACGACCGCGTCGTCCACACGCCCGCCACCGGCCGCACCGCCGGGGTGCTCTTGCGGCGGGGTGCGGCCTTCGCGCGGGCGAGCGCCTGCCGTGCGAGCTCATCCAAATCCACCCCCGCCTGGTTCGGGCTCTGGGTGAGGGCGCGGACCTCCTCGAAGATCGGATGCACCGGCGCTCCCGCCTGCACCCTCGCGAGCGCATCGGCGACCTGGGCGCGGACCTCCTCGGTGAGGTCCTCGCGGGTAGCGGCCTGCTCGATGGCCTCGATCTTGTCCAGCGTCCGGTACGAGGCGGCGCCGGGGATCATCGCCGCCGCCTGCTGCCGCGTCTCACCGGGCGGGGTGGACGGTGCCGGAAACTTTCCGCCACCGTCCTCACCTACGGTATCGGGTTGCCGGTCGGTGGAGAACCGGGAGGCCTCTTGCCGGTGGGCGGCGTCCTCGGCCAGCAGCGCCTTGAGCTCGCGATACAGCGACGCCGCTTCCAGCGGGGAGAGGTCCTTGTGCAGCAGGTTGTCGTCCTGCTCGGCGAGCAGGTGCCCGAGCCGATCCGAGATCCCCGACCGCACCCACACGTTCACCACCCGCCAGCCGAGCTGCTGGACCGCGGCGAGCCGCCGCCTGCCGCACACGAGCACCCCGTCAGGGGTGATCGTCGGCGGCTGCAGCAGCCCGTCGCGCTCGATCGACGCGGCCAGCGCGTCGATGTCGCCGAGGTCGGTGCGGTGGCGGGTGCCGATGGTGATCGAGGACACCGCCCGTTCCAGCTCGATGTGCCCGCTCATGCCCGTCCACCACCCTTGGGGGCCGAGAGCGCGACCGTGAGCACGAGGTCGTCGTCGCGCAGCAGCACCGGCAGGCTCTCACCGATCAGCAACCGGAGCAGAATGCCCCGCCCCGCCCGCGTCGCGGATACGCCGGGCATGTGGTTGCCGATCAGCACCCGCACCAGCGCCGACCACGACGCGCTCGGCACGTCCAGCATGGCGCGGGCGTGCTTGTCGCGGCGCAGCGACTCGAACGCCGACTGCCGGGACCCGGCACGGGCGACCATGCCGCAGATGTGCTCGACGCAGGAGCGTGCCATCTGCGGCGGCCACCCCAGCAGCGTCACGAACGCGATCGCGTCCTCCATCGCGCTCATCGCCGACGTCACCCCCAACGCCGCCTCGGACGCCGCATCATCCTCCCGCACGTCATCTTCATCGTCGTCGGTGAAGTTGAGGGCGGGGTCGGTGACCTGGAAGGCCTCGTGGTAGTCGTCCAGGCTGTTCTCGCGATCCGAGAGGCGCTCGGCGTCGTGGAACATCGTGTAGCGGTTCTTGCGGGCCTGATGCACCGAGCACAGCAGGCCTTGGCCGCGTTCCTCGGCCCAGCAGGTGCGCTGCACCGCGTGGGTGACCACCGCCCACGGATCGCACGCCTCGCGTGCCGAGCGGGTGCGCATCACCTCGAAGGCCGCGCTGACGGCCTCCCACGGATCAAGATGATGCTTCCTGGCAAGCGCGGCATACTTCTCGGCCGCGTACTGCATGAGCTCCGCAGCGGCCGGGTCGGTGCGCCAGGCACCGGGGCCTTCCTCGTGCAGCCGGGTCAGCAGAGCCCGCAGGCCCTCGCTGCTCGTGTAGTCCTCGCCGCCAGCCGCGGCGGTCATCGTGCGCGTCGTCATCACAGCACCTCCTGACAAGCAGGTGCACCACAGTCCCCACGGACAGCCGGCAGGCTACGGGTCTTGGGTTGGGTCGTCAGCATGATCGGTCACCCTCATTCCCGTCCCAGGCCCCGCGCCTCGAGCGCGGGCTCCTCACGCCCGAACGCCGACAACGGGGACAGCCGCTTCACGCCGGCGGCGACGTGCCGGGCTCCGGTGGCGATGCCCGAGCGGGCGCGACCGAACAGGTCGGCCTGGAGATCGATCCCGCGCCGGGAGAGATACCCGCTGCCACGGGAGACGAGATCGGATGCCCGCACCCAATCCACCCCACGAGCCGGCCGATCCAGGTCCAGTGCGTCTCCCGTTTGGGGGTTGCGGTCGACGTCGGCGGCCTGGATCGCCTCGGGCGCCATACTCGCCGACGGGTCCGGCCCCTCCCGCGGCTCGACAGTCGCCTCGGGCGGAGGTTGGTGGGATGGGTGGGGATGCTGATCGGCGTTCATGATGGTTCCTCCTCGCTCAGATCAGGTGGGATGCCGGCCCCCTGCGGGCCGGACGACTCAGACGGCTCTGGTGAGCCGGGCTCGGGTGGGCGGGGCAGCCATCGGCCCACGGTCGAGGGATGCACGTCCATCCGGGCGGCGATCTGCTTGTTCGACAAGCCCTCCGCCCGCAACCGCGCCGCCACCCCACGCCGCCCCTCACCACCCGCAACGAGTTCGACGGTCGCCGGCTCGGGCGCAACGGTCGCGGGCTCGACCGGCGCGAACGGGTCGGCATCCTCCACGAGACTCGGGTTCTCAAGCGGGGCTGCGTCGCGGACTGGCTCGGAGAGTGCTGGCTCCGGGTCGCTGACCGCCGGCGGGAGCTCAGGCCGCGAGGTTTCGGCTTGCGGGGTCTCGGCTCGCGGCGGCTCGACTGGCGACGGCTCGGGTACTGGGGCGTTGGTGTGGGCGGAGCGGATCAGGACGACCGTCAGATGCGTGCTGGCGAGCAGCACGAGGGGTGGCACGGCGGCGACGGTCGCAGCGAGCACACCGGGCACCGTCGCCTCCGCCGTGACCAGGGCGTGGGCGGCGTTCGCGGTGACCGAGACCAGAGCGCCGGCGATCAGCAGCGTCCACGGATACCAGGCCGCCCGGTGCCGGTCGAGGGCGACCACCGCGACGGTGGCGACCACGATCAGCCCATCCACCAGCAGCGGCCAGATCCACGCCTGCCCGTGGCCGATGCCCGAGCGCACCGCCAGATCAGCCAGCGCCGTGAAGCTCAGCCAGAACGCGCCCGCTCCGATCGCGACGGTGCCCGACGCCGCCGTGACGACCGCCCACCCCCGCGACTCGATCACCCGCATCACAACCCCCTGCCCGCAGAAGCCGGCGCCGGCAACTCCGAGACCCGGTCGGTGGCGTTCTGCTCGCTGCTGATCCGGGCGGGGCCGGAGGCGATAGTGCGATACGCCGAGTGCACGGTGCGAGTGATCTCCCGCTCCCCGAAGTCCGGCTGGGCGACCTGCACCAGCTCATCGACCGCATCCGCCACCGGCAGGCCCCCTTCGGCGAGGCGGCAGGAGACCCAGAACAGCTTCATATTCCGGTCCGTGTCCTGCCGGCCCAGCCACGACGCCAACCGCCGCGCATCCCGTGTCCCCACCCGCTTAGAGACCGGCCGCGAAGGACGGGGCGGCGGTGGCGGGGCGAGGAAGTCCCGCAAGCCCTGCGCGTCGACCGGACGCGTCGGGGCCGGACTGAGCGACGCGAGCCGGTACGGGCGGGTCTGGCCGTCGACCACACGGTGCGAGGGCGGGATCACGATGTAGCCGCGATCGCCCCGGAAATCGACACCCGCGTTGCCGGCCTGCCACGAGGGTTGCTCGGTCTCGGCGGCGGGATAGTAGGCGTGCAGGCCGCCGGTCGGTGAGCGCACCATCGCCTCCCACCCGGCCACCAGTCCGGCGCGGCGGGCCTGGCGGAACGCGGCGAACCCGTCCACGCCGTGCACGTCGATGTCCACCACCGACACCCCCGAGACACGCCCCGTCGGGACGGCGATGTTCGCTCCCGGCGTCTGCCGCCACCACGCCTCGACCTGGTGCGGGTCGGTGGTCGCGTCGTGGAAGCCGCGCCCCTGCCGGATCAGCGGGCTCTTCCCGCCCGGCGCGATCGGGAACACCGGCACCCCCGCCGCAGCCAGAGACCGCGCCGCCACCGGCAACGGCGCCTCCTCGCCGAGCGAGGCGAGCACATCGATCAGCGCGGAACGGGCAGCCATCACAACCCCCGACCCCCCGGCTCCAGCACGGTCAGCTCCGACTCCGCCTCCGCAACCTGAACGGTCGAGGGCGCAGTGCGGTGCTGCTCGCGGTCGGGCTGGCGACGCTCCGGAGCACGGTCCAGGCCCGGCGGGATACCGTCGGGCACCTGAGTCGTATCGAGACGGTCGAGCAGATCGAGTGCGGTCTTGCGGATACGCTCACCGGCAGCCTGCACCACCTCGACCGGCTCCTTGCCGTTCACATTCGCTGCCCATCCCGCGACGTACGGGATCGTGTACTCGCTGGTGTCCATTCCGTGGGCAGCGCCGATCATCAACGCCACCGATTCGGCTTCGACCTCACCGATCCCGCGATGCTGACGGGCGTCCTCCTGATCGGGGCCGTGCATCAGGACGTGGCCGAGCTCGTGCGCAAGGGTCTTCACCTGGGCGGCGTCGTCCATGTTCGTGCGGACGACGACCTGGCGGGTCTCGTAGTTCGTGACGCCGTTGGCGCCGTCGATCATGCCCTCATGCGGCACCCACAACAGCTCAAACCCCTCCGCCGTGACGCGCTCGGCCAGGCCCTCGCGCAACCCGGTGGGGGCCTCGCCCTGGAGGAGCTTCGGTGCGGGGCGCTCCGGGATCGGGTCGCCGCCGGTTTGGGAGACATCCCACACGTAGGCGGGCTTCGCACCCACCATCCGAGAGCGCACCGTCTCACCGGGCTTGGGCTTCTCACCCCGGTTCAGGCGTCGCCATGACATCGGATCGGCCGGGGTCGCTGACGCGAACTTCCCCGTCACGGGGGCGAGGATCTGGTACCCGGCCTGGCCTTTCTCGACTTGGCGGCCGAGCTGCTGCCACTGCTTATAGCCGGCGACGAGCGTGGGGAACGGGTCGGGCACCCGGCCTTGCTCGAACGCGGCCTGGTGCTGCTGCCAGATCAACAGCACATTGTTGAAGCTCCGCGAGCGGAACTTCGCCGCGAACGTGAGCGCTTCGGCCCAGTCCTCGCCCGTGACCAACTGCTCGACCGCAGACGTGAGCTTCTCGTGCAGCTCGTCGAGCCGTGCTTCCCGCTGCTGGCGGGCTTCCTCCCTCGTCGCCATCGTCGGCCTCCTTCCGGCAGACCAGCCGCGAGGTGGCGGCTGGCCCTGCACCAGCGAGGTGAGCCAGGAGCATCCGGCGAGTCAGACGGTCAGCGAACAATGAGGTCGGTAGGTTGGCCGTCAGGAACGCGGGCGGCACCTGACGTGGAACCACTGGACTACCAGCGCTGACGAACGAGTTGGGGCGATGACATCGAAGTCCGGTCGTACCCCGGACCGAGTGAGCATTTACCGGACCTGAGCGCTTCTGCCACGATGATCCGTGCAGACAGGGCGCATGGCGCGGTAGCGGCTCGGACTGAGCCCGATGTGCTCGGTGAACGCTTCCGTAGCCCGTGAACGGCTTGACCAGCCCACGCGCCTGCCCGCAGCCGCGACAGGAAGGTTGGTCTCGCGCAGCAGCCGGGCCATCTCCTGCACCCGAAGCATGGTGAGGTAGGCGATCGGGGTCTTCCCGAACGCCTCCGCGAACACCCGAGTCAATTGCTGCGGAGACAGCCGCACGGTCGAAGCCAGCTCTCGCAGCGTCCACGGATGGGCAGCGTCCTCGTGCAGGGCTTCGCGGGCCAGCAGAGCTTCACGGCGCACCGGCGCAAACCGCCTACTACGGGGCAATACCGGGCGGGAGCGTGCCCGCTGTAACGGCGTCAGCCGCACGGATGAGATGCGGATGTAGGGGGCAAGGATGTCGATGATAGCGAACCAGAGGGCCTGCAACCGGTTGAACCGCTCGGGGAAGCATCCCTCGATGCTCAGCGCGACCATCTCGTCCAGCCACGGCGTCACCATGCCCGACCTGTCCTGGCCTAGCCGCAGTATCTGGGCTGGCTCGGAGTAGACCTTCTCAGCGAATCCTTGCGCGTCGAGTCGATCGTGCAGGACCGTAGAATGCTGCCAGAAGAACTGATCCAAGGCGTAATCGGTATCGACGTAGATCGCAGTGAGGGTGACGTGTTCCTCGGGCTCGGTGCTGAACAGTACGTTCGGGCCGAGCAGGATCGCATCGCCCACGCTGACCGGTTGATGCCCGAACTCGCTGAATACGATCGCTGATCCTGACCGGATGAACGCAACCTTCAAGCAGTCGTAGACCATCGGCCCGACGGCCCGATGGATCGACCGCGTCCGAGCGACCAGAGGGATGTACCCACATGCACGACAGGAGTGCCCGGCAGCCTCCGGAACTGCCGGACACTCCTGCTGAGCTTCCTCTGGTCTGTCCACTAACCTCGATCGCTGGGTGCGTGTGCCGAACCGATGAACTCAGAGCCGGCCGTATCGGAGTCCGGTCGCTTCTTGGCCGGGATGAGTAGCGCCACGACCAAGCCGACGGCGATGATGACCGAGATCCCGGTCATGGCCGTGGTGAGCGTGAAGCCATCGATGGCTGACGTGAGGTTGATGAGCACCGCCAGGCCGATAGCGCCGCCGAGCTGCTGGCCAGCGGTGGCCATTCCGCTGGCTGTTCCCTGCTCGGCCTCGGGGGTGCCGGTGGTCGCGGTGGCGAACATGGTGGTAAAAACCACGCCCTGCCCGAGACTGAAGAGGGCCGCGAGTACGAACACGGTGATCCAGCTCGTCGAATCGTTGACGAGGAGCGCGAACGCGGCGACGCCGATCAGCCCGACGACTTGCCCCGACACCATCGCGGTACGGAGCCCGGCGCGGGTGGCGAGCCGCCCACCGACGTTGGTACCGATCAGCACACTGACGCAAGGGATGACGAAGGCAAGACCGGTGATGAGAGGGCTCAGGCCGCGGGTCTGCTGGAAGTAGAGAGTGAGGAAGTACGCGGTGGCACCGAACCCGGCCATGAACAGGAACGTGGAGCCGGTGCCGGTCGCCAGGTGCCGGTTAGTGAAGCGGCGGATATCCAGCAGCGGATCGCGGGTGCGACCCTCGACAATCAGCAGCACGATCGCGGCGACAATCCCGGCGACGAGGGCGATGAGCGTGGCGGGTGCAGCCCAACCGTTCTCTGCAGCGAAGGTGAAGCCCATCACGATCAAAATCGCTGCGGCGGTGGTCAGGATCGCTCCGGGAATATCGAGTCTGCGCACCGAGGGGCGGGTCTCATCGACGGGCACCGCCCGCAGCGCCAGCGTGAGCACGACTGCGACCAAGGGGATGTTGATGGCGAACACCGACCGCCATCCGAACATGTCGGTGAGGACACCGCCGAGGATCGAACCGAGCACCATGCCAGCCGAGCCGGCTGCACCCCAGATACCGAGCGCCTTGTTGCGGGCGGCACCCTCGGCGAACCCGACACTGAGCAGCGCTAGCGTCGAGGGTGCGAGGGCAGCACCGCCGAGACCCTGCACACCACGACCGAGGATGAGCATCCACTCGGAGACGGCGAACGTACCCAGCACCGAGCCGGCCGCGAACAGCGCCAGACCCGTGAAGAACATGCGCCGCCTGCCGATCGCATCGGTCAACCTGCCGCACAGTAGTAGGAACCCGCCGAACGCGATCGCGTAGGCGGAGATCACCCATTGCAGAGTCTCGGGTGAGAAACCGAGGCCGGCGATCTCGGGCAGGGCGACGAAGACGATGTTGTAGTCCAGGCCGATCAGTAGCTGCGCCGTCGCCAACGCGGTCAACAGCAGCGCTCCGGTGGCACTGCGCTGTTGTGGGGTGGTCATGGGCATCCTCCGAGTAGTACGAGTTGATAAGTTCCGAGTTAGAAGCATATGCTCCGAACTAGAACTATCACAACTCGGAAGAGTTGAGGTAGCCTGGTGTGCATGAGTGCATCGGAAGGCGGCGTTGAGCTGTGTGGCCTCGTGGCGCGGTTGAACCAGCGGCTCGACTCCCACATCCGTCGAGTGGCGGACACGCTGGGGATCACCGCGCCGCAGGCGATCGCCCTGCGCGAGCTCTCCGATCCGATGAAGCTCACCGAGCTTGCCGAGCGAATGAGTTGCGAGGCCTCGAATGCCGGCTACGTGATCGACCGCATGGAGAAGCAGGGCCTCGTTGAACGTCACCCGCATCCCAGCGATCGCCGGGCGAAGATACTCGCCCTCACCAGCTCTGGCGAGACCTGCCGAGCCAATGTGCTCGATGCGCTCTCGCAGGAGGCGCCCATCGACTCCCTCTCTGGGGAGGAACAGCACGCCCTTCTCGATCTGCTCCGGAAAGCGACGTCCTAGGTCCACCGTCACGTTGCGTACCGTCGGCGGGGCGGCATCGGCCCTCAGGTGTGCTCCCGGCCTACGCTGAGCGCACTGCACTGTCAGCGACCAGATGATCGTCGCCCGGCGCAGGTGCCCCACCGATCCCGATCCCGCCCAGAAGCGTTCCGTCGGCGGCGCGGATCGGGATGCCTCCCGGAACGGGTGTGATGGGGCGGTTCGGGCCAGCGGCGTGCGGAAGTCCGTGGATCGGCGGGCCCGGTGCAGTAAGTGGTTGGAGGTCGCTGGTCGAGGCGCCGATCGCGGCGGCGGTCCAGGCCTTCGCCTGCGCGGACAGCCCACTGGCGAGGGTGCTGCCGTCCTGTCTCGCGAACGCGACGAGGTTGCCGTGCCGGTCGATGACCGCGGCGCTGATGAGCCAGCCGTGCTCGGTAGCCGATGCCAGGGCAGCGTCGATGAGCTCTTGGGCGTGGTCCAAGGTGAGGTCGTCCATCGTGGGGTCTCCTTCGGGGCCGGGTCAGTAGTTGATGGGGTGGGAGTGCCAGGTGTCGGCTTCGCGGATCTTCGCTGCGAGCTCGTCGGCGCTGTAGTTGGTGATCCAGCCGGGGCTGCCGATCTGAATGCGCCAGCTCTGATCGAGCGGCCCGATGTTCACCGGGTCGAAGCCGAGTCGGTCGACCAGGGCCTCGACAGTCGCGGTGCTCTCGACGTGGTCGCCGGCGATCGCGATCCCGCGGCGATCCGGTGCTCCTGCGGGTCTGGCGTCTTTAGGGATGTCTGACCAGACGATGTGGTTGAACGCCTTGACGACCCGGCTATCCGAGTACAAGTCCTGCACGTAGGCAGAGCTCGCGACGCGGTCGCGTTCCAGCGCGTCGATGGTGCCGTCGCGCCAGGGCACGTAGTTCGTCGCATCGATGAGGATCTTGCGGGCCAGCGCGTCGCGGGGCAGATCGGCGATGGCGCTGAACGGCACCGCGACCAGCACCAGCTCGCCCTCTCTCGCCGCGTCCTCCGGGGTGCCGGGGGCCGCACCGAGCTCGTCGGCCAGTGCGCGCAGGCCGTCAGGTCCCCGGCGGCTGCCGAGGGTGACGGTGTACCCGGCTGCGGTGGCGACGCGGGCGACGGCGGTGCCGATGTGTCCGGCTCCGATGATTCCCAGATCAGTCATAGTCACAGTTCCTTTCGTAGGCGGGGTTATGCATGAGTGTCGGCAGGCTCGGTCTCCTGTGCGGGGCCGGTGGACTGGTGGCGTCCAGGGAGGAAGACCGCGACCGTGATCGCGGCGGCCAGGACGAGCACGCCGTTGACGGCGATAGCGACAGCAAGCCCGGTGGCCAGCGCCGAGGCGCCGGTCGCGGCGATGCCGTTGCCGGCGAGGGTTGCGGCGAGGACGGAGGCGATCAGCGGGGTGCCGAGCGCGAGGCCTACCTGCTGGCTGGTCGTGGTCAGCCCGGTCGCGAGCCCTTGCTCACTGTCGGGCAGGCCAGAGGTCGCGGTGACGGTGTAGCCGACGATCGTGCCGATGTGCCCGAGCGCCCCGATTACGATCCCGACCAGCACGATCACCCAGGAGGCACCGTGCGAGCCCGCGACGGCGATCACGAGCGTGCCAACGCCTTGGAACACGAGCGCGGTGACGACGAGGGCTTTCTGCCCGTAGCGGCCGATAATCTTCGGCGTGAAGTTCGCCGCGAAACCCCGGATGTCGAGACCGCATCACGGACCTCGACTCGCCGGGCTGAACACCTGCCAGGTGCACCAGATGCCGACCAGTGCCCACGAGCGAACCGGCCTCAGAACAGCGGCCGCTCCAGATCCCAGAAACCCGCGACAGCGCCCCTCGCCGTCAGCCTCCGCGCTCTTCGATCTCGCCGCTCCATAGGTCGCCACACGTCTTTCAAGAGAGGCCCGCCGCGTCAACCTAAGTTGACACCGTGGGTTTCGAGCCCGTCGCCGATGCGCGATGCCGACGGCTCACCTCGTCGGTATGACGGTCTCGATGCGCGTGATGTCGGCCGGGGACGGCTACGAATATCTGCTGCGTACCGTCGCGGCTGGCGACGGGAACCGGGATCTGTCGACGCCGTTGACGAGGTACTACACGGAGGAGGGAACTCCTCCGGGTTTCTGGATGGGGTCGGGCCTGCCGTTCCTCGGCGACGGCGAGCTCGCTGCTGGCGGGCAGGTCTCCGAGGCGCAGCTGCAACTGCTGGTCGGGATGGGCCGCGACCCGATCACAGGAGCCCCGCTGGGCGAGGCGTACCGGCAGTACGCGAGCGTGCAGGAGCGCGTCGAGAAGCGCGTCGCCGGCCTTGACCCGGAGCTCGGGCCGGTCTCCCACGCGGAGCAGGTCGAGGCGATCGAGGAGGAGGAAGCAGAGCGCGGCACGAGGCGTGCGGTCGCCGGCTACGACCTGACGTTCTCGGTGCCGAAGTCGCTGTCGGCGTTGTGGGGGGTTGCGGACGCGGGCACGCAATCGCTGATCGCGGACGCGCATCATCAGGCGGTTGCGGAGGTGGTTGCGTTTCTCGAACAGGAGGTTGCGACGACCCGCGTCGGTGCGGCCGGGCCGGAGGGCGCGGTCGCGCACGCCGATGTCGGCGGCGTCTTGGCGACCGCGTTCGACCACTACGACTCCCGCAGTTCCGACCCCCAGTTGCATACGCACGTCGTCGTGAGCAACAAGGTCCTGACCGTGCAGGATCAGAAATGGCGCACTCTCGCCGGGCGGCCCGTGCACGCCTCGATCGTTGCCCTGTCTGAGTTGTACAACGCGACGTTGGCCGACCGGATCACGGGCACGTTCGGCATCGCGTGGGAAGCGCGGGAGCGGGGTCGGGATCGGAACCCGGCGTGGGAGCTCGCACCGGTGCCGGAGGAGCTGGTGACGGAGTTCTCCTCTCGTACCCGCCAGATCGAGGAGGAGAAGATCCGCCTGATCGACGCCTACGTGCACAGGCACGGCCGCCAGCCGTCCTCGAAGACGGTCTTGAAGCTCCGGGCGCAGGCGACGCTCGCGACCCGGCCGGCGAAGCAGGTGCATTCGCTCGCGGACCTCACCGCCGACTGGCGGGACCGTGCCGGGACGGTGCTGGGAGAGGACGCGACCGGCTGGGCGCGCACCCTCACCAGCGCGCCGGAGAGAACGGCCCTGTTGCGGGCCGATGACGTGCCGCTGGACACGATCGCCGACCTCGGCCGTTCCGTGGTCGAGGTGGTGGGTGAGAAGCGGTCGACGTGGCGGCGCTGGAACCTGCACGCCGAGGCGTCCCGGCAGCTCATGGGCGTCCGGTTCGCGACCGCGGAGGATCGGGAGGCGATCACGGGGATGGTCACCGATGCCGCCGAGCAGGCCTCGCTCAGGCTGACGCCGCCGGAGCTGGCGTCGAGCCCGTTGTTGTTCCGCCGCCCGGACGGGTCGAGCCGCTTCCGCCACACCGGAGCGATCCTGTACTCGACCGAGGAGCTGCTGGCCGCCGAAGACCGCCTCCTCGACCGCTCCCACGCCATGAGCGGTCCGACGGTCGAACTCGCCACGATCGAGAAGATCACCGGCCGACCCGATATGGAGGGGCGCCGGCTCGGGCCGGATCAGGCTGAGGCGCTTACGCGGGTCGCGGTCTCCGGCCGGGTCGTGGACGTCTTGGTCGGCCCGGCGGGCGCGGGCAAGACCACGGCGATGAGCGCCTTGAAGCGGGCGTGGGAGAAGCAGCACGGGCACGGGTCGGTGATTGGACTGGCGCCGTCGGAGACGGCCGCGCAGGTGCTCGGCGAGGAGCTGGGCATCGCGACGGACAACACGGCCCGCTGGTGGCAGCTGCACCTCTTCCAAGGCCAAACGTTCGCGAAGGGCCAGCTCGTGATCCTCGACGAGGCATCGCTGGCCGGCACCGGCTCCCTCGACCGCATCACCGGCGTCGCTGAGCAGGCCGGTGCGAAAATCCTGCTGGTGGGCGACTTGTCGCAGTTGCAGTCCGTGGACGCGGGCGGGGCGTTCGGGATGCTCGTGCACGACCGGGACGATGCCCCGGAGCTGACCGACGTGCACCGGTTCTCCCACCGGTGGGAGAAGACGAACTCCCTGAACCTGCGCCACGGCCGCACGAGCGCGATCGACACCCTCATCCAGCACGGCCGGGTCCGCGGCGGGGAGCAGGAGGCGATGGTCGATGCCGCCTACGCCGCCTGGCGCCACGACACCCAGAAGGGTCGGGCCTCGGTCCTGGTCGCCGAGACGCGGGAGACGGTGACCCAGCTCAACGAGCGTGCCCGCGCCGACCTCATCCTCGACGGCACCATCACCCCCGGCCGCGAAGTCACCCTGCACGACGGCACCCAGGCGTCCAAGGGGGATCGGGTCATCACGCGGGAGAACGACCGGCGCTTGCGGTCGAAGAACGGGCGGACCTGGGTGCGCAACGGCGACCGGTGGGCGATCACCACGGTGGGCGAGGACGGGTCGATCACTGTCCGTCCCGACGGGCGCCGGTTCGGCGGGTCGATGGTGCTGCCCGCCGCGTATGTCGCTGAGCATGTCGAACTCGGATATGCGATCACCGGGCACCGCGCCCAGGGCGTCACGGTCGATACCGCGCACACGGTCGTGACGGCGACGACGACGCGGGAGAACTTCTACGTCGCGATGACCCGCGGCCGGCACGGGAACTACGCCTACGTCGCCACCGACACCACCGACGACGCGCACGTCGCCCCGCACCCCTCCGACAACCCCGACGCCACCGCCCGATCCGTGTTGTACGGGGTGCTCCAGCACGTCGGTGCCGAACTGTCCGCGCACGAGACCATCACCGCCGAACACGAACGCTGGGGGTCCATCGCCCAGCTGACGGCGGAGTACGAGACCATCGCCCAAGCCGGCCAGCGCGACCGCTGGGCCACCCTCCTCGAAACCTCCGGCCTCACCGAAGAACAGGTCGATCTCGTGCTCGGCTCCGACGCCTACGGTGCCCTGTCCGCGGAGCTGCGCCGCGCCGAGGCCAACCATCACGACCTCGACGCCCTGTTCCCGCGGCTCGTGGCGGCGCGAGGCTTTACCGATGCCGACGACATCGCCTCGGTCCTGCATCACCGCCTCGCCCGTGCCACCGCCCGCCCCGCCGGCTCCGGGCGCACCCGCCGGTCACCGCGGCTGATCGCCGGGCTCATCCCGTATGCCTCCGGCGTGACCGACCCCGAGATGCACCACGCCCTCACCGAACGCGAAGAGCTGATCGAACACCGCGCATCCGCGGTCCTCGACCGCGACCTGAACGAGCGAGAACCCTGGACGGCCGCGCTCGGAACCAAGCCCGCGGACGCACGTGCGGCGCAGCGGTGGCGACAGGCCGGGCGGGTCGTGGCCGCCTATCGCGACCGGTACCAGATCACCGACGACACCCCGCTCGGACCCGATGCGGGATCGGATGCGCAGAAGCTTGACGCCGCCCGCGCCACCGCAGCGCTCACCCGGGCGCAGCAGCTCAGCCGCCACACCCCCACCGAGCAGCCGGACCTCACCATGGAAGCCCGGCAGGACCGCTCCTTCTGACCCGCGGATCAGAAGGAGCGGCCGGGCCGGTTCTGATCGACGGCATTGAGATCGCGCGCGGCGCTCAGGCCCGTGGTTCGTGCCGGGGCCTGGCGTCGTCGGCCGCTGGTGAGGGTGGCGAGGTCGTGGTGGCCGGTGACGAGGGTAGCGGTGCCCTCGTTCAGGAGCAGATGCGTGCCGGTGCTCGCCGCGGACGTGACCGGGCCGGGCACCGCCCCAACCCCACGACCGAGAGCATGCGCTTCGCGGGCGACGTGCAGGGAGCCGGAGCGTGCCCCGGCTTCTACGATCACCGTCGCCGAGGACAGTGCCGCCAGGAGCCGGCCGCGGGCGAGGAACCGGTGCCGGGTCGGCGCCGACCCGGGCGGCATCTCACTCACCAGCAACCCCACATCGCCCACCCGTTCGAGCATGTCGCGATGCCCCGCCGGGTAGAGCCGATCCGGCCCGCCGGCCATCACCGCGATCGTCTGCCCACCACTACCCAGCACTGCGCGGTGGGCGGCGCCGTCGATACCGTACGCGCCGCCAGAGACCACGATCTGCTCCGCGTGCGACGCATCGCCGGCGAGCTCGCCGGCCACGTGATCGCCGTAACTCGTCGATGCCCGAGACCCGGTGACCGTCACCCGATCCTCCCGCCCGCTTGCGAGGAACGAGGTCGCCCCCTTCGCCCACAGCACGTACGGCGCACGATCGCCCAGCGCGTCCACCGAGACCGGCCAATGCGTATCGCCAGGGATCAGCGGCGCATACGACCCGTCCAGCAGCCCCGCCAGATCACCGCCGAGGCGGCCCCGTGAGACGAACTGCGCCGCGGTGTGGTGCAGGATCGACGCTTCCTCAGCCCGGACGCCGGGCATCGCCCCGCCCGCGTCGAGGAGCCGGAGGGTCTCGACGGCGCCTTCGCGGCGCAGCAGACGACCAACGGTGCGGTCGGCGGGCTCGATCATCATCGAGAGCATCACGCGGGCCGTCCGCTCATCAGAGGCATAGGCAGTCAGAGCAACCATGACCGGGTCCTTCCACTCACCAGGCACTACCAGCGCAGGTGCACCCGGCACCACGACGAGACCTTCCCTTTTCTCCCGACCCGCGCGTAAACTAGGAGGTGAAGCGCAGGCATTCCATCCGTAGAGTCCTTCGGGATCGCCCCTTCCGGGGCCACCACCAACACACCGCTTCTCGATCATTCGAACCGTGTTGAATGGAGGCCCACCGATGTTCCTCAGCGACCGCGTCCGACGCCGCTGGCACCAGAGCGAGAACACCGCACAGAACCTGGAACCGGCCCGCCGGCTCTTCCCGACGAACCGCATCCGCGATGCCGTCTACACCCGCCGCGGACTCAAATGGGGCGTTCCCGCGATGCTGCTCGCCGCCCCCTACATCGCAGCCGTCAAGCTCCTGACCGACCACATCGAGCAGGGCGGCCCGGGCTGGCTCCACCTGGTCGTCCTGCTGTGCGGATGGAACACGCTCAAGATGCTCTGGCTCGGGCCCGTCAGCCTCATCCTTCTCGCCCGGGCCCGGAGGCCGTCAGCAAGGATCGCCGCACACTCTGCCCGCAGGCCAGCAGGATGAGTCCGTCGCGCGGGTGCCGGTGACGGCGGTCTCAAGTCGTCATCTGAGCGAGGACCAGTGACAGTGGCCTCACGGCGCGGCGTGCACGGCGCGCCCCGGGGGTCGTGTCGGCGGTGGCACATAAGATGAGCGTGGAGGTCTAACTAGGAGGAGTGCGTCTGTGGTAGTGCGATACATGGGTACGAAGCGCCACATGGCCGACCATGTACGCGACGCAATCGCTGATCTCGGGCCGGTTGGCCGAGTAGTTGACCTCTTCTCGGGCATGGGCAGCGTAGCGGAAAGCCTGCAGGAGGCCGCGTCGGTCGTCACGAACGACGCCATGAGCTTCACGGCCGCCCTGTCACGTGCGCGTTTCAAGGGGGCCGATCGTGATACAAGTCCGGCGGAGGTGGTCGAGCGCCTGCGGGATGTGTTTGAGACCAGAACCCGAGAACTCGAACGCGAGCATAAGGCAGAGTTGAAGCGGGAAGCTGCAGCTCTGGATGGGTCTCGGGCAGATCTCCTCGACTACATGGGCAAGGCGCAGCACGTCGGAAACTCCAGCGCACGGCGTCGCGCGGCGCGGGTCGCGGCGCAGTCCAGTGGCTCCGATCACTACTCATTGGCGAGCTTGTATTTCTCTGCCGGATACCTCAGCCTCGGGCAAGCGATTCAGGTAGACGCCTTACGTGCCGCCATTGACGCAGACCCTCATATTGACGAGCGAGATTGGATGCTCGGTGCTTGGATTGCGGCGACATCGGTGTTGGTGAACGCTCCCGGTCACACTGCGCAGTTCCTGCGTCCAAACTCGAGCTCTGCGCACTCGCGAATTGTGCGAACCTGGAACAGGTCGATCTGGGAGGAATTTTCAGTAGCGCTTGACACTGTGTCGCAGGTTGGTTCCGAGGCGTGGCGACAGGACAATTCCGTGTACGTCGGTGATGCCCTTGACCTCGTGAGTGCCGGGGAGCTACGAGACATCGGCACGGTGTATGCGGATCCGCCATATACGAAGGATCAGTACAGTCGGTATTACCACATGTACGAGACGTTGTATCGATACGACTTCCCAGACTCAAGCGGCGCCGGTCGGAACCGATCAGATCGGTTCACCACCGGATTCTCATTGAAGTCTGCTGTTGTCGCATCGTTCCATGATCTATGCCGCAACGTGGCGCGGATGCGCGTCCCGCTGGTAATCAGCTACCCATCGGGCGGCCTCCTCGGCGACGCCGGGGAAAGCGTCTCAGAGATTGCCCGTCAGTACTTCGGCAACGTCCGAACGCTGTCCTACAACGCAAATCACTCAACCATGGGGGCCTCTACCGGGGCATCCAAGAAATCGGCAACGGAGAATCTCTATGTCTGTCTCGTCTGAAACAGAGGTGCAAAAGCCAGCCTCGCAGAACGTCACCGCTGAGCTCCGCGAGCTGAATGTCTCGGACGTGGTCCCCAATGAGCAGAACCCCCGCCTCGACTTCCCGCAAGACGAGCTCGATCGCCTCACTGACTCGATTGACCTTGAAGGCGTCCTCGTTCCCATTGTTGTGTACCCGAAAGGCGACAAGTTTGTGCTCGTCGATGGCGAGCGTCGATTCAGGTGTGCCCGGGACTTGGGCCACAGCAAGATCCCTGCGCTGATCACCAAAGAGCGTAGTGAGCGTGAAGTTCTGCAGCAGATGTTCAACATCCACCTCATTAGAGAACCCTGGCGCGACATCCCGACGGCAAAAGCCCTCCAGCGACTGTCCGACGAAATCAAAGAGTCCAATGGCCAGGAACCCAATGACAGTGAGATGCGTGATCTCACGGGACTATCCATCGAGCGAGTAAGACAACTCCGCTACGTCGTCACGCTTCCCGAGCAATGGCAGACGTACATTCGGGACGAGACGATCCCGCTCAACTTCTTCTGGGAACTTAAGAAGAACGTCATCGACGCTCTGCGCAACAACCGACCAGCCATTCTGGACGAGTACGGCGAAGATCGAGTCAGTGGCGCGTTTGTGCAGAAGCGGCTCGACCAGGTAATCACCGATACCGTGAGCTTGCGCAAGGTCTCCCCGATCATCAAATTCGCCGCGCAAGACGCCGAGAGCAACGGAACGGGCAACTCAACGCTCGATAATTCAATCCGCGAGCTCATCGAGAAGCCCGAAGCCACGATCGATGACGCCTACGAAGAGACCGTCCAGATGATGGTCGAGGTCGATAAGCTGGGACGCCGAACCTCCACCATGGTTGCCGTGTTTGCCCGTCTCCTGACTAAAACGGCAAATACCCCGGACCATGACGAGGTGGTTCGTCTTGGACGCGATCTCATTCAGCAGGTCTCAGCGTTGATCAGTGCGGATGAGCACAACAACGGCAATTGAGGGCGAACTCGTGGAAGAGATCGTCGAAGAACCATCCCGAGGCAGACCTGTAGGTGTCGCCGACGTAGAGGAAGCCGCCGCACGCATCTTCGCGAGCACCTCGGGTCGCGACTGGGCTGCAGATACTGAACTCGATCTCGGCGCTAAGCGCTGGAAGCCGAGCGCTGTGTCGGATGATGGGGCACGGCTCCTCTATGTCTTTCTACAAGAGGAACTCCCAAGATACGTTCGCGAACGTCTCAAACTCGCGGCCGAGCGTGGGATCCGGCCAACATTGGCACTGAACCTCCCCTCGTTGTTCAAGTCGGACATTGTTGAGCTTCTCGTGAGCGTGGATGCCGACGTGATCGTCCTCGATGACTACGTTGAGTCGAGACAGCTCGACCCCAGGTCCGTGCTAGTTGTGTTGGCCGACGTCGAAGTGCCGGTCTCACCTGACCTCCGGCGGAGCGTCGCGAAAACAGTATGGTCGCGAATCAGTGACGGTACGTCGCAAGAAAAAGGGCGACGACTCGAAGCGCTTCTCGCATTCACCTTTGCACAGATACGGGACCTGAAGGTCGTCGAACGCAACTACCGAACTGAGACTGAAGAGATTGATCTCGTACTTCAGATTGATAACTTCAGTACACGCGTGTGGCAGAAGTCGGGGGTTCCCTTTATTCTTGTTGAGGCGAAGAATAGGTCTGACAAGGCATCGCAGCCGATGGTTTCGACTCTGATCACTAAGCTTCAAACAAAGCGCGGTACCTCACGAATCGCGGTTCTCGTGTCGCTGGCGGGTTTCACTGATGATGCTCGGATGCAGGAGCTACGTTTTTCGACGCAGGATCTGTGCGTAGTGATGATTGACCGAGCACAACTGGAAATCCTGCTCGCGGCCGACGATGTGGACGGTGAGTTCGAGAGACTCGTGCGCCAGGCGCTGCTGCGGTAGAGCGAGAAACGCGCGAAGCTGACTCTCTTGAAGAGCGTCCTCCTGCTTACCGAATGCGGCCGTGCGCATCTCTCAGCGGGATTCCCGCTTGGATCAGATGTGTACGCACCGTTCCGCCATTGAACCCGAGCCGGGCACCCACCCGGGCCAGCGACTCGCCCTGCTCATAGTGGCGGGCCATCTCAAGCACCTGTTCAGGCGACGGAGACTTGCGACGGATCACGACCCCACGCTCGCTCAGTCGATCCGTGAGACGCCGCCTGCTCACGCCCAGATCTTTCGCGACCTGGCGCAACGTCTCGCCGCTGCCATACTTGTGCTCCGCCTCGTCTAGCATCTCCGCCGTCAATCGTGGCACCGGGACAGGCCGCCGCTCCGCGAACCCCTGAGTGACTGCTGGCTGGCGTCGACTACGGACAGCCTCATGCGATGAGACCGCCAACCGCAGGGCCGGGGCAAGGTTCGAGCACTGTCGCGCTACCTCCACAAGTGCCCTGAGCCGCGATCCCCTCCATGGAGGAGGTCGCGGCCTTCTGTCGTGCTGCGCTGCACCGATGTCGGCATCTGCTCCCCTCGAGACGAGGCGACCGGTCGAGAGCGGCGGTCTCCTGTGCCCACTGCGCGACCTGACCGCGCGCCGTCCAAGACGCCATCGTTCGCCGCAAGAGGGACGCATTCGACACCTTCGCCTCGTCGGATTGTGGCGCCTGCATCACTGCTTCTTGGGACCAGGACGAATCACTAGG
>NZ_JBQSXW010000013.1:0-96327 GCF_052378625.1 Brachybacterium sp. AOP25-B2-12 | reverse complement strand
GCGAAACGTCGTCAAGACGTTCCCCGGAACCCGCAACACCCCTGCCACGACCGCCGTGGACGACGTCTCGGTCGACATCGAGAAGGGCTCGATCGTCGGCATCATCGGCTACTCCGGTGCCGGCAAGTCGACGCTGGTCCGCCTCCTGAACGGCCTCGAGCTGCCCACGTCCGGGACCGTCGAGGTCCTCGGCCTGAGCGTCGGCACCGCCTCGGAGAGCGCACTGCGTGGTCTCCGTGCCCGCGTCGGCATGATCTTCCAGCAGTTCAACCTGTTCACCTCGCGCACCGTCCGCGCCAACGTCGAGTACCCCCTCAAGGTCGCCGGCTGGCCCAAGGAGAAGCGCGAGGCCCGGGTCGACGAGCTCCTCGAGTTCGTCGGGATCACCGACAAGGCCGGGCAGTACCCGCGCCGGCTCTCCGGGGGCCAGAAGCAGCGGGTCGGGATCGCCCGCGCGATCGCCACCGATCCGGAGATCCTGCTGGCCGACGAGGCCACGAGCGCCCTGGACCCCCAGACCACCGCCGAGGTCCTCGCCCTCCTGCGGCACATCAACCGCAGCCTCGGCATCACCATCGTCGTCATCACCCACCAGATCTCGATCGTCCACGAGCTGTGCGACCAGGTCGTCGTGATGGAGGACGGCAAGGTCGTCGACAGCGGCGACACCTTCCGGGTCTTCGCCCATCCGCGCGCCGAGCTCACCAAGCGTTTCGTCTCCGCGGTCACCCACGGCGTGCCCACCGGCGAGGTCCTGACCGACCTGGCCGCGGGCGGCGGTGACCTCCTGAGCATCGAGATCAACGAGTTCACGAGCGAGGAGGTCGGCGACGTCCTGCACCGGCACCACGCCCGCCACGCCGTCGTCTACGGCGGCGTCACCGAGGTGGTGGGGCGCCAGATCGGGACCCTCACCTACCGGGTGCACGCCGACCCCGAGACGCTCGCGCAGATCGTCGCCGAAATCGGAGCCCGCACCGAGGTTCAGCACCTCTCCGGATCCCCCGACCCGACCGCACGCAAGGCCGCGGCACCGAGCGCGCCCGCCGACCCCGACCGCATCTCCTTGCAGAAGGACGCCTCATGAACCAGTGGGAGACCCTGACGCCGGTGCTGCTGCGGTCGGTGGGCGAGACCGTCTACATGGTGGCCATCGCCCTGTCCATCTCGGGGGTGGTCGGGCTCGCGATCGGTGCGCTGCTGTACGCGACCCGCCCCGGGAACCTCTTCGCCAACGCCCCGACCTTCTTCACCGCGAACTTCATCATCAACATCGTCCGCCCGATCCCGTTCATCATCTTCCTGACAGCCGTCGCCCCCGTGACGCGGGCGATCGCCGGGACGACGCTGGGCACCGGGGCGGCGATCGTCCCGATCACGATCATGGCGGCCGTGGTGATCGGTCGCGTGGTCGAGCAGAACCTGGTGGCCGTGGATCCCGGCGTGGTCGAGGCCGCGCGGGCCAGCGGCGCCCGCCGGATCAGCGTGCTGTTCACCGTGGTGATCCCCGAGGCCCTGGCCCCTCTGATCCTGGGCTACACCTTCATGTTCATCGCCGTGGTCGACATGTCCGCGATGGCCGGGTACATCGGCGGCGGCGGCCTGGGCAACTTCGCCATCCTCTACGGCTACCAGCAGTTCAACCCGCAGGCCACGTGGGTGACCGTCGCGATCATCATCGTGATCGTCCAGGCCGGACAGCTCCTGGGCAACTGGCTCGCGGGCCGGATCCTGCGCCGCTGACCCGTCGTCCGCACACTTTCCCCCCCCCGGACACCTCCCGACGAAAGGACACCGCCATGAGCGTCGAGTTCCTCGGCATGGGCGCCCCCAACGACCAGACCGACCTGCACCCCCGCACCACGGAGGTGTTCGACCGCGAGCACCTGCGCCGGGTGGTGCGGGCCCACGAGGACGCCGGGTTCGAGCACGTGCTGTTCGCCTACGGCTCGGAATCCCCGGACCCGATCACGGCGGCGACCTTCGCGGCCGACCACACCTCGAGCATCCGGCTGCGGCTCGCGCACCGCCCCAACACGTCGTACCCGACGGTGGCGGCCAAGCAGTTCCTGACCCTCGACCACATCAGCGACGGCCGCCTGACCGTCCACCTCATCACCGGCGGCGCCCAGGCCGAGCAGGCCCGCGAGGGCGACCACCTCAGCAAGGACGAGCGCTACGCCCGCACCCACGAGTACCTGCAGATCCTGCTGCGGGCCTGGGCCGACGACGAGGCGTTCGACCACGCGGGCACCTACTACGCCTTCGAGGGCTACCGCTCGGAGATCCGTCCGCTGCGCGAGGTGCGCCCCACCGTCTCCTTCGCCGGGTCCTCTCCCGCCGCCTGGCGTTCCGGCGCCGCCCTCGGCGACATCTACACGCTGTTCGGCGAGCCGCTGGCCGACACCCGCCGGCAGCAGAAGGACATCCTCGACGAGGCCGCCCGGCAGGGACGCACGAGCCCGCTGCGCTGGCAGATCGCCTTCAGGCCGATCATCGCCCCCACCGATGCCGAGGCGTGGGAGCGCGCCGAGCGGATCCTGTCGGGCCTTCGTGCTCGCGCCGAGCAGCGACAGATCCCCGGCCAGCGGCAACGGCAGGACCAGGCGGGGGCCCCGGAGAACGCCGGCTCCCAGCGGCTGCTGGCCGCGGCCGCGCGCGGGGACGTGCAGGACCGCGCCCTGTGGACGGCGCCCGCGAAGGTGGGCTGGGGCGCCGGGTCCTCGACGGCTCTGGTCGGCTCGTACGAGACCGTGGCCAAGGCGCTGCTGGACTACGTGGACCTGGGCTTCGAGATCTTCGGGGTCCGCGGCTACGAGGACCTCGTCGAGGATGCCCGCGAGTTCGGGGAGAACGTGATCCCGCTGGTCAAGGCCGAGGTGGCCCGGCGGGAGGCCGCAGGATGGACCGGGGGCGCGGATCGCGCCGCCGCGATCGCCGCGGGCCGGCTCTCCCCGACGGACGGCCGGGCCGAGGTCGGCACCTCGGCCTGAGCCCGGCCGGGCGTCAGCGCTCGTCGCCGACGCCGAACCACCGCCGCGCCGAGGCCCGCATCCCCTCGGACAGGTGCGTGTAGGGCTCCGGCGTCCCGCCGCGCTCCGCGACGAGGCGCTCGATACGGTCCCGAACTGCCCAGACGACGGCGGGGTCCGCGCCGTCGGACACGTCGAGCGCGGCGTGGACCTCCCGGATCGGGAGGTCGAGGGCCGCCGCGAGGTCCGCGGGGGTGGTGCCCGCGATCCGCAGATTGGCGGCGAGCTCGCCGCGGGTGGTCGCGCGCTGGGTGTCGTTCAGGGACATGGGTGCTCCTGTGCGGGGGTGGGGCGGCAGAGGCGTCCGCTCCATGGTCGCACCGCCCAGCCGGCCACAGCGCGCATCGGACACGCGCGCGGAGGCCAGAGCCACGGGGTCGCGTCACGGCACCAGCACGAATCTGTCCGGGGAGTCCAGGGAGTCCGCCCACGCCGTCGCCACCCTGGACAAGGGCACCGTGCGCACCGGCAGGTCGTAGCCGCCGCCGGTGATCTCCTCGACGAGGCCCGGCAGCTCGGCCACGATGTCGGAGGCCGGCACGGAGCCCTGGCCGCTGCCGATGATGCGCAGGGTGCTCGCGCGCAGCGCCGCCGACGGGATCGGGGACTCCGGCCCCGCGACGGACCCGATCTCGACCCACGTCAGAAGGCGGTCGTCGTCGGTGCGTGCCGGGATGATCGCGCGCAGCGCCGCCGCGGTGGGCTCGCCCCAGAGGTAGTCCAGGACGATGTCGGCATCGGACCCCGCCTCGGCGAGCAGTCGGGCAGGGGACCCGTCGGTCGCGGCGAGGTCGATGACGAGGTCGGCGCCGAGCTCCGGCAGCTGGGCCAGGCGGCCGGGGTCGCGCCCGGCGCCGGCGACGAAGGAGGCGTCGAGGTGGCGGGCGATCTGCACGGCCAGGCGTCCGGCGCTGCCGGTGGCCCCGAGCATCAGCACGCGGGCCCCCGGGGGCGATGCCCGCGCGGCGGCGCAGCGCCACCCAGGACGACATGGCGGGGTTCATCGCGGCGGCGATCAGTGCTGGATCCGCGGTCTCGGGCAGCACGATGCTGCGCCGCGGGTCGATGGCGACGCGCTCGGCCATGGCGCCGCGGGTCGTGTCGTGCAGGACGAAGTAGCGCAGGTTCCCCTCGGCGTCGCGGCCCACGCCGTCGACCCCGGGGATGAGCGGCAGCTCGTCGCTGCTCGTGTAGTGCGAACCGGCCGCCTGCGAGCGGACCCGGGGATGGATCGCGGAGGCGAGGACGTCGACGACGATCTGCTCGGGGGCGGGCCGGGGGTCGGGGAACTCCTGGCAGCGGGGAGCTTCTCCGAAGGACGTGACGACGGCGGCGTGCATGGCGACTCCTGGTGGTCGAGCGGTGGCCGGCAGCGGTGGCCGACTCCGATATAGTTGGTGCCACGAACCAAACTAGTGGGGGTCACCAACTATGTCAACGATTCCGGGCGCCAACGGGGCGGAGGGGGCTCGCGAAGCGGGCGCCGCACGCAGATCTGGAGCTCCCGAGGACGTGCGCGGCGGGGGCGGCGAGAACGGGACGGAGGTCCCTGAGGGCGAGCACGGTCCCGGCATCCGAACAGACCGCGGCGGTGACGTCGGCGCACGGAAGCCACGTGTCCAGGCGGCTCCTCGCACGGACCACGGATCCGTCTCGCCCTCGACCAGCTCCGACTCCCCCGCACTCCGCGACGCGATCGTGACCCTGTCGTTCGAGGTCATCGGCAGGATCGGCCGGATCGCCGCCGCCCAGGACATGTCCCTGACCCAGGTGCGGATGCTCGGGATCCTCACCGACCGCCGGCTGCGGATGGCCGAGCTCGCCGCGATGCTCGGCACCGACCGTTCGAGCGTGTCCGGGCTCATCGCCCGCGCCGAGCGCCGCGACCTCGTCGTCCGGGAGCCCGCGCCCGAGGACCGACGGGGCTTCACCGTGACGCTCACCGCCGAGGGGCAGCGCTTCGCGGCCATGCTCGCCCACCAGGTCGACGAGGAGCTGGCCCCGTTCCTGGCCTCGCTGGGTCCGGATGATGGCGGGAACCTCACCGGGATGCTGGAACGGATCGTGGCGACCATCCAGAGGTGACGAGGCCGGAGGTGCGTTACGGACCAGGCCACCGGGCAGGTCCGCAGGTCGAGGAGACGTCGTGGCACTCACCGGAGAGAGAGGTGGCGCGGGGTGCGGCGGGGCGGCGGGGCAGGCACCGCATGCGGCCGGCGGGCCGCACGCGGAATGTGCGGGCAACCAGCCGAGGCGGCGGGACGTCCTCACTCGGGAGGACGTCCTCACTCAGGTCGGGCCCGTACACGCCCTATCTGAGTGAGGACGTCCCGCCACTCCGACCCGGCCCGCCTATCACCCGGCACCACCGGCGGCACCCGTGCCATGCCAACCCGGCCATCCCTCACACGAGACCCGCGAGCCTGCGCAGCCACTGCGTGAGCAGCGCCGTCTCCGCGACCCCCAGCACCCCCGGGTGCGCCGCCGCGCGCTCGAGCGTGCGGTGGATGGCCGCGACGTCCGCGCCGTTCACGCCGCCGCGCTCCCCGGCATCGCGCCCTGCTTCGCCGGCACGCACTCCATCCGACGAGGGCCCGGTCCCCGTGATCGCGGCCAGCACCCCCTCGCGCACCGCATCCGAGAGCGCCCGGTCCTCGACCCCCAGGATGATCTGGCGCAGGGTCACGCCGATGTTGGTCGAGAGCACGTGCGCCGCCGCCTGCGCGGAGGGGACCACCAGGCGTCCCTGGCTCTGCGCCTCGTCGGTCAGCTCACGGAGCATCGCGCTGGGACCCTCCTGCGCGGCGGGCACGTGCCCAGGCTGCACGGTCCCGTACATGAGCGTGTAGAAGCCCGGGTTGGCCAGCCCGAACGCGACGTGCGCGTCCCACCCGCGACGCAGGTCCTGGATCGGGTCGCCGCTGGACCCGTGGGACGCCTTCTCCCCCACGTAGAGCTCGAAGCCGCGCTCGACCACGGCGTCGATCAGACCCTGCTTGGAGCCGAAGAAGTGATAGAGCGTCGGCATCTTGACGCCCACCGCGGAGCACACGGCGCGCAGGGAGAAGTCCTCGCCGGGGCTCGCGGCGATGAGATCGGCGGCGGCCGAGAGCAGGCGCTGCCTCGTATCGGTTCCCGGGGTCTCTGTCACCCTGCTACAGTACTCGGCGTATCGTCGCTATGGCGTTACATATCGTCGACATAGAGGAGCATCCATGAGCGAGCACACCCTCACGGGCAAGAACGTCCTGATCGCCGGGGGCGCGAAGAACCTGGGCGGTCTCATCGCCCGCCAGGCCGCCGAGGCCGGCGCGAACGTCGGGATCCACTACAACTCCGCGTCCTCACGCCCCGAGGCCGAGGAGACCCTCGCGGCCGTCGAGTCCGCCGGCACCCGGGGCGTGATCCTGCAGGGGGACCTCACCGTCCCCGCGAACGTCACCCGGCTGTTCGCCGACGCCGAGTCCGCGCTCGGCACCCTCGACGTCGCCGTGAACACCGCGGGCAAGGTGCTGCGCAAGCCCATCGCGGAGACCACCGAGGACGAGTACGACGCGATGTTCGACATCAACGCCAAGGCTGCGTACTTCTTCATCCAGGAGGCCGGCAAGCACCTGGCCGACGGCGGCAAGATCATCACCATCGTCACCTCGCTGCTGGCCGCCTTCACCGACGGCTACTCGACGTACGCGGGCGGCAAGGCCCCCGTCGAGCACTTCACGCGCGCCGCCGCCAAGGAGTTCGCCGGGCGTGGGATCTCCGTGACCGCCGTGGGTCCGGGCCCGATGGACACACCCTTCTTCTATGGTCAGGAGACGCCGGAGCGCGTCGCCTTCCACGCGTCCCAGGCGATGGGCGACCAGCTCACGCAGATCGAGGACGTCGCACCCATCGTCCGCTTCCTCGCCACCGACGGCTGGTGGATCACCGGACAGACCATCTTCGCCAACGGCGGCTACACCACCCGCTGAGAAGGAGCCGATCATGACCCGGCAGAGCATCCCCGAGCCTGTGGCCTCGTTCCTCGAGGCCGTGAGCCGTCACGACGAGCAGGCCGTCCTCGATGCCTTCGGCACCGACGGCGCCGTCGACGACTGGGGCCGCGTCTTCACCGGTCGCGACGCGATCAAGGGGTGGAGCGACACCGAGTTCATCGGCGCCCGCGGCACGCTCACGGTCGACGAGGTCTCGACCGACGGCGGCACCGTCACCGTCGTGGGCGACTGGCGCTCGCAGCACGCCAACGGCCGCTCCCGCTTCGATTTCGAGGTCGACGGGGACCGGATCGCACGGATGACCATCCGGGAGGGGTGAGCGTGCCGGGAATGCCGGTGGCACGCTCGGGCCGCGCGCGGCACGGGGACCCCGACTCCTCCGGGATGCTGCGGAGGCGTGGGGGTCTTCGCATCGACCTTGGAGAAGGCGGGGCCATCGATCCGGCATCCATGGCACGTCGACGCACGGTCAGCTAGACCATCCCGGATCGATGCCTGCCCTCACCCCGCGACGCGGCGGCAATCGCGTTCCGATGACCGCCGCGACGCCGATGAGCCCACCCATCAGCAGCACCGCCCCGCTCACCCCGGAGGCGAGCCTGCTGGTCCACGGCAGCACAGCGGGCACCGTGAAGCTGCCCCGCACCAACGGCTCGAGCACCGCGCCTGCCGGGACGACCAGGGCCGCGACCGCCCCCACCACGTCGCGCCGATGAGCCAGCGCCCCCACGAGCCCGAGCGGCGCACCGCCGAGGAGCGCGGCCGCGAACCACTCCGTGTTCTGGGTCCAGGACAGTCCCGGCACCCACCCGGTGGTCGCGGCCAGCGCGTAGTGCACGGCGAGCGCGAGCAGCGGGGCCACCACCCCGGCGACGGCTGCGACGAGGGAACGCCGGACCAGGAATCCCGCGAGCACGGGCAGGCCGGCCCACACCGTCCCGGCGTTCAGCAGCCGCGACGCGGTCAGCCGTGCGGCCAGGAGCGCATCGGCCTGGCCGGACGACTGGGCCGCGGTGGTGACGTTGACCAGGAACGAGGCGGCGCCGAGGGCGATCGCGATGGCCACGACGACCAGCGCGCGTGGGACGAGGGACGACGAGGAGGGTGATGGGGTCACCCCGGGAACGTAGCCCGGGCACCTCCCCGGACACGTCGGGATCGCCACCTCGCCCCAGGACCGCCACCGGACCTCCACGCGGGCGCGGCATCGTGCCTTGCCGTCGCCGCGACGGGCCCCGCGCCCGGACGACGGGACGTCCTCACTCAGCAAGCCCGTATATGGGCCCAGCTGAACGAGGACGTCTCGTCACTGCCGAGCGACGCGGCCCGGCGCGCACGGTCGGCCCGCCCGATCGACCCGAGGTGGCCCCACGGCGCGACGCGACCGACCCGAAGTGTCCGACCGGCCCGACGCGACCGTTCGGCCCGATCGACCGACCCGCCACACCCACCCGACTCGCCACCCGAGGCTCAGGCGACGACCGTCGCGTGCTTCCCCCGGCGCCGCATCGCGGCGAAGGCCGCGAGCGCGATGCCCAGGACGATCCAGCAGCTCAGCACCAGGATCGGCATCCCTGCGCCGTGCCCGTCGAAGAACGCGGTCGAGCGGATCAGGGTGCCGGCAGAGCCGATCGGCAGGAGCTGGCCGATGAAGCCCCACGGTGCGGGCAACCACTGCCACCCGGTGGCCATGCCCGACAGCGGGTTGCCGACGAACATCATGAGGACCCCGCCGATCCCGAGGCCCGCGAAGCCGAGCAGCGATTCCATCCCGAGGACGAACAGGGAGATCGCGGCGGTGCCCAGCGACAGCGCCAGCGCCGTCGTCACGTAATCGCCGTCCACGGACCCGAAGCCGAACTGGAGGATCGCGACGACGGCGAAGCCGACGACGATCGACGCGACCGCCGATCCGATCACGCGCATCACGGGGCGATGCCTGAAGGTGCGCGAGAGCAGGACGGCCGAGATCATGCCGCCGAAGGCGAGCGGCATGGCGAGGGCGCTGAGGCCGGTGCCGTTCGGGTCGTCCTGGGTCAGGGGGGGCGATGTCCCGGACCGTCACCTGCGCTCCGCTCTGTTGGAGGCCGGCGCCGAGCTGCGTGAGCATCGCGGAGTACGGGGTGCCCGCCCCGCCCGCGGTGACGATCGTGATGGCGCCGTCGGCACCGACGCTGATGCCGCCCACGGCCTCGCGGTCGTGCACGGCGGTCTCGACGGCGGCGAGGTCGTCGTAGCCGGTGGTCGCGAACGCGCCGGGCTCGGCCTTCTCGACGCTCGCCCTGATCTGGTCCGTGGCCTGGGCGGGACCGCTGATCGCCAGCGGCAGGTCTTTCGGCCCGGAGTTGATCGCGGGCGCGAGGAAGGCCAGGACCATCAGCGACACGGCGGCGGCCAGGCCGAGCACGACCGTCACGAGCTTGAGCGCCGCGGGCCGTTCCGTCCTCGGCGCCTCGGGCTGGTGCTGGTCGTCGAGCACCTCGACGTCTGCGGTGGTGGTCATGGGGACTCCTCGTCTCGAACGCCCGCACTGAACGGAGCATCTCGTTCCACTTACAAACGGATCGTAACGTTCCATATATGCTCGGACAAGACGTGGACGACCGATCAGACCGTGGGGGGCATCACGTGAGAGCCGATGCGGCGGCCAACCGTCGCGCCATCATCGGGGCGGCCTGGGCGCTGTTCGCCGAGCGGGGCGACGAGGTGCCGATGCGGGCCGTGGCGCAGGCCGCGGGCGTGGGGATCGCGACGCTGTACCGCCATTTCGCGACCCCCCAGGACCTCCTGGTCGGACTGCTCGACGAGGCGTTCACCCAGGTCACGGCTATCGCTCAGGCGCAGGACGATGTGTGGGAGCTCGATCCGGACCGCGCTTGGACGTCCCTGGTGCGCGACCTTGCGGACCTGCGACCGGGCGCTCTCGCCTACGGTCTGGCGCCGCGCGTGCAGGCGTCGCCCTCGCTGCGCGAGCGGGTCGAGCCGATCCGCGACGAGGCCGTCGCGGCCCTCGGGGCGGCGCTGGGGCACGCCCGTGCCGCGGGCCTGGTGGACCCAGCCGTCACCGTCGAGCGCTTCTTCGCCGGCCTGGCCCTCATCACGCGCCCGTCCCCGACCCCGATGGCCGCGGTCATCCCGGATCAGGTCGGCTGGATGGTGGGGATCTACCTCCGGGGGCTGCGGCCCTGAGCGATATCGGTCGGTGACGGGACGTCCTCGTTCAGCACGGCCCATATACGGGACTGCTGAACGAGGACGTCCCGCCACCCGGCCCGAAGCCCCCCGAACCACGCCCGCGCACCTGCCCCGCCCTCACCGCCCCCGCGCCACCACCCGCTCCACGGCCAGCGCAGCCTGCCGCGCCGCGTGCCCGGCGCCGATCGTGCTCGCCGACGGGCCGTACCCCACCAGCTGCACGCGGTGATCGGCCACCGCGGTCGTCGCACCCTGGACGTTGCCGTCGATGCGCCGCAGGGCGATGCCGCCGCCGGGCGCCCGCAGGTGCAGCGGGGCGAGGTGGCGCAGGGCGGGCCGGAAGCCCGTGGCCCAGAGGATCACGTCGACGGCCTCGAACCGGCCGCTGTCCCACCGCACCCCCTCGGCCTCGATCCGCGAGAACATCGGCAGCCGCCGCTCGTAGATCCCGGTCCGCGCCGCAGCCTGCTCCTGCGGGCGCAGCGCCAGGCCGGTCACGGAGACGACGCTGCGCGGTGCGAGACCGGCGACGACGCGCTCCTCGACCTCGGTGACCGCCCTCAGGCCGTCGAACTCGCCGCCGTTCATCCACACCGGCGGTCGACGGGTGACCCACAGGGTGTCGGTGACGGGGGCGAGCATGCCCAGGAACTGCACGGCCGATGCCCCGCCGCCGACCACCAGCGCGCGCCGCCCCCGCAGGTGCTCGAGGCCCGGGAAGGTCGCCGTGTGGAACTGCTCGCCGCGGAAATCCGCGGCACCCGGCACCGTGGGGATGAAGGGGTGGCTCCAGGTCCCGGTGGCGTTGACCAGCGTGCGGGTGTGCCAGGCGCGCTCGCCCGAGCGCACGACCAGCAGCTCCCCCTCGGACTCGACGCGGTCGACCGGCACGGGCCGCAGCACGGGGACGGCGCGGCGCCGCTCGTAGTCGGCGAAGTAGGCGGGCACGGCCTGATTGGCGCGCTCGTCGCTGCGGGCGGGGGCGCGCTCGCCGGGGAGGTCGGCCACGCCGTGGACGTCGCGCATGGTGAGGTCGTCCCAGCGGTGGCGCCAGGCACCGCCCGGGGCGTCGTCGGCGTCGAGGACCAGGTGCTCGATGCCGCGGCGGGCGAGGTGCGCGGAGGCCGCGAGACCCGCCTGGCCTGCGCCGATGACGATGGCGTCGTGGATCGACCGATGCTCTCGGGCCTCGGAGACATGTCGACGGCCCGGGGCGTCCTCGCTCGCGTCGATGCCACGTCGACCGCCCTGTTCGTCGTCGCCGGCCCCGATGCCACGTTCATCGCCCAGGTCGTCGTCGCCGGCCGCGATGCGATGTCCACCTCCCGGGTCGTCGTCGCCGACTCGCCGCGCATCGACCCTCACGTCCACACCCCGCCCCGGCCCCGGCCCCGCATCCTCGGACCCAGACCCAGACCCAGACCCCAGCCCATCACCCTCAGTCATCAGCCATCGGCCCCGAGCAGCGCCCGCAGCGCGGGCGTGAGCCCGCTGACCTCGACCTCCACCTCGGGTCGTCGGAAGGTCTCCGGGGTCACGAGCACCTTCTGGAGGGTCTTGATCCGTTCGTCCTCGAGCAGCACGCGGGTGCCGTTGAGGACGTAGCCGCTGGTCCGCGAGACGCCGAGCGACCTCTCGTTGCCCAGCACCGCCTCGGACTCCGCGCGCAGCGCCCCGAGGTGGTCGAAGGCCAGCACGAGCATGGCCTGGCGCATGAGGCGCCCCCAGCCGCGCCCGTGGACGGCCTGCGTGAGCCAGGACCCGGAGGTCACGGTGCGGCGCAGCGTGAAGTCCTCGGCAGCGATGTCCTGGGTGCCCACGAGCGCTCCGTCGGCGAACACCCCCAGGGGCAGGCTCCACGAGGTCGGCGAGACACCGGCGCGCTGGCGCCACTGGAACTGCACGGCATTGCGCACGCGCTCCTCGGGCTCGACGGCGTACCAGGGGAAGACGTGGTCGGCACCCTCGTCCTCGAAGACCGGCCGACGCAGCAGCGCCGCGTACTCCCCGAAGTCCTCGTCACGGAGCACCCGCAGGGACAGGGGGCCTGCCGCGATCCGCAGGGTGAACGGCGCGAACAGCTCCTCGAGATCCATCGCGTCAGCCTAGTGCGGCATCGTGCGGGGAACGCATTCCCAGCGCCCGCCCCGATCACTACGCTGACCCCATGTCCCCGCGTGATGCCCTCGGCCGCTCCGTCGACGACGCCCTCGGCGCGGTGCACGCCGCGATGCTCGCGGGCGACGTCGAGGCGCTCGACCTGCTCCTGGCCGACGACCTGGTGTTCACCACACCGGACGGCACGGTCCTGACCAAGGGTGCCGACCTCGATGCCCACCGCACGGGCACCACCGCGTTCTCGCAGGTCCAGGAGCACGAGCGCAACGTCGTCGAGGGCGCGGGCGGCGGCACCGCCCAGTCGGTCTCGGTCGTGGACGTCGAGCTCACCGACCACGGGGTCCCGATCGCCGGGACGCTGCGGTATACACGGGGCTGGGTGCTGCGGGACGGCCGCTGGCAGGTCCGCACCGGATCGGCGGCGCCGACCGATGCCTGAGACCCCGGACATCCCGAACCCGACGGCCACTCCTTCGACATGGGGGAAGGCCACGACCGCCTCCCCCACCACCGAGGGCCCCAGCGCCGGTGGCCCCGCCACCGACGTCCTCCTCTCCGGCTTCGAACCCTTCGGCGGCGCCGCGGCCAACGAGTCCTGGGACGCCGCGAAGACCGCCGCGCGGATCCTCGGCGAGCGCGGGATCACGGCGCGCACCCTGCTGCTGCCCGTCGAGTTCGAGCGCGCGGGCCGCCTGCTCGTCGACGCGATCGAGACCGATCCCCCGCGGCTCGTCCTGGCGTGCGGCCTCGCGGGAGGGCGTTCCCGGATCGGCGTCGAGCGCGTCGCGATCAACGTGCGCGACGCGCGGATCCCCGACAACGCCGGCACCTCCCCGATCGACGTGCCGTGCGTCGAGGGAGCCCCCGCGGGCCGCTTCTCCTCGCTGCCCATCAAGGCGATGGTCGAGGCGGCACGGGCTCTCGGCATCCCGGCCGAGGTGTCGCAGACCGCGGGCACCTACGTCTGCAACGACGTGTTCTACCTGCTCATGGACGCGCTCGCGGCGGCGCCCACTCTCGGGGGCACCCGGGGCGGGTTCGTGCATGTCCCCTCGGCCGCGGTGCTGACCGCCGAGAGCGCCGGCACGGCGATCGCGGCCATGGCCACCGCGGCGCTCGAGGTCACGACGGACCTCGCGGCCACCGGCGGCGCCGAGCACTGACCGCTCAGCACGACCCGGCCGTCGACACGACCTCACACCCCGTCGCGCACCCCGGACCCCTCGGCACCTGTCCCGCCGTCCCCGGCCCTGCGGATCCGCGCCAGCACGACGAGGAACCCGGCCGCGAGGACGGCGATCGCGCCCCAGATCCCGACCGCTCCCCACGCCGCCCCGGCGAGCACGAGCGCGGGCACGAACGTCACGGCGGCGATCTCGACGGGCAGCACCGGGATGTACGCGATCGCGAAGTCCTCGAGGGTGCGCGACTTCATCCGCGGGTCCACGATCCGCAGCAGGGCGATCCCCGTGGACACCGCGCCGGTGGCCCAGCCCCACGTGAACAGCTGCTTCTCGAACCAGGCGCCCTCCATGCTGCGCGGCGCGACGACCAGGCCCAGCACCAGGCACACGACCAGGCCCACGGCGAAGAGGATCGCGAGCTCGAGCAGGTACCCGCTGACCAGCGTCGGCACGATCGAGGCGATCCCGCAGACCACCAGCAGGTCGGTCGCGGTCCCCGAGACGGATCGCAGCGACTCCGGGTCCACGAACCGGGTGGCCCGGGCGGAGCGGAACAGGCCGCGCACGAGCAGCCCCAGGAGGAACCCGAGCGAGAACACGGGGAAGGCGATGCCGGGCCAGAGGAGGGCCAGCGCCTGGCTGATCCCGTAGGCGCCGGCCGCGATCGCGGCGACGAGCCCGGTCTGGAAGCCGAGGGACTCGACGCTCGCGCCGGAGAAGGTGTGCGTGCCGATGGCCGGCCGGTGCTGGTCGTGCGGGAGCACCCCGGTGCGCAGCTCGCGCGGGATGGTCCGCAGCCCCGCGAACTCCTTCGCGTGCCCCCGCATCGCCCCGATCCTGGCCTGGATGATCCCGCCGACGACGCCGACGAGCAGACCCGCGGTCGCCGAGGTGAAGGCCAGGGACTGGATCTCGCTCTGCCCGGCGGCCCCGAACACCTGGCCCATCGCCGCGGCGCTGCCGAAGCCGCCCGCCCAGCCGGCGAACAGCAGCGCCCCGAAGGCCTCGGGGGTCCCCAGCAGGGGGTGCAGCACGAGCAGCACCAGGGCCATGCCCACGGCCACCTGCACGGCGTACATGAGCACCCCGTACCCGGCGAAGGAGGCGATGGGGCGGCCGATCTTGCGGAGGTCGAAGTCGTCGGTCATGGCCAGGCACGTGAACACCACGACGATGAGCACCGAGGAGTAGGTGCCCAGCTGGTCCGAGAACGGCAGCACGTCCAGCACGTGGGGTCCCAGCAGCAGGCCCAGCACCCCCGCGAGCACGGAAGCGGGGATCATGAGGGTCTGCAGGGGCCGGACGACGGCCCGCAAGAGGGTGCCGACGGCCAGGAGCAGGCCGATCAGGCCGATGTCGACGAGCAGGGTCCATGGCGTGTAGTCCATGCGTCACTCCCTCGGGGCGGGGGGCTCGACGGCGTCGGGCGCCGGGATCCCGAGTGCGGTCAGGGTGGTCGCCGACGCCCTGCGGACCATCGGCAGCAGGCCGTACGGGTCACCGGGGGCCACGCTCGCCCACAGCGGCGCGGTCACCGGGCTGTCCCGCAGCTCCAGGAAGTCGATGCCGTCCCAGGTCGAGTGCGTGAGCATCTCGGGGACGACGGAGATGCCGAGCCCGGCGCGGACCAGGCCGATCGCGGCCTGCTCGGACCGGATGTGGGTGGCGGGGCGCAGGGGGACGTCGGCCAGGCGGAAGCAGGCGGCGATCGCGTCGAAGGCCAGGGGCGCCATCGATCGGTCGAAGGCGATCACGGGCTCGTCGCGCAGCTCCCCGGCGGTGCAGCCGGCGCGTCCGGCGAGGCGGTGGCCGTGGGGGACGGCCACGAAGAAGCGCTCGTCGACCAGGCGCAGCTCCTCCGGTCCGTGACCGGCCGATTCCCGGGTCAGCGCGAGGTCGAGCCTCCCCGCGGCGAGGGCGGCCATCGCATCGGAGGAGGCCATGTCGGTGACCGAGGGGTGCACGGCGTCCAGGGCCGGGAGGAAGTGCGCGAGGAACGTGGTGAACGTCGAGCTGATCGCGCCGATCCGCACGGTGGGGCGTCCGCTGTCCGTGGCGCGTGCGCTGTGCAGGCGCGCGGGGGCCTCGGCGGCGCGGCGCAGGAGGTCGACGGCCTCGGGCCACAGGGCGTCGGCGGCGGGCGTGGGGGTCAGGGCGCGGGTGGAGCGCTCGAAGAGGGTCACGCCGAGGGAGCGCTCGAGGGAGGCGATCGCCTGGCTGAGCGGCGGCTGCGTCATGAACAGGGTGCGCGCGGCCGCCGAGAAGCTGCGCTCCTGGTAGACGGTCACGAAGTAGCGCAGCTCGCGCAGGCTCAGGTCCGGACTCATCCGAAGCGTCCCGGGGCGAACGGCGCGAGGTCGTACGGGGGCTCCTCGTCGGCGGCGAGCGCGGCGGCGGCGACCCCGAGGGCGGGCGAGAGCTTGAAGCCGTGCCCGGAGAAGCCGGTGGCCACGACGGTGCGTGGCGAGACCGTGCCCAGCAGGGGCCGCTTGTCGGGGGTGTAGACGTCCATGTGCAGGGACTGCCGGGCGATCCCGGCCGCGAGGGCGGGCAGGAACGCGACGACGCTCGCGGCGACCTCGGCGAGGCGCCGGACATCCAGCCGCGCGGGCAGGTCCTCCGGGGTGGGGATCGGGTCGTCGGACGCCGCCCACCCCGCCTTGACCAGGGCGCCGTCGAGGGAGGGCACCCCGAACACGTGCTCGGTGCCGCGGTCGCGGATGAAGGCGGGGAACACCTCCGGGGCGAAGTCCGCGGGATCGGCGGGGGCGAACCAGGTCAGCGCGAGCGGGACGATCCGCAGCACGGACGCGAGCGTCGGGACGAGACCCGCCGTCCGGACGCCGGCGGTGACGATCACCCGGGAGGCCCGCAGGACGCCCGCGGAGGTGTGGACCGCGACGTCGCGTTCGCTCTCGTCGAGCGCGAGGACCTCATGGTCGGGTCGCAGCTCGGCGCCGGCGATCCGGGCCTGGCGTTGGATCTCGGCGACCGCGGACTCGGGGCGCAGCGTCCCGCCGAGCCGGTCGAGCACGCCGATCTCGTCGGTGATGTCCCCGTGCTGGGGGTACCGGATCCTCAGCTGCCCGGGATCGAGCGTCAGGTGGGGCACCTCGGCCACCTCGAGGGAGTCCAGGACGTTGCACATGGAAGGGGCGTCGGGGGCTCCGATCGACAGCGCGCCGGTCTCCGCGAACAGCTCGCGCCGACCCGCGGTCTGCGCCGCGAGCCAGAGCCTCCGGGAGTCCAGCAGCATCGGCAGGTACTCCGTGCCCTCGTGGTAGGCGGCGCGGAACAGCCGCGACTCCCCCGCGTACGCCCCGCGATCGTGCAGCAGGGCGTGGCGTTCGAGTCCCACGACGCGCAGGCCGCGCGCGGCGAGCTCACGGGCCGCGAAGGCTCCGGCGGCCCCGAGGCCGATGACGACGACGTCGACCGGTCCGCTCATGACCGGGGCCCCGATCGCAGGTCGATGGGCCGCGACGTCAGGTCGGCACCGTCCGCGGCAGATCCGGGGGTGGGGGTCATGGGCGCTCCGCCGTCCGCTCAGCAGAAGGCGCCACGGAGGACGGCGGGGAAGACGCGGAAGGCGTCGGGGACGGTGCCGGTGCCGGTGGCCAGTCCCGCGGCGAGCCCGCCGATCACCGGCGCGACCTTGGCGCCGTGCCCCGAGCACGGGGAGACGACGGTGACCGCGTCCTGGGTGTCGAGGATGAAGTCCTCGGTGGGGGTGCTCGTGAACAGGCACGTCGTCTCGGCGTAGGGCTCGGGCTCGACCCCGGGGAGGGTCGCGCGTACGAACGAGGCCACGCGCTCACGGCTGCGCGGATCGATCCGATGGTCCTGGGCACGGGCCGAGGCGATGCGGTGCCCGCCGTTGAACTCGGCGACCTTCTGCCCGGCGAAGCCCGCGTCGCGCCCGCCGGGCAGACCGTAGGCCTGAATCGCCGGGGACTTGTGGATGAAGGTCGGCCACGCCTCGGCGGGGGCGACGTCGGGCCGGTACGGGAAGTGGAAGACCTGCTCCTGGCGCACCGTGAGCTCGGGCATGGACACGCGAGCCCGGGCCGACAGCGGCAGCACGTCGACGAGGTCGGGCAGCCAGCCTCCGGCGCACACGATGAGGTGGCCCGCATCGACGCGGGCCCCGGTGGTCGAGGTGAGGGTGAAGCCCGCGGCCGTGCGGGAGGCATCGGCCAGCTCCCAGTCGGTCTCGAGGCGGGCGCCGTGGCGGCGGGCCAGGTCGAGCATCGCGCGGACGCCGTTCTCGGCGTCGAGCACGCCCGCCTGGGGGTGCCACAGCGCCTCGGAGTCGAAGGTCATCATCGGGAAGCGGGCGGCGGCCTCGCGTGCGCTCAGCAGCTCGTGCTCGACCCCGACCGCCGTGAGCACGTCGGCCAGCAGACGGGTCCCGCGCTGGGCACCGGTGTCGAGGGCCCCGGTGGTGCTGAGCAGGGCGGTCCCGGTCTCGCGCTCGATCTGCTCCCAGAGCGGGCGGGCCCGGACGACCAGCTCGGCGTAGAGGCGGTCGGGATAGGCGTAGCGGAAGATCCGGGCGGAGCCGTGGGAGCTGCCGTCGGGATTGGCGGGGTCGGCGCGCTCGAGGACGGTGACCTCGTGCCCCTCGGCTGCGAGGCGCCAGGCCGTCGCGGCGCCCGCGAGGCCCGCACCGATCACGACGTACGTCGAGGACTCCTGCGTCACTGCTCCTCCTCCCCGGCTCGTCCGAGCCGCGATGAGGACCCAGTAGATGACGCAGTGTCACACACGTCCAATATCGGTCACGTTGCCGCTTGGCTGGTTCTGCATATACATCCAGGTCAGAAGTGTCGCATCCCGGCGGCATCGGCCGCTGCACGATACGCGACGGCGAGGGAATCCACCGTCTCGTGGGCGTTGAGGCCGCTCGGATTGGGCACGACGAACAGCGGGGTCGCCTCGAGGGCCGCCCGTTCGCGCTCCCCCAGGTCGCCGGCGATCCCCCGTGCGACCTCGGGCCAGGCGTCCTGCCTGCCGGTGCGGGCGGCGCGGGCCGAGAAGGCCGTCCGGTAGGCGGTGACCCCGGCGACCGCGACCGCCGCGGGGCGGTGCTCCAGCACGGTGCCCACGAGGCGACCGGCGCCCTCGCGCAGCTCCTCGCGGCTCAGCTCATCGGCGCGGGCAGTCGTGCGCCGCGCGAGGTTCGTGATCCCCAGGCCGATCCGGCGCAGGGTCTCGAGGTCCCCGGGCGCGTAGCCGGCCGAGGGATCGATACGGGTGGGCGTGATGCCCGCGGCGGCCAGCGCCGGGTAGAAGCGGTTGCCGGGGTGGGCGAAGTGGGCGCCGGTGGCACCGGTCCACAGGCCGGGGTTGATGCCCACGACCAGCAGCCGCAGCGGATCGGGGAGCAGGTCCTCGACGGTCCGGTCGCGCGCCGCGGCGAGGTCGGCGGGGGTGGGTCTGGGGGTCACGCCCGCAGTGTGGCACGGCGCCGGAGACGGGCCTGCGCCGTGGGCATCGGTGGTGCCCACGCGAGGCCGACGCCGCGAGCGTCGGTGGTGTCCGAGCGAGGCCTGCGTCGTGGGCGTCGATGCCGCGCACGAGGGGCCTGCGTCGTGGATCCCGGTGGCGTCCGACCCACCCGTGCCGTGTGCATCCGCAACGCTCCGGGTGCCGATCCCGGGTCGCTCACGGGGCTCGACGCGACTCCCTCACACTGGTGTTCCACAAGGTTTTCCACCACTGGGGACGAATGACAGACATGTGATTCCGCAGGTGCGGGCGTCGGCCCGTCCGCGCGCACCACGCCGATGGGGACGACACGCCGACGCTCCCGCACATCTCGCCTTGCGCGCTCACGGCTCTCGTGTCCGACGGTGAAATCGCAGGTGGGCATTATGACGCGGTATCACGTCCCGAGTCGGGACGGGGCGTGGGCCGGGCCGCGGGCGCAGGTCACGTCGAGCCCCGGGACGGAGCGCTCCGCGCCGCCGGCACTGCCCCAGCGGCGCCGTCGGCCCCGTCACGCTGGCGTGGGTCCCCATCGAGGGCGGGGTTTTCCACAGCTCGGGCCCGGGCGTCCCCATCGGCCCGATGGTTATCCCCACCGTTACCCACAGCTGGGGATAATCACATGGCTGTAACTCGCCCTACGACCGGGGACGCCAGGGGCCCCGCGCGCCGAACATGCCGGACGTCCGCGGCTCAGAACAGCTTCCGATCAGGTCGGCGACGACTCAGGGCGGCGACGGATCTGACCGGCAGCAGAACAGCGCCGCGACGGATCAGGCCGGCACCGGCTCAGGACGACGACGGATCGGACTCGCAGCGCATCAGAACGGCAGCGGCAGCGGCACCCCGGCCGGGAGCGTCGCGACCCGTATCGCGATGAGCACGAGGCAGAGCACGAACGCTCCCGCGATGATGAGGGCGTGCACGGACGCGCTCCGGCGGGCGAGCGCCACGCGGTCCGCGCCCGGGGTGGCCTTGGGGCGCAGGGCGAACAGCGCCGCGGTCGTGGCCGTGCCCAGCACCAGGCCCCCCAGGTGCCCCTGCCACGAGATGAACGGGATCATGAAGGTGATCACGAGGTTCAGGCCGATCAGCACGAGCACCTGGGTCGACTGCGCCCCGATGCGGCGGTTGACGACGAACAGGCTGCCGAACAGCCCGAAGATCCCGCCGGAGGCGCCGAGTGTGCCACCGAGCCACGCCTGGGACAGCGGATCGGTCAGCAGCAGCACGGCCACGTTGCCGCCCAGGATCGAGATCAGGTACACCGCCAGGAAGCGCGCACGACCCATGGAGCGTTCGAGATAGGGGCCCACCGTCCACAGCGCGTACATGTTCAGCAGGATGTGCAGGATCGAGCCGTGCAGGAAGCCCGCCGTGAGGAAGGTCCACGGCATGGCAAGCGCCCGGAACGGGGCGAAGATGAGGAGCTGCTCGACCACCTGCGGGGCCACCGTCTGCCCGAGGTACAGCACGGCGCAGATCGCGATGAGCGCGATCGTCACGATGGGACGGCCCTCGGCGGTGATGCCGCCCATGAGGGTGCGGGGGGCGCTCTGCCGACGGGCGCCCTCGAGCTCGCGGGCGCAGTCGACGCACAGGATCCCGACGGCCGCCGGGCGCTGGCACTCCGGGCACGCCGGCCGATGGCAGCGCTGGCAGCGCACGTAGCTGACACGGTCCGGGTGCCGCGGGCACACGGGCGGCTCCTCGGAGCGCGGGGCCTCGTGCCCGGGGTGGGCGGGGACCTGGCCGTAGCCGTCCGCGGCGTCCGGGACGTGGCCGTAGCCGGTGCGCGGCTGGCCGGACCCCTCGGCGCCTCGGCCGAGGCCGGACCCGCCGTCGCCGTACGGATCGGCACTCGAGGCGACTCCGGACCCCCATCGGCCGTCCTCCTCGCCGGGTACGGAGCCGGCGCCGGCATCGTCGCGATCCGCCCCGGTGTCCCCGGTCGATCCGGCCGGGAGGCCGAAGCTGGGACGGGTCCCGGGCGTCCGTCGTCCCCCCTGCTCGCCGCCGAAGCTCGGCAGCGAGGAGTCCTGGCCCGTGGTCGGGTCCCGGGGATCCTCGGGGCGGGGGTCGTCGGCTCCGTAGCCGTAGGTCGGGCGGGTCATGCGTCATTCCTACACGATGCGCCTGGTGGCGGGCCGATGCCGGGCGCCGACGCGGACGAGGGCACCCACCGTGCGGTGGGTGCCCCCGTCGGGACGTGCGGGAGGTGTCAGTCCTCGATGGTGACCGACTCGATGACGACGTCCTCGAGGGGACGGTCGCGCAGGTCGGTGGGCGTGGCGCCGATCTTGTCGACGACGGCCTTGGAGGCGTCGTCGGCGACCTCGCCGAACACGGTGTGCTTGCCCTGCAGGTGCGGGGTGGGGCCCACGGTGATGAAGAACTGTGAACCGTTGGTGCCCGAGGGGCGCCCGGTGATCGCGTTGGGGCGCTTGCCCGCGTTGGCCATGGCCAGCACGTAGGGCTCGTTGAAGTTCTTCTCGGAGATCTCGTCGTCGAAGGTGTAGCCGGGACCGCCGGTCCCGGTGCCCAGGGGATCGCCGCCCTGGAGCATGAAGCCGCCGATCACGCGGTGGAAGACGACACCGTCGTAGAAGGGACGGGTCACGGGCTTCCCGGTCTCGGGGTCCGTGAACTCCTTGGTGCCCTTGGCCAGGCCCACGAAGTTCTCGACGGTCTTGGGAGCGTGCTCGGGGAACAGCTCCAGGCGGATGTCACCGGCATTGGTGTGCAGAGTTGCGAACATGTCGGCATCCTCCCACGACCGGGCCCCGCGGTCCCTGCACATCGCCTGGGACGGCGTGGGGCGCGTCACGCTATGGTGGTCCGGTACGGGGCGCCTCGCTGGAGTGTGTCCCGCTCCGAACACATCGCCGCGACCCGGCGACCTCGACCGAAAGGGGTTCCCCATGGGGTTCAGCAGGAAGAACAAGCGCGCCGCGAAGAAGGCGGCCCGCACGGCGACCTCGCGCGTCGAGAAGCTCAGCGGCTCCGCGCAGAGCGCGGCGCAGGACGGCATCTCCAAGTTCTCCGACACCGTCGTGCCCGCCGTGACCGAGGGCGCCAAGGAGGCCAAGGCGAAGGCCTCGGACCTCGTCGACCAGTACCTCCCGCAGGTGCAGGACGCCGTCCACACCCAGGGTGAGAAGCTCTCCGACCTCGCCGACAAGCTCGGCCCCCGCGCCGAGAAGCTGCGCCACGAGATCCAGGACGACTACCTCCCCCGCGCCCGTCGCACCGCCGGCGCCACCAACGCCGTCGTGGCCACCGCCGTCACCGCCGCCGTCGACGCCGCCGTCGACGCCGCCCGCAAGGAGCTCGACAAGGGCCAGGCCGACATCAAGGCCGCGTACACCAAGCCCGTCAAGAAGAAGGGGCGCGCCGGCAAGGTGCTGCTCCTCATCGCCCTGGCCAGCGCCGGTGCCGCCGCCGGGTATGTCGTGTGGAAGCGCTCGCGCCCCGTCGAGGACCCGTGGGCCCCGCCCGCGGACTTCGCCCGCGCCCACTACCCCTCCGCGGGTGCCACCGACACCGACTCCACCGAGGTCTCCGACTCCGTGGGCGGCGCCGAGGCCGGCGACGTCGCGCAGTCCCTCGGCGCCAAGACGCCGGATCGCACCTCCGACACGACGCCGCACGACGTCAAGGTCGACCACGCCGAGGGCGCCGACGCCGCGGGCACGCACCGCGCCGAGGGTGAGGCCGAGACCGGCAAGGTCATCGACCCGGTGCTGAACCCCGACGAGAACCCCGCCGACCCCAAGCGCGGCAACCACCGCAGCGACAGCTGACCTGATCGGCACAGTCGGCGACGGCCGTCCGACCCCTCGGGGTCGGGCGGCCGTTCTGCGTCCTGGGGAGTTCCTAGACTGGGGCGCATGTCCGCCGCGCCGCTCCCGGGTCCCGGGCGACCGCTGCGGACCGCACGGCTCGAGCTGAGCGTCCTCGACTCCTCCGACCTCGACGCCCTGCACGCCCTGCACGCGGACCCCCGCACCTTCGCGCTGGACTCCACGGAGCCGGTGACCTCGCGGGCCGCGATGGTGGCGGTCCTGGAGAGCTGGACGGCCGCCCGGGCGCGGCAGGGGTTCGGGTACGCGGGGATCCGCGCTCGGGCCGGGGAACCGGGCGGCACCGCTCCCGCGTCGGCGGCGGGACCGGGACCACTGCCTCCGTCACCGCTGCTGCTCGGCGTCTGCGGGCTCACCACGCTGGACCTCGACGGGCACGAGGTCGTCTCCGTCTACTACCGCCTGCACCCCGAGGCGTGGGGGCGCGGCATCGCCCGCGAGGCGCTCGCCGCGCTCCTGGCGGAGGCGGACCTGCATCTCGCGGGCCGGGAGGCCGTCGTCGTCACCGATCCGGGCAACACGCCCTCGCTGCGCCTGGCACGGGCCCTCGGCTTCGTCCCCGCACCCCGGCGGCCGCGGGCGCATCCGCACCTCGCCCTGCTCACCCGGCACCTCGGCACACGGTCGCCGGGCCTCGATGCCGAGCAGGCGCACCCCCGCGCGCCGGGGACCGGAGATGCCGCGCAGGCGCACCCCCGCGCGACGGCGACCGGACGTGAGGTCCCCTCGGGAACGCAGCCCGCACCCGGAGAGGACTCCCGATGATCGCCGACACCCCGAACCCCGCCGGCGCGGGACGCTACGCCCCCTCCCCCAGCGGCGACCTGCACCTGGGCAACCTGCGCACGGCGATCCTCGCCTGGGCCCTGGCCCGGCGCACCGAGCGCGCCTTCCACCTCCGGATCGAGGACCTGGACCGTGTGCGGGCCGGTGCCGCCGAGCGCCAGCTCGAGGATCTCGCCGCGCTCGGGATCGACGAGGACGGCCCCGTCGTGCTGCAGTCCACGCGCGGCGCCGCCCACGAGGCGGCGATCGCGGCGCTCACCGCACGGGGCCTGGTCTACGAGTGCTTCTGCACCCGCCGGGAGATCCTCGAGGCGCCGTCGGCACCCCACGCCCCGCCCGGCGCCTATCCGGGCACCTGCCGGGACCTGACCGCCGCCCAGCGGGAGGCGGGTCGTGAGCGCATGCACGCCCTGCACCGCGAGCCCGCGCTGAGGCTCCGGGCCGAGGTCGCGACGTGGCAGGTCGAGGACCTGTTCGCGGGCGAGGTCACGGGAACGGTCGACGACCTCGTGCTGCGGCGAGGCGACGGCGTGGTCGCGTACAACCTCGCGGTGGTCGTGGACGATGCCGCCGCGGGCGTCGACCAGGTGGTGCGGGCCGACGACCTGCTGAGCTCCGCGCCCCGCCAGGCCTATCTGGGGCACCTGCTGGGAGCGCCGATGGTCGGCTTCGCCCACGTGCCGCTGGCCGTGTCCCCGACGGGCGCGCGGCTGGCCAAGCGCGATGGCGCGGTGACACTCCGCGACCGGATCGCACGCGGGGAGACGGCGGAGGACGTCGTCGGGAGGATCGGCGACTCCCTGGGAATCCCGGGGTGCCGCACCGCCCGGGACGTGCTCGAACGCTGGGACCCGGCGCGGACGCCGCGCGAGCCCTGGGTCGTCGACCTTCCGAGCTGACCTGCGGCGACGACCCCGCAGCGCGGACCGCTCAGGAGCGGGTGGGCCCGTACGGGTCGTGATCGCCGCCGGAGGCATCGCTGTCGCCACCGACGGTGCGCTCGGCTCCGGCGACCGGGGACGCGGCGGCGCCGCCGTCCTCGGAGCCGTCGTGCGCGTGCGGGGTGCCGACCCGGCCGCCGTTCCCGTCCTGCGCCGGTGCCGGGCGCTTGCCGGACAGCAGCGAGGCGATGGTCGCGATGGCCATCGCGCCGATGATCACGCACAGCGAGGCGATCGTCCCGATCTCGGGCACGTAGTCGTGCACGAAGTGCCCGAAGGCCGAGTCCGCGGGCCACAGCGGCGACTCGTGCATCGCGTGGAAGATGAGCTTGACGCCGATGAACGCGAGGATCGCCGCGATCCCGAAGTGCAGGTAGACGAGGCGATCCATGAGCCCGCCGAGCAGGAAGTACAGCTGGCGAAGACCCATCAGCGCGAAGAGGTTCGCCGTGAACACGATGAACGGGCTCTGGGTGATCCCGAAGATCGCGGGGATCGAGTCGATCGCGAACATGACGTCGGTCAGGCCGATGGTCACGAACACCAGCAGCATCGGCGTGAACATCCGCTTGCCGTCGATGCGGGTGCGCAGCTTGTTGCCGTCGTACTCCTCGGTGACGGGGATGACCCGGCGCAGGGCACGCTGCAGGCCGTTCTCGGAGTCGTCGTCGTCCTCGCCCTTGACCTGCTTGAAGGCCGTGTAGAGGAGGAACACGCCGAAGAGGTAGAAGATCCACGAGAGGTGCTCGATGGCGACGGCGCCGACCATGATGAAGGCGGCGCGGGCGATCAGCGCGATGATGATGCCCACCATCAGCACTTCCTGCTGATACTTCCGCGGTACCGCGAACCTGCTCATGATCAGGATGAACACGAAGAGGTTGTCCACCGAGAGCGAGTACTCGGTCAGCCAGCCGGCGACGAACTCCACGGCGGGCTGCGGGCCGCCGATCCCCCAGATCACCCCCGCGAAGACGAGGGCGAGCGTCACGTAGAACCCGATCCACAGCGCGCACTCCTTGGCGGAGGGCACGTGGGGTCGTCGGCTCACGAGCACGAGGTCGGCGACGAGGATCGCGACCAGCACGCACAGGGAGATGATCTCGAAGGGAAGGGACAGTTCGCCCAAGACAGCGCCTCACACATCGACTGGGGGGTGGTCGTTCGGGTCCGTGGTGCACGCGACGGGAGCTCGGCCCCCGGGGCGCGCCGGGCCCGGGTCGCCGCCCAGCGTAGCCGCCGTGCCGCGGCACGGCGGGCGTACGGGGGTCCCACGTGGCGCATCGGACGATGCGAACGGATCAGTGCTCAGGGTTCCCGGGGTGCTCGGAGCTCCAGGGATGCTCGGGGGTCCGGGGCCGCCCGGGAGGCGACGCCGCGTCCACGGACGGCCGCCGCCAGCTCCGGCGGCACGACGGTGCGCGTCCCGTCCGGGGCGATGACGGCGGGGGACGCGTCGGGCGCGTCGGGAGGCGTTCCGCCCGCATCCACGCCGTCGAGGGCGACCTCGACCACGTGCCCCGGGACCAGGCGCAGCTCCGTGGCGTCGTCCAGCAGGGCCGGATCGGCGTCGGAGATCCGCAGGACCTCCCACGGGCCCGGTTGCCGCACGTCGGCGAGGAGGCCGGTATCCGGGGGCAGGGTCGTCGTGCCGTCGGCGCACGGGATCGGGTCGCCGTGGGGGTCCGTGCGCGGATGCCCCAGGCGGGCGTCGATGCGGTCGATGAGCCGGGGGGTGGCGGCGTGTTCGAGGCGCTCGGCCTCCTCGTGGACCTCGTCCCATCCGTATCCGAGCTCCTCGACGAGGTAGGTCTCGAGGATCCGGTGACGCCGGACCATCGCGATGGCGCACGCGGCGCCCGTCGCGGTGAGCCGCACGGGCCGATAGGGGACGTACTCCACGAGGCCCTGTCCGGCCAGGCGCCGGACCGTCTCGGTGACGGTGGCGGGGCTGGTGCCGAACCGCGTCGCGAGCTCGCCCGTCCCCAGCGGCGGGCCGCCCCACTCGGTGCCGGACCAGATCACCTTGAGGTAGTCCTGGGCCACGGGGGTGAGGACGTCGGGGTCCACGGTCGCCGCCTCGTCGCTCACGCCTGTGACCCTCTCATGCTCCCGACACCGTGAGCACCACCAGGGCGATGTTCAGCGCCACGATCAGCCCCGCGGCCGTCCAGGCGAGGATCCGGGTGAGCGGCAGGTTGGTGAACGCCCCCAGCAGGCGGCGCCTGCCCGTGATGACCACGAGCGGGATGAAGGCGAAGGGAATGCCGAGGCTGAGGACCACCTGGCTGGCCACGAGCGCCCAGGTCGCGTCGACCCCGAGGGCGAGGATCACGATCGCCGGGGCGAGTGTCACGAGGCGGCGCACCAGCAGCGGGACGCGACGGTGCAGGAGATCGGCCATGACGGCGGCGCCGGCGTGCGCGCCCACCGAGGTCGAGGCGAGTCCCGAGGCCAGCAGGCCGATGCCGAACAGGGTGGCGATCACGGGGCCGTTCGCGGCGGCGATCGCGGCCTGGGCGCCGGGGATCGTGTCCGTGCCCGGCACGCCGCGCAGCGACTGCGCCGCGAGGACGAGCATCGCGATGTTGATGCTGCCGGCCAGCAGCAGGGACAGCGCGACGTCCCAGCGGGTGGCACGCAGCAGCAACCGGATCCGCTCGGGGGTGCCGCCCCCGCCGTGCGTGTCGCGGACCAGCCCGGAGTGCAGGTAGATCGCGTGGGGCATGACGGTCGCGCCCAGCATGGAGGCCGCCAGCAGCACGGTGGGGGCGCCCTCGAAGCGCGGCACCAGCCCGCCGAGCATCTGCCCGGGATCCGGCGGGTGCACGAGCAGCCCCGCGGCGAAGCCCACGGCGATGATCAGCAGCATCCCGAGGATCACGACCTCGAAGCGGCGGCGTCCGTCGCGCCCGCGCAGGGCCAGCAGGAACATCGAGACGGCGCCGACGATGAGGCCGCCGAGCACGAGCGGCAGGTCGAAGAGGATCTGGAGCGCGAGGGCACCGCCGATGACCTCGGCGACGTCGGTCGCGGCGACCACCAGCTCCGCCTGCGCCCAGTACAGGAGGCGGCGCAGGCGTCCGCCGCCCGCACCGACCTGCTCGGCCAGGCTGGTCCCGGTGACCACGCCGAGCTTCGCCGAGAGGTACTGGACCAGCACGGCCATCGCATTGGACAGCACCAGCACCCACAGCAGCAGATAGCCGTACTGGGCGCCGGCGGTGAGGTTCGCGGCGACGTTGCCGGGGTCGACGTAGGCGACGGCGGCGACGAAGGCGGGGCCCAGCAGGCGCCAACCCGTGCGCTGGCGGCGGGCGGGGGCGCCCGCGGGCGGGACGGGTGGCGCAGCATCGGGCGACGCCGTTCCGGAGGGAGCGGCAGGGGCGGTCGAGGCGTCGGCCCGTGCGGAGGAAGCTTCGGGGACCATGGGTTTTAGGGTACCCGAACTTTCGAGCGCGGCAGCCCGAGCAGGTCGTTCCGTGCACCACGGTGTTCACTGTCCGCATGGCACCCACCGAGATCCTCACCTTCCTCGGGCTCGCCGTGGTCGGCATCGACCCCTTCGGCGGCCTCATCGCCGCCGGCGCCCTGGCCCACGGAGCCCGCACCCGGGCGCTCCTGAGCCTGACCGGCGCCTACCTCGCGCTGATCGTCGTCGAGATCCTCGTGCTGCATCCCGTGCTGCTGTTCGCGGAGCACCTGCTGGGACCGCTGCTGTCCCGACCGGGGTTCTGGTCGATCGCCCAGCTGCTCGTGGGGGTCGCACTGGCGGCCGTCGCGGTCCAGCAGGGCCTCTCGGCCCGCAAACCCCCCAGCGTCCCGAAGGCCCGGGGCGTCTCGGTGCGGGCGATGGCGATCGCCGGAGCCCTGCTGGCGATCACCTCCCTCGCCGATCCCCCGTTCGTGCTCTCGGTGGGCCTGGCCTCCCAAGTCGGGTCGCTCCCGGAGCGGATCGCGCTCCTCGTGGCATGGAACCTCCTCTACCAGGGCCCCCTGTTCGTGCTGCTGATCCTCGCGCTGACGCCCCTGCGCGAGCGGGCGGTCGCCGCGTACCAGTCGGCGCTGACCCGGTGGCGCACAGCGATCGTGCGCACCCTCGTCGCCCTGCTCTCCGTGGCGGCGGTCGCCGCGATCCTCGAGGCGGTGCACGCCCTGGCCACGGGCCGCCAGCCCTGGTTGCACGTGCTGCTGACCTGATCCGGACGACGCCGGGCCCGCCCGCCACGGGTGGAGCGTGCGGGGCGGGCGGGGCGGGCGTCAGGTCCGCCACACCACAACTCGATGCACTAGCGCATCGAATACATGGGCGTATCTTTGCCGCATGGCATTCCCCTTTCGGCTGCTCCGTGCCCTGACGTCCCTCCTGACCGGTATCGGCCACGCCCTCTCCTCCGCCGTCGGCGCGACCGGCCGCGGCCTGCGCTCCGTCGGGAGCGCCGCCTCCGGGGTGATCCCCGGGGAGTGGAAGCAGCGCATCGCGCTGCTGTTCTGCACGGGCCTCGCGCTCGTGCCGATCGTCTACGCGGGCAACATGACCTGGTCCTTCAACGACCCCAGCGGGCACCTCGACGAGGTCACCGCCGCGGTCGTCGACGCCGACGAGGGCGCGACCGTGACCTCGGTCGACGGCACCACCCACCAGTTCCAGGTGGGGCGCGACTTCACCGCGAGCCTCCTGAAGATCGACAAGAGCACGGTCTACCGCTTCGTCGAGACCGACCAGGCCACCGCCGACAAGGGCCTGGCCGACGGCACCTACGGCGCGGTCGTCGAGGTGCCCCGCACGTTCTCGGCCGACGTCTCCTCCCTCGGCGGCACCGACCCGCTGGCCGCCACGCCCGGCCTGCTCACGATCCGCACCAACGACACGGTCAACTACGTCAGCGGCAACTTCACCAAGTCCGTCGGGACGGCCCTGAAGGAATCCCTCTCCGCCAACGTCCTGGACCAGTACCTCGACAACGTCTACATCGGCTTCACCACGGTGCACGACCAGCTGGTCGATGCCGCCGATGGCGCCGCGAAGCTGGAGGACGGGGCCACAAAGCTGCACGACGGCACCTCCCAGGCTGTGACCGGCACCGCCCAGCTCGCCGACGGCGCGGGGCAGCTCGAGTCCGGCTCCTACGACCTCGTGATCGGCCTGCGTCAGCTCTCCACCGGGGCCGACACCCTCGCGATCGGCGGGCGCACCCTGGCCACCGGCGCGAACTCGCTGAGCTCCGGTCTGCACACCCTGGACGCCAACGGATCCACGCTGCGCGCCGGCAGCGACCAGCTCGCGGACGGCTCCGCCCAGGCCGCACAGGGGTCGCGGACCCTGGCCGACGGGACCCAGCAGCTCGCCGCGGGCACCCAGCAGCTCGACGACCGGGTGAGTGCCGCCCAGGCCCGTGTGCAGCAGCTCGGGATCACCCAGGGCAGCGTCGACCAGGCCTCGAAGGACCTGCAGACCGACGTCGACACGCTCGCGGACGTCGCCACCCGGGTCAACAACGCCCTCACCGACCCCGCGCAGACCGCCAACACCCTCGCGGACGACGCCGATACCGTGGCGAACTCCGTGGACACCGCCTCCACGCAGGCCACCGACCTCGCCGACCGCACCTCCACCGGCGCCGATCAGGCCAAGGACGTGGCCACGAGCGCGGACACGGTCGCGTCGGACGCCGGGACGCTGAAGACGACGGTCGACGACACGACCACCTCTGCCCACGACGCCGCCACCGATGCGGAGGCCCTGCGCGGCCCCGGCACGGAGCGCGACGCGTCCGCCCCGGCCGACTCCGTCCAGGGGTACACCTCGGCGGTGGACGACCTGTCCGACTCATGCGTCGAATCCGGCGCCGACGCGGACTTCTGCGCCAAGCTCCAGGAGACCTCCGGGAACTCCCCGTCCCTCCGGCACCAGGCGGAAACCGTCGCCTCGGACACCAAGACCGTCGACGACAACCTCGCTCCGGCCTCCCAGCAGGCCCAGACCGTCGCGGACGGCTCCTCGCAGATGAAGACCGACGCCGACGGCGTCTCCACGCTCCTCAACGGCGACCACGCGGCCGGGCAGCCCGGCCTCAAGGACACCACCGTCGCGATCGCCAAGACGGTCACCGACCTCAAGACGCCCACCCGCACCTTCGCGGACCAGACCCGGTCCGTCGCGGACGGCATCTCGAAGGCCCAGGGGGCGGCCCAGGACCCGGCCACGCAGAAGGAGGCCGTCCAGAAGCGCATCGACGCCCTGCACGGCCAGGCATCGACCGCCGTCCAGGCCCTGCCCACCGTGTTCGACGAGGCCCAGCAGGCGGCATCGGCCGTCCACACCCTGAACTCCGGCGCCCAGCAGGTCGACTCCGGCGCCCAGGACCTCGCGACCGCCAACGGGCAGATCGCCTCGGGCGCCGGGACCCTCGACCAGGGTGTGCGGCAGTACACCGGCGGCGTCTCCCAGGCGGCGAGCGGCTCCGACTCGGTCGCCTCCGGGGCCCAGCAGGTCAGCCAGGGCGCCGACGAGCTCGCCGACGGCGCGAACTCCGCCGAGAGCGGCGCCGAGCAGCTGAACTCCGGTGCCACGCAGCTGCACTCCGGTGCCCAGCAGCTCCACGACGGCAGCGTCCAGCTCGACGACGGCGCGGCCCAGCTGCAGGACGGCTCGACCCAGCTGGCCGAGGGCCTCGAGGATGGCAGCCAGAAGGTGCCCTCGTACGACGACGCCCAGCGCGACCACCTCGCGAGCACGGCCTCGAACCCGGTGGGCCTCGACTTCGTGCGGGACCACGATCTGGGCCGCTTCGGCAAGGGCCTCGCGCCGCTGTTCCTGTCGATCGGCCTGTGGGTGGGCGGCATGGCGATCTTCCTCATGATGCCGCCGCTGTCCCAGGCGGCGATCCGGCGCGGCACCGGACCCTTCGCGCTGCTGGCCGGCGGGCTGCTGCCGGCCCAGCTGCTCGGGCTCGTGCAGACGGCGATCGCGCTGCTCATCATGCACTTCTGGATCGACGTGACCGCCGTGCACACGGCCCAGTTCATCGCGATGGCGGCCCTGACCAGCTTCGTGTTCGTGGCGCTGAACCACGGGTTCGGGGCGATGTTCGGGCCCGTGGGCAAGTTCGTGGCGCTGGTGCTGGTGGCCCTGCAGGTCTCCGGCGCGGGAGGCACCTATCCGGTGCAGACCATCCCCGGGTTCTTCCAGGTCATCCATCCGTTCCTGCCGATGACCCACTCGATCGACGCCTTCCGCGGGACGATCGGCGGCGGCTGGGTGGATCCCGCGAACGACATCGCCTGGCTGCTGGGCTGGCTGGTGCTGGCCCTGCTTCTGGGACTGTTCGCGGCGATCCGCGAGCACCGCAAGGCCGCCCACGACATGAGCGGGAGGATCCCGGCGGACGCCTGAGATCCCCGCCCCGTCAGCGCGGCAGGCTCGCGCGCAGGGCTCCCTCGAGCTCCGGGTGCTCGAACACGAAGCCGCTCGCGGTGAGCTTCTCCGGGAGCACCCATCGGCTCTTGAGGATCAGCTCGGTCTCCGTGCGGAGCATCATCGCCCCCAGCTCCGAGACCCAGCGGGGCATCGGGGGCCCGATGCGTGCCCCGGTCACCCGGCGCACGAGCCGCATGAGCTCGGCATTGGTGCGGGGACCGGGGGCCGCGGCGTTGACGGGCCCGGACAGGTCCTCGGCGCCTTCGAGGTGATCGAGGATCCGGGCGACGTCATCGAGGTGCACCCAGCTGAAGCGCTGCGCGCCGCGCCGGGAGCCCGGCACGTGCGCGGTGCCGGCCTCGACCCGGGCGGGCGTCACCGGCCAGGTGCCGCCCCAGTTCGCCCCGCCCAGACCGCGCCGGGCGAGCGTGCGGAGCACGGCGAGCACCCCGCCGTCACCCAGCACGATCGCCGAGCGCAGCGCCACCCGGCGCGTGGCCGGCAACGGGACCCGCGTCAGCTCGGTCTCCCAGGCCCGCGCCACGTCCACCGAGAACCCCGTGCCCAGCTCCCCCGTGGACTCCGTCTGGGGGCGGTCCATGGCGTGGCGGTAGATCGTCGCGGTCGAGGAGTTCACCCACAGGGCCGGCGGATGCTCGGTGCGCTGGATCGCACGGGCCAGGGCCGCGGTGGTCCCGACCCGCGAGCGGACGATCTCGGCCCGGTTCGTCGGCGTGTAGCGGCAGTCGACGCTCTTGCCCGCGAGCCCGATCACGAGGTCGGCGCCGTCGACGGCGCGCGCGATCCCCTCGGGATCGTCCCAGCTCAGGTCCGCTGCGCCGCGGCCGATGGTGCGCACCTCCCGGCCCTGCGCGCGGTAACGCTCCTGGAGGTGACGGCCCATGAAGCCGCCCGCCCCGCCGATGACCACGCGGCCGTTCCTGGAATCCTCGGCGGTCATGGCGTCCGTGGCGTTCATGGCGTCCTCGGCGGTCATGGCGTCTCCTGCTCGATCTCGTAGGTGAAGGTGCCGGTGTAGGCGTGCAGGCGCCCCAGCAACGGCAGATCGATCGTGAGCGAGACCCGCTGGGTCGCGCCGCAGCACCCCGCCTCCTCGCGCAGCCGCACCCGAGGCGAGCCGAACGTCGTGAAGACGCCGCGTCCCGCGCCCTCCTCGTCCGGTCCGAGGGAGGAGAAGTAGGTGGTCAGGCGCGGATCGAGCTCCGTGCGGCGTGCGCCGAGCGCGCGTTCGTAGGGCGAGCGCGCCGGTGCCGGCGGATCGGGGGTCGGGGTGCTCACGGCAGCGCCCTCACGTCGCGGTCGGATCCTTCGCGGCCCGCTCGTGCGGCGACTCCTCGGCGGCCGCGGGGTCATCGGCCAAGAAGGCGTTGAGCCAGCGTGCCCGCGGGTCGGCATCGACCAGGAGCTCCTTGAACAGCAGCGTCATCGGCACCGAGAGCAGGGCGCCGGCGGCCCCGAGCACCCAGGACCAGAACAGCACCGACAGGAAGGAGATGCTCGCGCTGACGCCCACCGCGCGGCCCGTGACGCGCGGCTGGACCAGACCTTGGATGAGCATCGCGACCGCGGAGCAGATGAGGACCACCAGCAGCGCGGTGACGGGCCCCTCGTCCAGCAGCGCCATGAGGGTCGGCGGGATCATCGCGAAGATGAAGCCGATGTTGGGGATGTAGTTGCACAGGAACAGCAGCACGGCCCACACCGCGGGCAGCGGCACACCCAGCGCCCACAGCGCCAGGCCGTCGATCACCGAGACGACGGCGCCGAACAGCGTGGTGACCACCCAGTAGGTGCGGACGCTGCCGGCGAACTCGTCGAGGGCGACGTGCACGCGGGGGTGCTGACGTGCCACCACCGCGAGGCGATCGGGCAGCCCGGCCGCGTCGAGGCCGAAGAACACGATGGTCGCGACGGTCGCCGCAAGCAGCGCCCCCACCGCTCCGACCGAGCTCACGGCCTGGTTGAAGACGCCGAAGAGGCTCGAGAAGTTGAAGGTCGAGAGCCAGTTGTCGATCTGGCTCTGGCTCACGCCGACGCGTCCCAGCAGATCGAACGCGGAGCCCAGGAGCGCATTGAACTGCGGGCCGTAGGACGGCAGCTCAGCCACCAGCTGCGCCACCGCCCAGCCGATCGCCGCGAAGAACGCGACGAGGGCGATGAGCACGACGACCATGCTCACCAGGGAGCCGACGATCCGCGGCAGTCCCAGGCGGCTGAGGGCCCGGCCCAGCGGGTGCACGGCGATCATGAGGTTCAGGGCCAGGAAGATCGGGACGATCAGCGCTGCCAGCTCCTGCATCCCGCTGATGACGATCCAGGCGGCCGCGAGGGAGACCAGGATGAGCGCGCCCCGCGGCAGGAGGGCCGTGACGGTCCCCAGCGGGCCGGTGGTCGACGGGGACGACGCCCCCGCACTGCCCTCCGACCGTCCGACGGCGTCCGCCGCACACGCGGCGCCGTCCCCGCCACCGCCCGGAGCGTCCGCGCTCCCGTGCTGCTCCGGGCCCGGCGCCCCTGCACCCACGGCGCTCTCCGACGCGTTCATGACGCCTCCTCCCGGCGCCGCAGCGCCTCGTACAGCACGATGGATCCCGCCGCGGCGGCGTTCAGCGAGGAGGCGGAGCCGGCCATCGGGATGCTCGCCACGACGTCGCAGCCCTCGCGCCACGCGGCGCTCATGCCGGTGCGCTCGCTGCCGATCACGAACAGCACCGGGCCCTCGATCGGGGCGCCGGGCAGCGTCACGTCGCCGTGCTCGTCGGTGCCGATCACGGTGAACGGCGCTCCCCCGTGCTCCGCGCTGCGCGCCCAGGACAGCACCTCGCGGACAGAGTCCTGGCGCACCACCGGCACGGCGAAGACCGAGCCGGTGCTTGCCCGCACCGAGGCGGGGTCCCACGCATCGGCGCTGTGTCCCGTGGTCACGAGGCCGCTGCCGCCCAGCGCGTCCACCGAACGGGCGAGGGAGCCGATGTTGCCGGGGCCCGCGGGACGGTCGAACACGACCACGACGGGCGCGCCGTCGCGTGGGATCCGGGAGAGGTCATCGGCCGGCAGCTCCACGAGGGCCAGCAGCTCGGGGGCGCCGTCCTCACGCTCGCCGAGCTCGGCCAGCAGCTCGGGGGCGACCCGCACGACGGGGCCTCCGTGCTGGTCCAGCACGTCCTGGGCCCAGCGCGAGCGGCGGTCCCGACCATCGCTCAGCAGCGCCGTGACGGGCACGCCATGCTCGAGGGCCTGCGTGATCGGGCGGACGCCCTGGACGATCAGCTCGCGGCTGCGGGTGCGCTGGGTGCGGTTGGTCAGCAGCGACTCCCAGTGCTGGAAGACGGCGTTGCGTCGCTCGACGCGGGCGGGAAGGGCCGTGCGGTGGGCGCTCACGCGATCGAGTATCCCTCGCGGACGCCCCCGAGCGAGGCGCGCACCACCAGGCGGGGCGACGGGAGCACCCGCACGGCGGGGCGGCCGGTACGGGCGGTCTCGCGGACCAGCTCGACGCCGGCGGCGCCCATCACCATCGGATCGCGCTCGATCGACGCGATGGCCGGCGGCCGCAGCCGCAGGCCCGGGGCGCTCTCCCACGAGGCGAGCGCGACGTCCCCGGGCACGCTCAGCCCGCGGCGGTCCAGGGCGCCGAGCACGGTGAGGGTGATGAGCTCGTCCTCGCACAGGATCAGGTCCGGCAGGCCCGCGCGCACGAGCTGCTCGACGTAGCCGTCGAGGGTCGCGGCCGCCGCATCCTCGTCGTCCTCGGCCACGGGCAGGACCTGCACGGCCTCGATGCCATGCCGCGCGGCGCCCTCGAGGGCGCGCAGGCGCTCCCGGCCGTGGAGGAAGGGGCTGACGGTGTGCACCCAGGCCATCGACCGCACGCCCTGGTCTGCGACGTCGCGCAGCAGGTGGTCCATGGTCTCGTGGTCGTCGACGGCCACGCAGGAGGTGCCGGGGTGCTCGCGGGTGTCCCCGAGGAACACGGCGGGCAGGCCGATCCGGGCCAGCAGCGCGGGCCGCGGGTCCTCGACGTGCGGGTTGACCAGCAGGACCGCATCGACCCGGCTCTCGGCGCGCCAGGTGCGCAGGGCGGCCAGCTCCTCCTCGAGCGAGCCGACCACCTTGAGCACGAGGGCGTCGGGGCTGCCGGTCAGGCCCTTCTCGATGCCCGCGACGAGGTGCATGTAGAAGCCGTCGCGGGAGACGGTGGTCGGCGGGGCGGTGATGATCAGGCCGATGGCGCCGACGTGCGAGGTCGACAGCGCCCGGGCCGCCGCGCTGGGGGTCCAGCCGAGCTCCTCGGCCTTGGCGAGGATCTGGGCCCGCCGTGCGTCGGACACCCCGGTCCGACCGTTCAGCGCGAAGGACACGGCAGTGGCGGAGACGCCGCATTCGCGCGCGATATCGGAGATCGTGGGGCGACGCATTCCCCGATGATACGCTGGCTAAATCGCTTAAGTCATGGCGCGTCGACCCCTGCGGTGGCGAGCCCGGGACGCACCGAAGCACCCCGGGACCCGCTCGCATCGGCACCCGGACGCCGCCCGACCGAGCGCACCACGACAGACGACCGAGCACGATCTCCGAGGACGGTGACCGATGAACGCTGCGAGGATCGGGGTCAACTACACCCCGCGCCGCGGATGGTTCCATGCCTGGCAGCACCTCGATCCCGGCGAGATCCGCGAGGACCTCACCCAGATCGCTGGGCTCGGCCTGGACCACGTGAGGATCTTCCCCCTGTGGCCGCTGCTGCAGCCCAACCGCACCCTCATCCCGCCGCAGTCGGTGCAGGACGTCCTGACCGTCGCGGACCTCGCGGGCGAGCAGGGCCTCGACGTCTCCGTCGACCTCCTGCAGGGGCACCTCTCGAGCTTCGACTTCCTGCCCGCCTGGGTGAGCACCTGGCACCGCCGCAACATCTTCACCGACCCCGACGTCGTGGCCGCCCAGCACACCCTCGCGCGCGTCCTGGGCACCGAGCTCGCCCAGCGCCCGCACGTCACGGGCATGACGCTGGGCAACGAGATCGGCCAGTTCGCACGCCCCGACCACCCCGATCGCGAGCAGCTCAGCCCCGCGCAGGCGACCGCCTGGACCGCGGACCTGCTGCGCACGGTCGAGGGCTTGTGGCCCGACGGCCGCCACCACCACAGCTTCGACGACGCCGTCTGGTTCACCGACGAGCATCCGTTCACCCCGGCGTCGGCCGTCGAGCTGGGCGCCTCGACCACGGTGCACTCCTGGGTGTTCACCGGCGCCGCGCAGCGCCTCGGCGCCCACGACCCGGGGCTCGCCCTCTTCGGCCGCTACCTGATCGAGGTCGCGGACCTCTGGCACCGCCTGCTCGACGTCCCCTCCGCGCGCCGGATCTGGCTGCAGGAGATCGGCGCCCCCACCCCGTGGGTCCGTCCCGAGGACGCCGCGCAGTTCGCCGACGCCTCGCTGCGCGCGGCCCTGGCCCACCCCCGGGTCGAGGCCGCCACCTGGTGGTGCTCGCACGACGTCGCCCGCTCCCTGGCCGACTTCCCGGAGGTCGAGTACACCCTGGGGCTGTTCGACGAGGCCGGACGCGTCAAGCCGATCGGCGAGGCCGTCGCCCGGATCGCGGCGGAGCTCCGGGAGGGCGCGACCGATCCCGAGAACCCCGCGACCGTCGGCCCGCGGGTATCGTCGTCCGCGGCTTCGGGATCTGTCCCGTCGGGGTCCGGGTCCGCGGTGTCGGATCGGTCGGCGTCCGGGGGCTCGGAGTCGGTTCGATCGGCGTCCAGGTCCGCGCCGTCCGGGGCGGAGCCCGGTCAGATCCGTGTCCCGCGGATCGCGCTCGACGGCAGCGACCGTTCGGTCCTCGCACCCCGCGGCGAGGTGTTCCGCACCTGGATCGACGCGGCTCTGACCACCGGCCCCGCCCGCCTCGAGCCGACACCCGGCTGACCGGGCCCGACCCACCGCACTCGACACCGGCCCCCTCGATCCGCCGTACTCGGCATCGGCCCCGGCCCGCCGCACTTCACACACTCGACCCGACGCACGACCACCCGCACCACCTCGCACTCCCCCACCGCAACGACGCATCGAAGGAGCCACCATGCACGACACCCGCACCACGAGCGAGGGGCGCGTCGAGCGCTTCCTGCGCGAGACCGTCCCCGCCCGCCGCCACCTCGCGACGGCACCGATCACCATCGAGGCCTGGGAGGTGCCGGACGAGCCGGTGCCCTTCGCCGAGGCCCGCACCCAGACCTTCCGGCCCATCGCCGAGGGCGACCGCTGGGGCCGCCCCTGGTCGACCCTGTGGCTGCACGTCACCGGCGAGATCCCCGCCACCTGGGTCGCCGACGACACCCGCGACGTCGAGCTGCAGCTGGACCTGTCGTTCACGAACATGCCCGGCTTCCAGGCCGAGGCCCTGATCTGGACGCCCGACGGCGAGACGATCAAGGCGATCAACCCGTACAACCAGTACCTCACCGTCACCCCGGGCGAGCCCATCGACCTCTACATCGAGTGCGCCGCCAACCCCGACGTCGCGGGCTCCTGGACGTTCGCACCCACGACGCTCGGCGACAAGGCCACCGCAGGCCAGGACCCGATCTACGACCTCACCCGGCTGCGTCTGGCATGGCGCTCGCGCAGCATCTGGGAGCTGGAGCAGGACCTCGTGGCCCTCGACGGCCTCATGAGGACGCTGCCTCTGACCTCCCCGCGCCGCGCGGACATCCTGCGCGCGCTCGGCGAGGCCCTCGACGAGGCCGATCCGGACGACCTCCACGCGACCGCCCCCGACGCCCGCCGCGCGCTGCGCCCGGCCCTGGACAAGCCGGCCAACGCCTCGGCGCTGACCGTCGTGGCCACCGGGCACGCGCACATCGACTCGGCGTGGCTGTGGCCGCTGCGCGAGACCCGCCGCAAGTGCGCCCGCACCTTCTCCAACGTCTGCTGGCTGCTCGAGCACGACGACTCGCTGACCTTCTCGTGCTCCTCGGCCCAGCAGTACCAGTGGATCCGCGACGACCACCCCGAGCTGTTCGCCCGCATCGCCCACCACGTCGCCGCGGGACGCTTCATCCCCGTCGGCGGCATGTGGGTCGAGTCCGACACGAACATGCCGGGCTCGGAGGCCATGGCCCGCCAGTTCATCCACGGCAAGAAGTTCTTCCTCGACGAGCTCGGGGTCGAGACCACCGAGACCTGGCTGCCCGACTCCTTCGGGTACTCCGCTGCGCTCCCGCAGATCTGCGCCCTCGCGGGCAACGAGTTCTTCCTGACGCAGAAGGTGTCCTGGAACCAGTACTCGACGTTCCCGCACCACACGTTCTCGTGGGAGGGCCTGGACGGCACCACCCAGTTCACGCACTTCCCGCCGGCCGACACGTACAACGGCCAGCTCACCGGCGCCGAGCTCGCGCACGTCGAGGCGAACTTCAAGGACAAGGGCGCGAGCCACATCGGCCTGACCCCCACCGGCTGGGGCGACGGCGGCGGCGGCCCCACCCGCGAGATGATCGCGGCCCAGAAGCGCTTCGCGGACCTCGAGGGCGCCCCTCGCGTCGAGTGGTCCACCCCGCGCGACTTCTTCGAGCGGGCCCAGGAGGACTACGCCGACGCCCCCGTCTGGAACGGCGAGCTGTACCTCGAGCTGCACCGCGGCACCTACTCCTCGCAGATCCGCGGCAAGCAGGGCAACCGTCGTGCCGAGGCGCTGCTGCACGACGTCGAGCTGTGGAGCGCGACCGCCGCGCGCCTGGTGCCGGGCTTCGAGTACCCCTACGCGGAGATCGACCGCCTATGGGACACGGTGCTGCTGCTGCAGTTCCACGACATCCTGCCGGGCTCGGCGATCGCCTGGGTCCACCGCGAGGCCGAGCACTCCTACGAGAGCGTGCAGAGCCGCGGCGAGGAGCTCGTGGCCCGCGCGCTCGGCGCCCTCGACCAGGAGGACGGCCAGGCGCGCGTGCTCAACGCCGGCTCGACCGTGCGCGACGGCGTCGCGGCGCTCGGGGGCGGGACGGCCCGTGGGGGCGTCGCGTCGGCCGATGGGACGACGTCCGGTGCTACCGACGCGGCCGATGGGACGACGTCCGGCGGAAGCGTCGCGGTAGGCGGGACGGCGTCCGGTGATGCCGTCGCGGCCGGCGCCCCGCGCGTCACCGAGGCTCCCCGCACCGTCACGATCGACACGGAGCACCTGCACCTCGTGATCGACGACCAGGGGCTGCTGCGCTCCCTGCGCGCCGGCGCCGAGGGCCGCGAGGCCATCGCCCCGGGCGCCGCGGGGGCCCTCCTGCAGCTGCACCGCGACACGCCGAACGCCTGGGACTCGTGGGACATCGACGAGTTCTACCGTCGCACCCGTCGTGACCTCGAGGCCGAGAGCGCTCCCGAGGTGACGACCGCCGAGGATGGCACCGTCCGGGTGCGGGTCGCCTACCGCACGCGTCCCGCCGAGTTCGACGACCGCCCCTACGAGGCGGCGCCGAGCGTGGGCGCGGGCTCGCGGATCGAGCTCACCTACTCGGTGGTGCCGGGCGCGACGTCGCTCGGCATCGACCTGCACCTCGACTGGCACGAGCGCAAGAAGGTCCTCAAGCTGGCCTTCCCGCTCGACGTGCGCGCCGCCGTGATGAGCAGCGAGATCCAGTTCGGGCACATCGATCGGCCGATCCCCGTCAACACCCTGGCCGATGCCGGGCGCTTCGAGACCTGCGCGCACCGCTGGGTGCGGACGGCCGAGCCCGACTTCGGGGTGGCGCTGGCCAACGACGCGAGCTACGGGCACGATGTGCGCCGCGTGCTGCGGGCCGACGACGGCGGGACGACCACGGTGGTCCGCGCGACCGTGATCCGTGCGGCCGAGTTCCCCGACCCGGCGGCCGAGGAGGGCGAGTACACCCTGCGGTACGCGATCCGCCCCGACGCCTCCGTCGACGACGCGATCGACCTGGGCGAGTCCCTCCACCACGTCGAGCGCTCCGTGCGTCGCACCGAGGACCTCGCGCCCGTCGCGCAGGTGACCGAGGGGCGCGCCCGGATCCAGACCGTCAAGCTCGCCGAGGACCGCTCCGAGGACCTCGTGGTGCGCCTGTACGAGGGAGCAGGCCGCCGCGACCGGGCCGTCGTCCGCGTGCCGGGTGCCCGCGAGCTCGAGGTCGTCGACCTCCTCGAGCGCCCCTTCGCCGAGGGCGTGCCGCTCGCGCACCGCTCGGCCAAGGCCGCCGGCGAGGAGCTCGAGCTGGACCTCGGCCCCTTCGAGATCGCGACGGTGCGCGCCCGCTTCTGACGCCCGGGGCCGGGCCGGGGACACCCGCGCTCGGCCCCGGGCCCGCCCTTCTCATGCCCCTCGTCGGGCCGGGCCCGCCCTACTCACGCCCCTCGTCGGGCCGGGCCCGCCCTACTCACGCCCCCCGTCGGCCCCGGTCCGACCGTGCCCGCGTCCGGCGCGGGGCGGTGAGCACCGCTGACGGGACGTCCTCACTCAGCACGGCCGTATATGGGCATTCCTGAGCCAGGACGTCCCGTTCCGCACGGCAGATCCGGGGCTCCCCCGCCTTCGCCATCGGTTCGTGGAGGCCCGCATGACCTGTGCTGGAGCCATGCACTCACACCCGACTCCGCCTGCCCGAACACGAGCGAGCACCGCCAACGGGACGTCCTCACTCCGCACGGCCGCATACGGGCCTTCCTGAGCCAGGACGTCCCGCGACCCGCCGCGACCACGAGTCCACGAGTCCGCGAGCCCCATGAAGCCCCGCGGCGGAGGTCCGCAGCGCACGACGAAGCCCCGGGCACCGTGCGACCCCCGACCCCAAGGCCCCGCGACCCCAAGGCCTCCGACCACCCGGCCGGTCGTATTGACACCGCGCCCGACTCGTCCGATCATGATTTAGCGCTTTAGTAGGTGCGGGTCGTCGTCGACCCCGTGGCCCTGAGCCACTCGCGTTTCACTTCGATGGAGAGGTAAACCCCATGCACACCACACGACGCTCCGTCCTCGTCGCAGGAGCCGGGATCGGCGGCCTCGCGCTCGCGGGCTGCGGTCTCGGCGGAGGCGGCGCCTCCTCGGAGGACGCCGAGAAGCAGGCCACCGAGGGCAAGGTCGAGGGCGAGGTCAGCTTCCAGACCTGGTCGCTCAAGAACGAGAAGTTCACCCCGTATTTCGAGAAGCTCGTCAAGGACTTCGAGGCCAAGTACCCCGGCACCACCGTGAAGTGGGTGGACCAGCCCGGCGACGGCTACCAGGACAAGGTGCTCTCCCAGGCCAACTCCGACTCGCTGCCCGACGTCATCAACCTGCCCCCCGACATGGCGTACCCGCTGGCCACCGGCAAGTTCCTGCTGGACCTGGGCAAGGTCGACCCGGACCTGGCCTCGGTGTACGTCGAGGGCGGGCTCAAGGCCTACCAGTTCGACGGCATCGACGGCTCGTTCGGCCTGCCCTGGTACCTGGGCACCGACATGAACTGGTGGAACCTGGCCGAGCTCGGCGCCTTCGGTGTCGACGAGTCCTCCCTGCCCACGAGCCTGGACGAGCTGTTCACTCTGGCCACGAAGGTGCACCAGGACGGCGGGAAGAACCCCGTCGTCTCCTCGATGCCCGAGATCGTGATCACCAGCACCGACAAGACGTTCGACTTCAACACCGCCGAGAACGTCGCGGTGGTCCAGAAGTACGCCGAGCTCTACGCCGCCGGCGCCATGCCGCCCGAGGTCCTCAGCAACGACTACGCGGGCAACACCACGCTCTACACGCAGGACAAGGTGCTGTGGACCACCGCCACCTCGACCTTCGCGACCGACCTGGCCACCGACGCCCCCGGTCTCGTCGAGGGCACCGTGCCCACGCCCCGCTTCGGCACGCCGCCGCTGTTCGTGCAGGGCGTGAGCGTCTCGGGGTCGTCCAAGAACGCCGCGACCGCCGTGGCGCTGGCGAAGTTCCTCACCGACGACGCCAACCAGATCGCCTTCGCCAAGCTCGCCCAGGGGTTCCTCCCGGGCACGCAGAAGGCATCGGCCGATCCCACGCAGTTCGCGGACACCGGTGACAACGCGCTGCTCAAGAAGGGCTCGGAGATCGCCGCGACCTCGATGAAGACCGCCGAGGACATCACCAACGTGCTGTGGACCGAGGACATGAAGACCAACCTCACCCAGCAGCTGTCGCGCGCCCTCAAGGGCGAGATCAGCGCCCAGGACGCCCTGGACGCCGCCGTGAAGTACGGCAACGACAACCTCGACAGCTGAGCGACCGACCACGGCGATGACGGCCCGGGCCCCGCAGCCCGGGCCGTCACCGCGGAGAGCAGGAACACATGCGCAGCTACCGGACCTGGGTTCCCTGGGTACTCGTGGCCCCCGCCCTGATCTGGGTCACGGCGTTCGCCCTGTGGCCCTTCATCAACACGATCATCCTGTCGTTCACCGACGCGCGCCCCCTGACCGGCGGGCAGTTCATCGGCCTCGACAACTACGGCGCGATCCTCCAGGACGACAGGTTCTGGAACGCCGTCGTCACGAGCCTCGTCTACGCGCTCGCGTGCGTGCCCCTCCTGACCCTGCTGCCCCTGCTGCTGGCGCTGCTGGTGGAGAAGCAGATCCCCTTCATCTCGGCGTTCCGCACCACGTTCTACTTCCCCGTCATCGCGTCGGTCGTGGTCGTCGGCCTGATCTGGTCGTGGCTGTTCGACTCCCGCGGCGTCGTCAACGAGGCGCTGCAGGCCGTCGGCGCGATCGACGGGCCGATCCCCTTCCTCGCCAGCCGCTGGGGCCTCGTGGCCACGGCCGTGCTGCTGACGGTGTGGAAGGGCCTGGGCTACTACATGGTCGTCTACCTCGCCGCGCTCGGGAACGTGGGCAAGGAGCTCCACGAGGCCGCCGCGATGGACGGCGCCGGCGCCGTACGACGCTTCTGGTCGGTCACGGTGCCGGGCGTCCGAGGGGCGATGTTCCTGGTCAGCGCGTTGATCACGGTGAGTGCGATCCGGGTGTTCACCGAGCTGTACGTGCTGTCCAACGGCACCGGCGGTCCGGGGGGCGAGGCGATGAGCATCGTCATGCTGGTCCAGCAGATCGGCACCGGGCTGCAGGGGCGCCTCGGCTACTCCTCGGCGATCAGCGTGCTGCTGTTCTTCATCACCATCGGCCCGCTGCTGCTGGTGGCCTACCTCAACAACCGCGGCGAGAGCACCGGGCGCACGCCCGGCCGACGCCGAGCACGGAAGGCGGCACGATGACCACCGTCGAGGACCAGGACCGCGTCCCGGCGAGCGCGGCGGCGCCCGCACCGCGCCGCACCGACCGCCCCTGGCGCACGCGCGGGGCCGGCGGCTTCGGCAAGCCGACCCGCTCGGGTCTCGCCGTGCGCTACCTGCTGCTGGCGCTGATCCTCGTGATCGCCGTCGGCCCGTTCGTGTGGCAGCTGTCGACCTCGCTCAAGGGTCCCGGCGACAACATCTACGCCTTCCCGCCCAAGCTGATCCCCGAGGACCCGACCTTCGCCAACTACGGCCGCGTCGCCTCGACGATCCCGATCCTCCAGTACGCCTGGCACTCGCTGATCGTCGCCGGGACCCTCGCGATCGGCAACGTCGTCCTGGCGACCCTGGCCGGCTACGCGCTGGGCTGCCTGCGCTTCCGCGGCAAGGCGATCGCGATGGGCGTGCTGCTGTCGACCCTGCTGCTGCCCGGGGAGGTCACGATCATGAGCCAGTTCCTCACGATCCGCGCGCTCGACCTCACCGACTCCCTGGCGGGCGTGATCCTGCCCGGGATCGTCGGGGCGATCAACGTGCTGCTCATGACCGCCGCCTGCCGATCGATCCCGCAGGAGCTCATCGAGGCGGCGACGATCGACGGCGCGAGCACCTGGCAGGTGATCCGCAACGTCGTCTGGCCCAGCGTCCGCGGCATGGCCAGCGTCGTCGCGATCTTCGCGTTCATCGGCGGCTGGGACGACTTCCTGTGGCCGCTGATCGTGCTCACCGACCCGGACAACTACACGCTCACCGTGGGCATGCAGTACCTGAACTCGAACTTCGGCCAGGACGTGCGCGTCGTGGCCGCGGGGACGATCATCGCGCTGCTGCCGATCATCCTGTTCTTCGCCGTGTTCCAGCGGTTCTTCTTCCGCGGGGTGGAGCAGGGAGCCGTCAAGGGGTGACGGGGCCGTGGGCCCGGGGGCCATCGGTCGGGAGGCCGACCGGTGCCGCCGAGGACGCTGCCGGTACCGCGTGGGCCGTGCGGCATCGGCCGCGGGACGCGAGTCATCCACGCGCGAGCCCCGCCGACGGGACGTCCCCACTCAGGTCGGCCGTATACGGGCCGTGCTGAGCGAGGACGTCCCGTGACCCACGGGCATCGACCTGGGAGCGGCGCGGACGCCGCCTCCCCTGGCACCGGGAGCCGATGCCGGGAGACCGGGCGGGTCGCCGACCGCCCACCACCAGCCACCAGCCACCAGCCACCCCACCTCACACCCGCCGCCAGTCCCCCTGCTGCGGCGACAGCTCCCGGTCCAGCACGAGGCTCGCGGCGCCGATGGCCCCGACGTCCCCGCCGAGCGCCGAGCTCCTGAGCTCGGGCTCCGCGCCATCGCGTCCCGGGGGGCTCAGGTGTCGTTCGACCTCGGGGAGGGAGAACTCCTCGAGCGCGCCCCAGGCGGGGCCGCCGATCGTCACGAGCTCCGGGTCGTGGATGCCGACGAGGGTCCGCACGGCGATGGCGAGCGCACGGCCATGGCGGGTGAGCACGCCGCGCGCCGATGCGTCCCCGTCCCGCGCCCGCACGATCAGCGCGTCGAGGCCCTCCTGCGCCGCCAGCGGCGAGCCCGGCGCCTCGGATCCCGGCCTTCCCGAGGCCGCGGCATCCGCGCCGACCAGCGCCATGACGTCGGTGTACAGGCCCAGGCATCCCGGGCGGCCGCAGCCGCACAGGGTGTCGTCGATGCCCGTCGGCAGGTGGCCGATCTCCCCGGCCTGGTCGGAGGCGCCCCGATGCACGACGCCGTCGACCGCGAGGGCGGAGCCCACGCCCGAGCCGACGTAGAGGTACAGGTGGGTGCCCTCGGTGTGCCGCGTCGCCCACAGCTCGCCGGTCAGCGCCGCGGTGGTGTCCTTGTCGAGCCCGACGGGCAGGCCGGTGGCATCGGCGAGGAGGTCGGCGACCGGGACGTCGCGCCACCCCCGCAGCCAGGGCGGGTCCACGATCCGGCCGCGCGCGGTGTCGATCGCGCCCGGGGTCGCGACGCCGATCCCGAGCAGTCCTCCGACGAGTCCCGGGTTCCCGCCGTGCCCGGCGGACCACACCTCGGCATGCGCCTCGGACAGGGCCTGCGCGATCCGGCCGATGTCGGCGCGCGCGTCCTCGCTCGGCGCCGCGAGGGAGCGGCGCGCGAGGACCTCGCCCGCCACGTCCAGGATGACGAGGGTGATGCCGACGGGGTCGATGTGCACGCCGGCGGCCACGAGGGACCGCGGGGCGATGCGCAGCAGGGTGCGCGGCTTGCCCCGGGCCAGCGGCTCGGTGCCGGCGACCTCGATCCGCCCGGCCTCGAGCAGGCGCCGCACGATGAGCGAGACGGCCTGGCGCGAGAGCCCGCTGTGATCGGCGATCTCGACCTGGGCGATCCCCTCGCGCCGGTGCCGGACGTTCTGCAGCACGACCTTCTCGTTGTAGTCCCCGACGTCGGGCATCGACGATCCGCGCATGGGGATCCTTCCGGACGTCGTCGTCATCGCGGCCGGTCGCGGCGGACCGTCCTTCCGGGACCGTAGCGGTCCCACCTCTTCCGGGTGAAACGGATGTCACGGACCGCCATCGCTCCGCGGTGTCGAGAAGCCCTCCGTCGACGCCCTCGCCCGGCCGCAGGGACGGACATCCACGGAGCGGACGGGCGCCCCGAGCGGAGGGCCTTGCATTAAGTCTATCGCTATGAGTAACCTCGCTCACACCGAGATGCCGAACCGGCGGCATCCGCGTCCCGCACCGTCGCGCGACCTCGGACCGATGGTCGTCGACGATGACAACCTCCAGGAGACCCTGTGACCCCACCCCTGCGCATCGCCGCCCTCAGCGCGTGGCACGTCCACGCCGAGGAGTATGCCCGAGCCGCCCAGGACCACCCCGAGACCGAGCTCGTCGCGGTCTGGGACGACGACGCCGAGCGCGGCGCCGACCTGGCCGCGACCCTGGGCGTCGAGTTCGCCCCGGACCTCGACGCGCTGCTGGCCCGCCCGGACCTCGACGGCGTCACCATCACGACCGCCACCACCGACCACTCCGCCGTGATCGGCGCCGCGATCGCCGCGGGCAAGCACGTCTTCACCGAGAAGCTGCTGGCCCCCACCGTCGCCGAGGCCCAGCAGCTCCTGGACGCCGCACGCGAGCAGGACGTCGCCGTCGTCGTGTCCTTGCCGCGCCTGAGCCACGCGTACACCGTGGCCCTGCGGCAGGTCCTCGACAGCGGTCGCCTGGGTCGCATCACCTACTCGCGGGTGCGCCTGGCCCACGACGGCTCCGTCGCCGACTGGCTGCCGGCCCGCTTCTACGACCCGGCCGGAGCGATCGGCGGCGCGTTCTCGGACCTGGGTGCGCACCCCGTCTACCTGACCCAGCTGATCCTGGGCGACGCCCTCGCCGTCACCGGTGCCACCTACACCGACATGACCGGCCGCGGCGTCGAGGACAACGCCGTGGTCACCGTCGTGGACTCCGACGGCGCCATCGGCGTCATCGAGACCGGCTTCGTGTCCCCCGCCAGCCCCTTCTCCATCGAGGTCCACGGCACCGAGGCATCGGTCTCCTTCGGCCTCGACGGCGAGGACGCCCTCGTGGTCCGCACCCGCGACGGCCTCGAGCGCGTGACGCTCCCCGCGGAGGACCCCACCCCCTTCGAGGCCTGGGTGCAGGACATCCGCACCGGGTCCCGCAGCACCGACAACCAGCAGCGCGCGGTGGACCTCACCGCGCTCGTCGTCGCCGCCAACGCACTCGCGGCGCGCACCACCACCCCTGAGGAGAACGCATGACCACCGCACCCATCCGCATCGGCATCATCGGCGGCGGCGGGATCGCCAACGCCCACCTGGCCGGCTACCGCGCCGCCGGCGACACCGTCCGCATCACGGCCGTGGCCGACGCCCAGCCCGAGACCCTCGCCGCCCGCGTCGAGGAGACCGGCGCCCGTGGCTACAGCGACTTCACCGAGCTGGTGAAGGACCCGGAGGTCGACGCCGTCGACATCTGCCTGCCCCACCACCTCCACCGTGCGGCCATCGTCGCGGCCGCCCAGGCCGGCAAGCACATCCTGTGCGAGAAGCCGCTGTGCCTGACCGCGGAGGAGGCCCGCGAGGTGCGTGAAGCCGTGACCGCCGCCGGCGTCACGCTCATGTGCGCCCACAACCAGCTGTACATGCCTGCCGTCGCCGAGGCCAAGCGCCTGCTCGACGAGGGCGCGCTCGGCACCGTCTACGAGGTCCGCACCACCGACTCGTTCTACAACGACTTCGACCCGGAGAACATGGGCTGGCGCGCCCACGCCAAGACCTCCGGCGGCGGCGAGTACATCGACACCGGCTACCACCCCACCTACCTGCTGATGCACCTCGCGGGCGGCGTGCCCACCGAGGCGTTCTCGATGATGTCGACGCACCGCCTGACGTTCATGGAGGGCGAGGACTCCGCCCAGGTGCTCGTGCGCTTCGACAACGGCAGCGTGGGCCAGCTGGTCACCTCGTGGGCCTACGCCGCCGCGCCCGGCACCGAGCGGTTCTCCGTGGTCGGCGAGAAGGGCTCGCTGAGCTCGGACGGCACGACCCTGCGGGTCGCCCTGCACGGCCAGGAGGAGCAGGTCACCACCTACGAGCCCGTCGACACCTTCGCCGCCGAGATCGCCGACTTCGTGACGTGCCTGAACACCGGCCGTCGCCCTCTGCACACCGAGGTCGAGGGGATCGCGGTGCTCGGGATCATCCTCGCGGCGTACGCGTCCAGCGCCTCGGGGAAGCTGGAGGGGGTGATGACGCTGTGACCGCGTCGACCGCGACCCGGAGCGCCGCCCCGGCGGCTCCGGGCGCGGGTCGTCCCCGCCGTCGGCGCCGGAAGATCACCGGGTACCAGAAGCGCAACCTCCGCACGGCGATGCTGTTCATCTCGCCGTGGATGGTGGGCGTGCTCGTCTTCATCGTCTACCCCGTGACCTACTCCGTGGTGCTGAGCTTCACCCGGTACTCCGGGATGGAGGCCCCCACCTGGGTGGGCATCCAGAACTACGTCACCGCGGTGACCGACCCCCTGGTGGCCAAGGCCGCGTCCAACACCATCTTCTACGCGGCGATCGCCGTGCCGCTCGGGCTCGTCGTCGCGCTCGTGCTGGCCCTGGCGATGAACCAGAACGTCCGTGAGGTCGCCTGGTACCGCACGATCTTCTACGCCCCCTCGCTCATCCCCGCGTTCGCGATGTCGTTCATCTTCATCGTGTTCCTGAACCCGCAGTTCGGCGTGTTCAACCGGATCCTCGGGATCTTCGGCGGCCAGGACGTGAACCTCCTGGGGGATCCGACGGGAGTGAAGATCGCGATCATCCTCATGGCGCAGTTCGGTGCGGGCAACGCCGCCCTCATCTTCCTCGCCGGGCTCCGCAACGTCCCCAAGACGCTCTACGAGGCCGCCCGCGTGGACGGCGCGAGCCCGATGCGCCAGTTCTTCGCGATCACCCTGCCCCTGCTCTCCCCCGTGCTGCTGTTCAACCTCATCACCGGGGTGTCCGGGGCCCTGCAGGTGTTCACCGAGGCGTACATCGTCACCAACGGCACCGGCGACCCCGACCAGGGCGCCCTGTTCTACATGATGTACCTCTACAAGAACGCCTTCGGATTCGCCGAGCTGGGATACGCCTCCGCCCTCGCGGTGCTGCTGTTCCTGGTCGGCCTCGGCCTCGCGCTGCTGATTTTCTGGCTGTCGCGTCGCTTCGTGAACTACGACGTGGAGGCGAACTGATGACCAGCACGCTCAAGACCTCGACCAGCGCGATCACCGAGCGATCGGTCAAGCGCGCCGAGGACGCCGATCAGCTGAACCGACGGGCCGACGGGACCAAGCGGCCGTGGTACTCCACGGCCATCGCCCGGGTCGTCATGATCGTCCTCAGCCTGTTCTTCCTGCTGCCGCTGTACTGGATGATCTCGTCCTCGCTGAAGTCCAACGAGGAGCTCGCGACGTTCCCGCCGACGCTCATCCCGCAGTCCTGGGACTTCTCCAACTTCGTCAAGGCCGTCACGGCCATGCCGTTCCTGCAGTTCTTCGCGAACTCGGCGATCATCACGATCTCCGTGGTGATCCTGTCGGTGCTCTCGAACTTCATCATCGCCTACGGCTTCGCGTGCATCGACTGGCCGGGACGCAACAAGGTGTTCTACGTCGTCATCGCGACGCTGTTCCTGCCCTTCCCGGTCACGCTCATCCCGATGTTCGACATGTGGGCGCGTCTCGGGGCGGTCAACACGCTGTTCCCGCTGATCATCCCGGCGGCGTTCGGCTCCGCGTTCTACGTGTTCCTGCTGCGGCAGTTCCTGCTGCAGATCCCCCAGGACATGCTCAATGCCGCGCGCGTCGACGGGGCGAGCGAGTGGACGATCCTGTGGCGCCTCGCCTTCCCGACGGCCAAGCCGGCTCTGACCACCGTGGCGATCTTCGCCGCGGTCGGCGCGTGGAACGACTTCATGGGTCCGCTGATCTACCTGCAGGACTCGCGGGTCCAGACCCTGTCGATCGGCCTGCAGACGTTCCGCTCCGTCAACGCGCAGGACGTGCAGTTCAACCAGCTGATGGCGGCGTCGTTCCTCGTGATCCTCCCGCTGCTGCTGCTGTTCTTCGTGTTCCAGCGGTACTTCATCCGCGGCATCACCATCGGAGGCTTCAAGTGATCGACAGACGACATTTCCTCGGCGCCGGCGGGGCTGCCGCCGCGACCGTCGCGCTCGGGGCCTGCGCCCGCAGCGGCGCGGCGGGAGACAGCACCGTGCGGTACTGGGGCATGGGGGCCTCCGACAAGGACAAGGACGAGGCGGTCCGCGAGGCCTTCCTCAAGACCCCGGCCGGAAAGGGCGCCGAGGTCATCATCAATCAGGTGCCCTCCAACGGCGCCTCGGACATGAGCCAGATCATCACCGCCGTCCGCGGCGGCACCGCACCCGACCTGTGGTGGATGGACCGGTTCAACGCCGTGCAGAACGCCTCGATCGGGCTCATCGAGCCCCTCGACGAGCTCATCGAGAAGTACGAGGACGTCTCGGTCGAGGAGTTCAAGAAGCAGTGGATCCAGTTCGCCGTCGACGAGCTCACCTACGACGGGATGCTCTACGGACTGCCCACCTCCACCGACGCGCGCGGTCTCCTGTACAACGAGGAGGTGCTCAGCGCGGCAGGGCTCGATCTCGACATGTTCGATCCCACGCAGCACACGCTGACCTGGGACGAGCTGCACGAGGTCGCCACCACGTGCATCAAGACCGATGCCAAGGGCAACTACGAGCAGCTCGGCTGGGCGCCGTGGCTCGAGCAGGGCTGGCCCTACACCTGGGGATTCGGCTTCGGCGCCGAGGCCTACGACAACGCCACGAGCACCGTGGTGCTGGACAGCGAGGAATGGCTCTCGGTGTTCCAGATGTACAAGGACTGGGCCGGGGACTTCCCGTTCGCCCGGGTGGACACGTTCATGGCGACCTACCAGCCGCCCAACGCGCCGCCTGCTCAGACGGCCATGTTCTCCGGACGGATGGGCCTCATCACGACGGGTCCGTGGCAGATCCAGGCCAACGAGAAGTACGCCCCGGACCTGCCGCTGAAGTGGACCTACCTCCCCGTCAAGAAGGAGGGCGACCCGATCTACACCTGGTCGGGCGGACAGTCCCTCGTGATCCCCAAGGGCACGAAGGTCACCCGGACGATCTGGGAGTACCTCAAGTTCCACGCCGGGTATCCGGGGCAGGCGATCATCCAGCCGCTGCTGGGCAACCTGCCCACCAACCTGCAGGCGATCCAGGAGCGCAAGTACAACCCGGGAGCCGAGATCTTCCGCGACATGCTCTCCGGGTCCACCTCCCGCCCGCCGCTGCCCACGGGCGCGGCGATCTGGGACGCCCTGGACCGGGCCAAGAGCTCCGTGCTCTTCGGCTCGGCGACTCCGGCGCAGGCCATCGAGACGGCCCAGGCGTTCGTCGCGCCGAAGATGGCCCTGTTCCCGGGCTACAAGATGCCGGACACCTACGGCAAGCCCAGCCCGGTCCCGGACAGCCCACCGGTCACGGCCTGAGGGGTCGGGGGCGCCCACGGGCCGACGACCCCCGGGCGCGTCGCGGGCCGGGTGGGCCCCGGGGCACGCTTCCGTTCCGCGGATGACAGGTACGGGACGTCCTCACTCAGCAAGGCCGTATATCGGCCTATCTGAGTGAGGACGTCCCGTACGTCGTTCCCGGCAGCGCGATCCCGCGATTCGCGCCGTGAACCCGTGGCGATGCCGCCTAGCACCACGAGGCCCGCAGGTCGTCGGCGCCTCCCCCGCAGTCGGCCCGTGAGGCCGACCGATCACCTCACCCGCGCGAATCGGACTCCAGCCACGCGCCCCACTTCTCACGACGGTGCTCGGCCTCGACCATGCGCACCGTGCCCGAGGCCGAGCGCATGACGAGCGACTGTGTGATGATGCGGTCGCGGTCGTAGCGGACGCCGCGCAGGAGGTCGCCGTCGGTGATGCCGGTGGCCGCGAAGTAGCAGTTGTCCGAGGTCACGAGCTGATCGGTCGACAGCACGGCGTCGAGGTCCAGGCCCGCAGCCAGTGCCTTCTCGCGCTCGGCGTCGTCGGTGGGGGCCAGGCGCCCCTGGATCACGCCGCCGGTGGCCTTGATCGCGCACGCGGTGACGATCCCCTCCGGCGTCCCGCCGACGCCCAGGAGCATGTCGACCCCGGTCCCGGGGCGGGCTGCGGCGATCGCACCGGCGACGTCCCCGTCCATGATGAACTTGACCCGCGCTCCCGTGGCTCGGACCTCCTCGACGAGGCCTGCGTGGCGCGGCCGGTCCAGGATGCACACCGTGACCTCCCCGACCGGCTTGCCGAGCGCCCGGGCCACCGCCAGCACGTTCGTCTCGACGCTCTCGCGCAGGTCCACGGCATCGGCCGCCTCGGGGCCGACCACGAGCTTGTCCATGTAGAACACGGCAGAGGGGTCGAACATCGAACCGCGCTCGGCGACGGCGAAGACCGACAGGGCGTTGTCGTAGCCCATCGCGGTCAGGCGGGTGCCGTCGATGGGGTCGACGGCCACGTCGACCTCGGCGCCGGAGCCGTCCCCGACCTCCTCGCCGTTGAACAGCATCGGCGCCTCGTCCTTCTCGCCCTCGCCGATCACGACGGTGCCGCGCATCGCGACGGTGTCCATGAAGGAGCGCATGGCGTCGACGGCGGCGCCGTCGGCACGGTTCTTGTCGCCGTGGCCCACCCAGCGGCTGCCGGCGATCGCGGCGGCCTCCGTGACGCGGACGAGCTCCATGGCGAGGTTGCGGTCGGGCGGGGTGGGCTGGCGGCGGTCTTCGTGGTTCGCGGTCACCGGGGATTCCTCCGTGCTCGGGATCGTGGTCCACCCGATCCGCCGCATGCGGCGTACGGCGATGTCGACGACGTCGGCGGCATCGGGCTCGGGGTCGAGTCTACGGGCGGGGTGTTCTGGGCAGGGGCGTTCTGGGCGGGTCCCCTCGGCCACGGGCGATGCGCGGGCCGGGATCGACCTGAGGGGTCGAGCGGATCCCGGAGGAGTCGGCCACCGGACGTCCCTCCCTCGGCGTCGCCCGACCGCTCACGACCTGTCGGAGGTGGCGTCCGGCTCGTCGACGGCCCATGTCGCGGTCCGCTCGCGCAGCTCCGCGTAGGCACGGAGGACATCGGGGGCCGGATCGGCCCGCAGCGGCTCCGAGGCCTCCCGGTCCCAGGCGGGAGGCGCGTCCGCACCGCTCAGCGCCCAGGCGGCCTGGCGGGCTGCACCGAGGGCGGCGTACTCCGCGGGCGGGGCGACCGTGACCTCGCGGCCCAGCAGCGCCGGGGCGAGCACCTGCACCGCCGCGCTGCGTGCGCCGCCACCGATGAGGACGACCCGTTCGGCCGGGACGCCGCGCACGGCCTCCAGGGCCGCGATCCCGTCCGCGAGGGAGCAGAGCAGGCCCTCGACGTAGGCGCGGGCGATGTCCTCGCGGGTGGTGGAGGTGGTGAGGCCGGTCAGGGTGGCGCGGGCGCGGGGCCGATTGGGGGTACGCTCCCCGTCGAAGTAGGGCAGCAGCGTCACGCCGTGCGCACCGGGGACGCTGGCGAGGGCGAGACGGGACAGTTCCTGGTGGTCGACGCCCAGCAGGGATCGGCCCGCCTCGAGGATCCGTGCGGCGTTCAGGGTGGTGGTCATCGGGAGGAAGCGGCCGGTGGCGTCGGCGAAGTCGGTGACGGCGCCGCTCGGGTCGACGGAGCGCGCATCGGAGACCATCGCGCACACGCCCGAGGTGCCGATGGAGACGGAGACCTCACCGGGCGCGAGGCCCAGACCGAGCGCGGCCGCCATGTTGTCCCCCGTGCCGACGGCGATCGGCGTGCCCGTGCGGGTCTCGGCCATGATCGCCGCGGGATGCCCGGGCAGGCGCGGGAGCTGCGCGTCATGACCGAGCGCGCTGGTCAGGAGCGCGTGGTCCCAGGTGGAGGTCTCGGCATCGAGGTAGCCGGTGCCGGAGGCGTCACCACGATCCGTGAAGGGGGCGGTGCCCGGCGCCGACAGGCGCAAGGACACGGCGTCGTGCGGGAGCAGGACGGCCGATGCACGCCGGGCGCTCTCCGGTTCGTGGCGAGCGACCCAGCGGAGCTTGGCGGCGGTGAAGGAGGCGACGAGCACGGAGCCGATCCGTGTGGCGCAGGCCGCGGGGCCGCCGAGCTCTGCGACCAGCTGCTCGGCCTCGGCCGCCGATCGGGTGTCGTTCCACAGGAGGGCGGGGCGGACCACCGCGCCGTCCGCGTCGAGCAGCACCATGCCGTGCTGCTGACCTGCGACGGAGATCCCGTCGGCGCGGTCCAGCAGGGGGCCGGCGGCCTCGTCGACCGCGCGATCCCATGCGGAGGGATCGACTTCGGTGCCCTCTGGATGCGCGGCGCGACGCTCCTCGAGGACTCGTCCGGTGTCGGCGTCGACGAGCAGCGCCTTGGTGGCCTGGGTGGAGGAGTCGATGCCGAGGACCGTGGGGCTCATGGCTTCCTGTTCGTCGGGGGTGGGTGCGGCGGTGACCATCATGCCGCCCGGGGCGCGCGGGCGTTGGGGAGGGAACGGGGACGGTCTACCCATCCACATCGGTCGCGGATCCCTTTCGGCATGCCCCGCGCACCGGTACTGTCAGCGTGATCCAGCACACTTCCGAAAGGCCCGAGATGTCGCCTCGCCGTGCAGTTGTCGCCATCACCGTCGGCACCCTCACGCTGGCACTCGCGGCGTGCGATCCGGGTGGCACTGAGCCGACGGCGGCACCGTCGAGCGTCGCGCCGAGCACCACGGAGGCCCCCGCGAGCCCTGCGCCGACGGAGGAGCCGACGAGCGTGGCCCCGGAGGTGCCGGCTCCAAATCCTGCGGACTTCCCGGGGATGGAGCAACAGACGGAGGAGGGGGCGAAGCAGGCGTTCAAGTTTTACATTGCTTCGCTGGTGCACGCGCACAGGACGGGTAACTCTGGGACGCTTCAATCGTTGTCCACGCCGAATTGTGGATACTGCGCCACGGTTTTTCAGGATATCGCAGCGATTCACGAAAGAAGGGCATTCTGGGGCGAAACGCCGATCACCCCTGGCGAAGTCTCGTCGATTTCCGAGTCCGAATCCAGTGTCACAGTGACATATGCATTCGATCTCGCGGAGCATCAAGAATTCGAGTTGGACACTGGTGCTCCGAGCATCGCGCCTGCGCGGACCTATGGAAGTTCAGGTCGGATGGTGTGGGCTGACCAGGGATGGAGGATGGATGGCCTCTCTATCAAGTAGTCGCGCTCTTCGGGTCCTCGCTTCGATTGCACTCTTCGCGATCTGGTCGCAGGTGGCTACGCACTCCGCTCGCGCGGATCTTAATACCGACGCAGCAGATTCGTCGTTCGAGGCTGCCGCCATAGCCGCCTCCAAACAACGGCTCGAGATCATCAACAGTTCAGGGACAGGGGCTCGATCGAGCCCGTTCCGCACGACATGGACGAATATCGACAACACTACGAATCCGTGCCCTGGTGGAACCGACGGGACCGATGATTGTTCGATGTCGACGTTGAGGTGCGGGACTCTCAACGGCGCTCAGGCGTTCCTCCGGGAGGATCAGTCGTACGCCGCGCAGTCCGGGACCCGGACCGACACCCGGGACAACTCTTCACAGTCCCTGGGCTACCGATGTGTCGACACCGCAGGGCGTCCGGCGAACGCGGATGGGACCCCGGTGGTGATCACCGTGACCCAACAGGACTTCGCGTCCCTGCCGGTGCAGCCGGCAAGAGCACATGCGGGCCCGGACGTCGGGTATCTCCCGGTGAACATGGACCTCATCGTCTACGCGGAATCCACCGAGCAGACCCTGGACACCGTGCTGCTGGGAACACCGGTCCAGGTGCGGGCCACACCGGTGTCCTACCACTGGGACTTCGGGGACGGGTCCACGCTGGATACCGCGAGGCCCGGGCGTCCGTATCCCGCGAACGATCTGACCCACCGGTATCAGCATCAGGGCTGGTACGACATCACCTTGACCACGACATATGCCGGGGAGTTCTCCGTCGCCGGGGGCCCGTGGCAGGACATCGACGGGACCGTCACCGTGGCCAGTGAACCCGTCGCCCTGTATTCGAAGTCCTTCGCGTCCCGGCGGGTCGACATGGATGACCCCTCCGCTGACCACGAGAAGATCGAGCTGCCCCCGCGGACACCCGAGACCCAGGGCCCACCCGCAGATAGACCACAGCACCGCCGCGAGTGAACCCCCGACCTCCGGACGCTCCCGGACGTGATCCCGGCGCACAGCCCTCGTCGCCGCTAGGTCCTCGGCGACGTCGAGGGCCTCGACTCGCGAGGGTCAGGCTCCGCGCTGCTCCGGCGCGGCCGCCCCCCACGCCGCGACGAGCACGGCGGCGATCCGGCCGATCTCATCGGCCTTGCGGCCCGGCGCGTACAGCGCGCTGCCGATGCCGGCGCCCACGGCACCCGCGGCGCGCCAGGCGCCGATGGTGCCGGCGTCCACGCCGCCGACCGGCAGGAACGCGGTGCCCTTCGGGACGACGGCCGACCAGGCCTTCATCGTGCCGATCCCGAGGACGTCCGCGGGAAAGATCTTGAGCGCCGTGGCGCCCGCATGGATGGCGGTGAACACGTCGGACGCCGTCGCGACGCCCGGGCACGAGGTCAGACCCAGCGCGGCGGCGCGCGAGATGACCGCGGCGTCGGTGTTCGGCGCGAGCACGACGGTGCCGCCGGCCTCGGCGGTCCGGTCCACGTCGGCGGCGGCCACGACGGTCCCTGAGCCCACGATGCAGTCGTCCGGGAGACGCCCCGCCAGCAGCTCGATCGAGTCGAAGGGGTTCGGAGAGTTCAGCGGGACCTCGACGGCCCGGATGCCCGCCTCGTAGAGGGCATCGCCCACGGCAGGAGCCTCGGCGGCGGTCAGGCCACGGCAGATCGCCACCAGTCCGGCGAGGGGGCGAGGAGCGGGACCGGAGGAGCTCGCATCAGCGACACGGGGACACATGGGCACAATCGTCGCCTCGCGGCACCGCGTCGTCAATCGGCGTCCATGGGAGATCTGCGAGGCATCCGTCGCAGGCCCGACCCCGAGGTCCCGGTCGGCTGTCGGACCCAATCCGTAGGCTGGGGCCACCACACGACCGGTACGACCGTCGTGACCCGATGACGCGACTCGACGAGGAGAGCACCATGCGCGCTGCCCGCTACTACGGCAACAAGGACATCCGCATCGAGGACATCGATGCCCCCACCGCCGGCCCCGGGGAGGTCCTGATCGACGTCGCCTGGTGCGGCATCTGCGGGACGGACCTCCACGAGTACCTCGATGGCCCGATCTTCTGCCCCACCCCCGAGACCCCGCATCCCCTCTCCGGGGAGTCCGCCCCGATCACGCTGGGCCACGAGTTCTCCGGCACCGTCGCCGCGCTCGGCGAGGGCGTGGACGACCTCGAGGTGGGCGACCACGTCGTCGTCGAGCCGTACATCATCGACGACGCGGTCGACGTGGGCCCCGACTCCCACGACTACCACCTGTCCAAGGACATGAACTTCATCGGTCTCGCCGGGCGCGGCGGCGGTCTCGCCGAGCAGATCGCGGTGCGCCGCCGCTGGGTGCACCGCATCGACAAGGCCATCCCCCTGGACCGGGCCGCCCTCATCGAGCCGCTGACCGTGGGCTACCACGCCGTCGAGCGCTCCGGTGCGAAGGCCGGGGACGTGGCCCTGGTCGGCGGAGCGGGCCCCATCGGGCTGCTCACCTCCGCCGTCCTCAAGGCCCTCGGCGTCACGGTGATCATCTCCGAGCTCTCGGAGCTGCGCCGCCAGAAGGCGATCGACGCCGGTGTGGTCGACCACGCGCTGAACCCCAAGGAGGTCGACGTCTCCGCCCGGGTGCACGAGCTCACCGGCGGCAAGGGTGCCGACGTCGCCTTCGAGTGCACCAGCGTGCAGATCGTGCTCGACACCCTCATGGATGCGCTGCGCCCCACGGGCGTGCTGGTGGTCGTCTCGATCTGGGGCAAGAAGGCGAACTTCGACATGCACAAGCTGGTCATGAAGGAGATCGACCTGCGCGGCACCATCGGCTACGTCAACAACCACCCGCAGTCGATCGCCCTGGTCAACGAGGGCAAGGTGGACCTCGCGCCGTTCATCACCGGCAAGATCGGGCTCGAGCACCTGGTCGACGAGGGCTTCGAGACCCTCATCCACCGCAACGAGACCGCGGTGAAGATCCTCGTGTCCCCCAGCGGCGCAGGGCTCTGAGCACGGCATCCGAAAGCGCGCGGGAGTCGAGAGACCTCTCGGCACCCGCGCGCACGTCGCGAGGAACGCCCGCGGGGCAGAGCCACCCGATCGCGCGAGCTCTCGGCACTCAGCCCCGCTGACGCCCCTTGAACCGCGGGTGCTTCTTGTTGACCACGTAGAGCCGGCCGCGACGCCGCACGAGCTGTGCGCCGTCCTTGGCCAGCAGCGACCTCAGCGAGTTGCGCACCTTCACGACGCGTCCTTCTTCCCGTAGCGGCGGCGGAACTTCTCCACGCGACCGGCCGTGTCGACCACGCGGGAGTTGCCCGTGTAGAAGGGGTGGGAGGCCGAGGAGACCTCGACGTCGATGACGGGGTAGGTGGTGCCGTCCTCCCACTGGATGGTCGCCTCCGACGTGCGGGTCGACCGCGTCAGGAACGAGACGTCGGCGCTGCGGTCGCGGAAGACGACGGGGTGGTAGTCGGGGTGGATGCCGGGCTTCATGGGAGCCACGTCCCTTCTGGGGATCGGACGATGGGAGGGGCGCGCCGGGCGGCGCGCCCCCGTCAGGGACGGAAGGTCACCAGCTGGACTTGGTGACGCCGGGCAGCTCGCCGCGGTGCGCGAGCTCCCGCAGGCGCACCCGCGAGACGCCGAACGTCCGCAGGTAGCCGCGAGGCCGCCCATCGACGGCGTCGCGGTTGCGCAGCCGCACGGGGCTCGCGTCCCGCGGCAGCTTCTGCAGCGCGAGCCGCGCGGCCGCGCGCTGGTCGTCGTCGAGCGCCGGGTCCTTCACGGCCCGCTTGAGCTCGGCGCGCTTCTCGGCGAACCGGGCGACGGTCTCGCGTCGCTGCCGGTCGCGCATGATCTTCGAGGTCTTGGCCATGTCAGCGGTCCTCTCGGAACTCGACGACGCGCCGCACGCGCGGGTCGTACTTGCGCACGACCAGGCGATCGGGCGTGTTCCTCCGGCTCTTGGTGGTCTGGTAGCGGTATCCGGTCCCCGCGGTGGAGCGGAGGGTGATCTGGTGGCGCACATCCTTGGACTTCGTGGCCATGGTTCTCCTTGTCGAGGGTGGGAGCGTCCGAGCGGACGCTCGAGGTGGGGGCGACGCCGGCTCTCGCCGGCAGGGTCCGCACTCCCGCACGGGGCGGAGGCGCGGGGGTCCGAGGGGGTCAGACCTTCTCGCCGCGCGCACGGATGCGGGCGACGACGGCCTCGATCCCGAGCTTGTCGATCGTCTTGACGCCCTTCACGGACACCGTCAACGTCACGGTGCGACCCAGTGATCGCACGTAGTACCGCTTCTTCTGCAGATTGGGGTCGAAGCGCCGGGAGGTGCGGCGGTGGGAGTGGGAGACGCTCTTGCCGAAGCTCGGCGCGGCTCCGGTGACTTGACAACGGGTCGACATGGGAGAGCACACTAGGTATTGATAATCATTCTCGTCAAGAAGGCTGTTCCGATGCCCACACCTCTCGCCCTCGTCGCCGGGATCGACGTCGTCCTGCGCGACAGCCTCACGGCCTCCGTGCTCCTGGACTCGCCGTCCACGGTCGCCCTGCGCTACGACACCGATCTCGAGGCCGGCGGCCTGCGCCGCCTGGTCCTGGACGCCGACGGCGTGGTCGAGGACCGCCCCGTCGACCTCGCGTGCGACTGCATCTCCTGCGCGATGGGCGAGGAGGCCGGTCCCGTCCTCGAGGCCCTGGCGCGCGACCCCCGCTGGGACTCGATCCTGCTGGTCCTGCCCATCGGCTCGGACCCCCACCCGGTCATGAACGCCCTCGCGCCGCGCCTGCGGGATCTGGCCGTGACCTCGGTCGTCGCCGTGCTGGACGCCGATGCCGCCCCCGAGGACCTGCTCGGCGAGGACACCCTCGCCGAACGCGGCCTGCGCTGGACCCAGGACGACGACCGCAGCGTCGGCGAGGCCCTCGCCGCCCAGCTCGAGTTCGCCGGCACCGTGGTCCTCGAGGGCGATCCCGCAGGGCCCGGCGCCGAGCTCGTCGCACACCTGCTGCACGACGACCAGACCCACGTCGACGCGATCACGGCGCTGACCCCGGCCGACCTGCTCGACGGGACCTTCGACCACCTCGGCGCGCATCGGCGGGTCGACCCCCAGACCATCTCCTCCGCCCGCGGCGAGCGCACCGGCGCCCACGGCACGTGGACCCTCGACCTCTCTTCCGAGCGGCCCTTCCACCCCGAGCGCCTGATGGAGCACATCGAGCGCCTGGGCAGCGGCCGCCTCCGCGGCCACGGACGGTTCTGGCTGCCCACCCGCCCGGGCTCGGTGTGCCAGTGGGACGGCGCGGGCGGCCAGGTGTCCATCGGCACCGTCGCCGCGTGGGGCCGGGAGGACCCGAGCACCCGCCTCGTCGTGACCGGCGACGATCCGGCCGATCGCGAGCGCGTGCGCGCCGCCTTCGCGGACTGCCTGTTCACCGACGCGGAATGGACGCGCGGGCTGCTGCCCTGGCTCGGACGCGCCGACGAGTTCGACCCGTGGCTCGGGGACCGCGCCGCGACCGCCTGACCGTCCACCGTCGGGCATCGCCCCTCGTCAGGGGCGCGGCGACACCGTAGGCTGGCCGTGGCCTCGCCCCGGCCGGAGACCGTGCCGCCGCTCGTGAGGACCCCCGTGACCCGTTCGACCCCCGCCGCTCCCCCACGCACCGGAGGAGCCGTCCTGCGGCGCGCCGTGCGCCGACGTCTCCGCCAGGAGATCCCCGGATTCCTCGTGATCTCCGTGTGGCAGGTCAGCGAGGCCGCCGTGCCGGTGTCCCTGGGCATCATCATCGACCGTGCCATCGTGCCGCTGGACCCCGTCGCGATGGTCGTCTCGATCCTGGGGCTGTTCGCGCTGTTCATCGTGCTCTCCTACGGGTACCGCTTCGGATCGCGCCTGCTGAACACCGCGCTGCACCGCGAGGCGCACGCGCTGCGCGTCGAGGTCGCGCGGCATGCCCTTCTGGGCCGTGGCGCCCTCCGCGGCCGTACGGCCGGCGAGGTGCTGTCACTGTCCTCCTCGGATGCCGATGTCACCGCGCTGGTGTTCCGCCAGCTCGCGCTCGGCGGATCGGCCGTCATCGGCCTCGTCGTCGCCTCGGTGTACCTGCTGTGGACCGATCCCTTCGTCGCTCTCGTCGTGGTCCTCGGCGTCCCCCTGACCCTGGCCCTCATCGCCGGGCCCTCCCGGCTGATCTCCCGCACCTCCGGCGCGCAGCAGGCCGCGATCGCCGAGGCCAGCGCCGTGGCCGGCGACACCATGGGCGGCCTGCGGATCCTCAAGGCCATCGGCGGCGAGCGCTGGGCCTCGGCCCGCTACCGCACCGCCAGCCAGGGTGCCGCGCATGCCGGGATCCGCACGGCCGACGTCTCCGGGCGGGTCGAGGGGCTCGGCGCGTTCGCGATCGGCCTGGTCCTCGCGGCGGTGGTGCTCGTGGCCGGATGGCGCGTGACGACGGGCGACCTCAGCGTCGGCGGCCTCGTCTCCGCCGTCGGCCTCGCCGTCTTCTTCGCCGAGCCGATGACGTCGGTGACCATGGCGATCTCGACGTTCGCCCGCTCCCACGGTGCCGCCGGACGCATCGCGACGTTCCTCCAGGAGCCCGTCACCGTGCCGACCGAGGACGCCGACGACGCCTCGGATGCCCGAGCCCACGCCCTCGAGATCCGAGGCCTGACCCTGGACGGCGACCGCGTGCTGGACGTGCAGGTGCCGCCCGGACACCTCGTCGTCATCGACGCCGAGGACCCGGCCGACGCCCGCCTGCTGTCCGCGGCGCTCGCGGGCGAGGACGGCGCCGGGGCCGTGCGGCTGGACGGCACCCCCCGCCCCGCCCTCGAACGACCTCTCGCGCACGCCTTCGTCAGCGCCCCGCACGCCTCCGACCTCTTCGACGGCAGCATCGGCACCAACATCACCATGCGCCACGACGGCGCGGGCGACGAGGCGGTGGCCGCCTCCGTGCTCGCGGCATCCGCGACCGACGAGGTCCTCGAGGTCGTCGGCGACGGCCTGGCCCACGCCGTCCGCGAGGGCGGATCGAACCTCTCCGGCGGGCAGCGCCAGCGGATCGCCCTGGCCCGGGCGCTGCACGCGGATCCCGCGGTGCTGGTGCTGCACGACCCCACCAGCGCCGTCGACTCGGTGACCGAATGGGCCATCGCCCGCGGAGTCCGGACCGTCCGCGACGGTCGCACCACCGTCGTCCTCACCGGCTCCCCCGCCTTCCGCTCCGTCGCCGACACGGTCGTGGTCGTCCCGCCTGCGCCCTCCCCCACCGACGGAGGTGCCCGATGACCCTGCCCGTCGCCCCTGCCCGGCGCGTCCGCGCCGAGGTGCTGCCCCTGCTGCGCCGCCACGCGGGGACCGCCGTCCTCGTCGCCGTCGCGGGCCTGGTCACCGCCCTGTGCGGACTCGTCGCCCCCTGGGTCGTGGGCGACTTCGTCGACACCCTGCGCCCCGGGAGCAGCCTGCGGCCCGTCCTCACCGGGGTGATCCTGCTGCTGGGGGCGGGCCTCCTCGGAGCGGTGACGACGTGGCTGGGCACGTGGTGGATGGGCCGGCTCACGGAGCCCGCGGTCGCCACGCTGCGCGAGCGCGTCATGGACTCTGCGCTGGCCGTCGACTCCTCCGTCATCGAGGAGGGCGGCCGCGGCGACCTCGTCTCCCGCGTCTCCGAGGACTCCCGCGAGGTCTCCGAGGCGGCCAGCGGGATCCTGCCGATGTTCGTGCAGTCGGCGTTCGTGGTGGTGGTCTCGGCGGGCGCCATGACGGCCGTCGACTGGCGCCTTGGGCTCGTGGGCCTCATCGCGATCCCGATGTACTGGCTGACGCTGCGCTGGTACCTGCCGCGCTCCGGGCCGATCTACCGCGAGGAGCGGGCGGCGTTCGGCGTGCGCTCCCAGCGGATGCTCGGCGCGATCGGCGGCAAGGACACGCTCACGGCCTTCGAGGCCGAGGCCGCGGAGCTGGGCCGCATCGACGCCGCCTCGGCGCACGCGCGCGATCTGTCGATCGGGGTGTTCCGGTTCCTCACCGCGGCGTTCTCCCGCAACAACCGGGCCGAGGCCGTGGTGCTCGCGGTGCTGCTGACCACGGGGTTCGTCCTTGCTTGGTACGGCCAGGTCACCGCGGGCGCGGTGGCGACGGCGGCGCTGCTGTTCCACCGGCTGTTCAACCCGATCGGCGCGCTGGTGGGGCTGTTCGACCAGGTGCAGTCCGCGGGCGCCTCGCTCGGGCGGATGGTCGGCGTGATCGAGGTGGCCGAGGGGCTGCCGGTGCGCCTCGGGGGGACGGGGGGTGCGGGGGCCGGGCCGTCGGCTCCCTCGGCCCCGGCCTCCCGCGGCGACGACCTGCTCCTGGCCGGGATCGGGCACGCCTACGACGAGGACCGCACCGTGCTGGCCGACGTCGCCCTGCGGATCGAGCCCGGTCAGGTGGTGGCCGTCGTCGGCGCCACCGGCGCCGGGAAGTCGACGCTCGCGCAGATCGCCGCGGGGATCGTGGCCCCCAGCATCGGGGACGTGCGGATCGGCGGCACGGCCCTGCGGGAGATCCCCGAGCGCGAGCTGCGCGGCCGCATCGCGATGGTCAGCCAGGAGGTCCACGTGTTCACGGGGACCATCGCCGAAAACATCCGCGTGCCCCGGCCCGAGGCGAGCGATGCCCAGGTGGCCGCCGCGCTCGAGGCCGTGGGGGCCGATACCTGGATCCGGGCCCTGCCCGACGGGGTCACCACCGCCGTCGGGGACGGCGCGCACCGCCTCACGCCCATGCAGGACCAGATGCTGGCCCTGGCCCGCGTCCAGCTGGCAGACCCCTCCCTGGTCGTCCTCGACGAGGCCACTGCCGAGGCCGGCAGCGCCGGCGCCCAGGACCTCGACCGCGCCGCCCAGGGTGTGCTGCGCGGCCGGTCCGCGCTCGTCGTCGCCCACCGGCTCTCCCAGGCCGTCGGCGCCGACGCGATCCTCGTGATGGAGCACGGCCGGATCGTCGAGCACGGGACGCACGAGGAGCTGGTGGGGGCCGGTGGGCGGTACGCGCGGCTGTGGGAGGCGTGGACGGCGGAGTGACCCGGGCGGCGGCGCCACCCGGCCGGCGGGATGACCGGGGGCCCCTTCCTGCTCGGCCCCCGCGCGTCGGGCTCGCCCCGAACGGGCGGCTCTCGGGGGCCCGTGCACTCACCGGCGCCCTGTGCCATCACCCCTGCACGGGTACAGCCGTGCATGCACAGGACGCCGGTGAGTGCACACCCCCCCACAACGGACGAGCACGCCCGCTCCCGCCGCCTCACCGGACCGGCGCCAGCAGCTCGTCGTCCGCACCCCCATCGGCCGCCCCACCCTGCCCCGGGATCGCCGCGAGCAGGGCACGGGTGTACGGGTGCTCCGGGCGCGCGAAGACGTCCGCGGTGCGTCCGCGCTCGACCACCTCGCCGCCCTTCATCACCAGCACGTCCTCGCACAGGGACCGGAGCACTCCCAGGTCGTGCGTGATGAACACGAGGGTCAGGCCGCGGTCGCGCTGGAGCCGTGCGAGGAGCCGGAGGATCTGCGCCTGGACCGTCACGTCGAGCGCCGAGACCGCCTCGTCGCACACGAGCACCTCCGGGGCGACGCTCAGGGCGCGAGCGATCGCGACCCGCTGCAGCTGGCCTCCCGAGAGCTCGTCCGGGCGCCGTGCGGCGAGCTGGGGGTCCAGCCCCACGTCGGTGAGCAGCCGATCCCGCAGCGCCCGGCGCTCGGCCCGCGAGGTGCGGGTCAGGGCGCGGACGGGTTCGAGGAGCGACCAGCCGACGGTGCGCGCCGGGTCGAACGAGGAGTGCGGGTTCTGGAACACCGGCTGGGCCCGACGCCGCAGGCTCCGGTCGGCGCGACGCACCGGACGCCCGGCGACCTCGATCGTCCCGGCATCGGCCTCGGTGAAGCCCAGCAGGACCCGTGCGAGGGTCGTCTTGCCGGAGCCGGACTCCCCCGCGACGCCGATGCTGCGCCCCGGTCGGACCTGCAGGTCCACACCCGCGAGGGCGCGCACGCGGGCTCCCCGGGGGCCGAACTCCTTGACCGCGCCCCGGATGTCGATGATCGGCGCGGCGCCGTCGTCCTCGACGGGACCGCCCGGCGCGGCCACGGGAGCGCCGTGGCGTCCGGGGATCGCGTCCACGAGGGCCCGCGTGTAGGGATGCGTCGGGGCGGTCAGCAGCACCCGGCTCGGTCCCTCGTCGACGATCCGTCCCCTCCGCAGGGCGATGGTCCGGTCCGTGCGGTCGGCCGCGACGGCGAGATCGTGCGTGATGAGCAGCAGGGACGTGCCGTGCTCCCGGGTCAGCAGCTGCAGGCGGTCCAGGATCGTCTTCTGGACGGTCACGTCGAGCGCGCTCGTGGGCTCGTCGGCGATGATCAGGCGGGGTTCGCCGATGATCGCCGCGGCGATGAGCACGCGCTGGCGCTGCCCGCCGGAGAGCTCGTGGGGCCAGCGCCGGGAGATCTCCTCACCGGGCAGGCCGGCCTGGTCCAGCGCCGCGACGGCCCGCGCGCGGTGGGTCGCGGGATCGCCGATCCGGTGGATCCGCAGCGGCTCGATGACCTGATCGATGACGCGCCGCACCGGATCCAGCGAGGAGCCGGGGTCCTGGGGGACGTAGGCGACGTCGCGGCCCCGCACCGAGCGTGCCCGGGATGCGGTCAGACCCAGCAGCTCGGTGCCGTCGAGCTCGATGCGGCCGCTCACCTCTCCGCGGCGTCCGAGGATCCCGAGCAGCGCCCGGGCGATGCTCGACTTGCCCGATCCGGACTCCCCGACCAGGGCGACGGCCTCGCCCGGGCGCACCGAGAACCCGATCCCGTCGACCGCCCGGGTGCTGCGCCGACCGCGCCGATACGTCACCGCCAGGTCGTGCACCGCCAGGAGCGCGGTGCCCGAGCCCGCGGACGGCACGTCCTCGACGGCACCCGTCCGCCTCACGGACGCCGGGGTGGAGGTCCGCCCGGTCCGCTGCTGGGCCGGGATGCCGCCGGACGATCCCGGATCGGCCGACCCCGTCGTGGTGGAGCTCGTGGGGCGTGTGCTGGTCATCGTGCCTCCCGGGTGCCGAAGCCGCGGCTGATGCGGTTGACGCTGAGGACGGTCAGGCCCGCGACGAGCGCGGGGAACAGGCTCCACCACCAGGCCGAGGCCACGTAGGTGCGTCCCTCGTTGATCTGCGAGCCCCATTCCGGGGTGGGCGGCACAGCGCCGAAGCCGAGGAAGCTGAGCGCGGCGATCGAGAGGACCGCACCTCCGAGATCGATGCCGGCGACGGCCGCGATCGCGCCGGAGGCATTGGGCACGACGTGCGTGAGGATCCCGACGAGCCGCCGGGTGCCGCTGGCGGTCGCCGCGTCCATGTAGGGGAGGTTCACGATCCGCAGGGTCTCCGAGCGGGCGATCCGCACGAACCCCGGGATCCCGGCGATCCCGACGGCGATCGCGACCTTCTCGACCCCGAACCCGAGGACCGAGATGAGGGCCAGCGACAGCAGCAGGCCGGGGATCGACACGATGACCTCGGTGGCGCGGGAGATGACGGCGTCCACGACGCCGCCCAGGAACCCCGCGGCCATGCCCAGCAGGCCGCCGACCACGAGGCTGATCGTCACGGCCACGACGCCGGCGACGAGAGACAGGCGTGCCCCGTGGACCACGCGCGCGTAGACGTCGCGGCCGTTGAGGTCCGTGCCGAACCAGTGCGCCCCGCTGGGCGGTGCGAGGGAGTCCCCCACCACGGCGATCGGATCGGTGGGCGCGAACACCTCGGGCACGAGCACCCAGCCGACGAGCAGCGCCAGGAACAGCAGGGAGGCGACGACGCCGGGCCGCCGTGCGGCGGCCGAGAGAAGGTCCCTCACCGGGCGCCTCGGCGCCTCGTCCACGGACGTGTCGGGGCCGTCGGTCCCAGTGGCGCGCGGGTCGACACCGGGGACGTCGGCGCCGGGGGCGACGCCCCCGCGCACCTCGGCATCGGACGGGCCGGCGAGGGGTGCCGAGGTGGTCAGCTCGCGGGCGATGTCGCTCATGCGAAGGCCTTCCGTGAGGGTGCACGCCGCGCCCGGGTGCGCGCGGCGGGCGAGATGACGCGGCGGTCGATGAGCGGGTAGGTGAGGTCGACGACGAGGGTCGCGACGACGTACAGCCCGCCGGACAGCACGATGAGGACCTGGATCAGCGGGAAGTCCCGCGCGTCGACGGCCTCGACGAAGAGGCGCCCGATGCCCGGGCGGCCGAAGATCGTCTCGATGATCGCGGCCCCGGAGACGATGCCGCCCACGAGCATCCCGACGATCGTGTAGACGGGCAGGCTCGCATTGCGCAGGACGTGGTCGCGCACGGGGCCGAGGCCACGTGCCTGGGCGACCTCGACGTAGCCGTCGGTCGAGACCTCGCGGATGCTGCGCGCGAAGACCTGCGAGAGCGTCCCGGCCCCGAGCAGGGCGATCGTCAGCGACGGCAGCACGAGCGAGCGCCATCCGTCGACGCCGAAGGCCGGGAACCACCCCAGCCGGAAGGCGAAGACCTGCAGCAGGATGATCGCCATGACGAACGAGGGCACCGCGATGCCCACGACCGTGAGGCTCTGGAACACCGACCGCACGAGCGCAGTGGGCAGCAGCACGCTCCCCAGGGCGCACGCGACCCCGAGCACGACCATCACCACGAGGCTCGCCGTGCCCAGCTGGAGGGTGGCGCCGATGTGGTCGCCGATCACCGCGGCGACCGGCTGGCGCTGCTGGGAGTAGGCGGTTCCCCAGTCGAGCGTGACGATCCGTCGGACGAAGTCGACGTACTGCAGGAGCACGGGCTGGTCCAGCCCCATCTCGGTGCGCAGCGCGGCGAGGCCCTCGGCGTCGGCCGCCCCGGCGTCGTCGCCCCCGACGGCCTGCATCATGATGCGTGCGGGGTCGCCGGGCGTGAGCTGGATGATCACGAAGGAGAGGGTGATCGCCCCCCACAGCACCACGAGCGCCTGCCCGAGGCGACGCAGGACATAGGTCAGCACGGTGCGATCAGGCCTTCGGGGCGAAGTCGGTGAAGACCGGCTTGTTCTCGGCATCGAGGTGGACGCCGTCGAGCTTCTTGCCGGCGGCGCTGTTGGAGACCGCATCGGTCAGCGGGAAGGAGTACCCGCCCTCGAGGATGATCCGCTGGGCGTTCGCCGAGGCCTGCGCACGCTCCTCGGGGTCCGTCGTCGACTGCAGCGCCAGCAGCGCCTCGTCCACCTCCGGGATCGCGTTGCCGAAGAAGAAGGACTGGTTCTCGTAGAACGAGGAGTAGACGACGCGCAGCACATCGGGATCGGCCCGTCCCTGGCTCCAGGTGGACAGGTCGTAGGGGGCGTCGTACAGCGTCGTCTCGCTGAGCTGGGCCTCCGTGACCGGCTTGAGGTCGAACTCGATGCCGACCTTGGCCCACTGGGTCTTGATGAGCTGGAACAGCTGCTCGGAGGTGGTGCCCGAGCCCGAGTACTGGATCTGGATGGTCAGCCGCTGATCGCCCTTGGCGCGGATCCCGTCGTCGCCCACGGTGGTCCACCCGCCCTGCTCGAGGGTCGCGATCGCGGCGTCCGGATCGTACGCGAGGTACTGGGACAGGTCCGCGGAGCCGGGCGTGACGGCGGTCAGCAGCCCGGTCGCCGGGGCGCCCGCCCCCTGGTAGATCCGGTCGACGATCTCCTGGCGGTCCGTGGCGTTGTTGATCGCGCGGCGCACGGCCTCGTCCTGGAAGATCGGGCGGTAGATGAAGGGGACGAGGGGGCTGGCGATGCCCTTCACGGACTTCGTCACGACCGTCGCCCCCGAGCCCTTGACGCCGGGCAGGGTGGCCGTGTCCAGCAGGAACGCGTAGTCGACCTGCCCCGAGGAGACGGCGCCGGCGAGCGTCGTGGGATCGGGGATGAAGGAGATCTCGACGGTCTCGTAGGTGGCCTCGCCGGTGTTGGAGTAGTTCGAGGACGGCCAGGCGTAGCCCGCCCGGCGGGTCAGCGTGATCGAGTCCCCGGGCGAGTAGTCGTCCAGCACGTACGGGCCGGTGCCGATGACCTGGCCCCGCGCGACCTCCTCGGGAGACAGCGCGAGCGTCGCATCGGCCAGGAACCCGAGCGTCTGGGTGGTCGCGGCCTGGAGGAACTGGGCGTTGGGGCCGTCGAAGACGACCACGGCGGTGCGCTCGTCCGGCGTCTCGGTGCTCTGGTAGCCGCGGAGGTGGCTGGCGCCGATGTACGCCAGCGGTCCGATCCTGATGATGCGGTCGAAGTTGTTCTTGACCGAGGCGGAGGTGAAGGGGTGTCGTCGGAGAAGGTGACGCCCTCGCGCAGGTGGAAGGTGAAGCGGGAGCCGTCCTCGCTGACCTCCCAGCTCTCGGCGAGCCACGGGACGATCTCGCCGGTCTCCGGGTCCTGGTCGACCAGGCCGTCGGTGATCTGGCGGGCGACGGTCCGTGAGACGGTCTGCGGCGGCTGGTGGGGGTCGTAGTTCTCGCTGTCGTCGGGGAATCCGACCGTGAGCACGCTGGTGTCGGCGGCGGCGCCCCCGCCGCACGCGGCGAGCGCCGCCGTACCGATCACGGAGAGGCCGAGGAAGCCGCCGAGGGCGCGGCGGCTCGGGCGTGCGAACGTGGACGAGGACATGGGGACCGCCTTTTCGGGGAGGGACGACGGGAACAGTCCTTCACGGTTTCGGCTTATGGGTATGCATGGCGAGTCTTATGGCTTCATGTGTCGGGGCGCAGCCGGCCTGACCGCCGGTCCGACCCGTCTCCGAGTTCCTGTGACGGCCGCTTCCGGGGAGCCCGGGTGCGGGGTGTCTGTGCGTCGCCGCGTCCCGCCGGGGCGCCGTCGCACCCGGCGCGCACTGATCATCGCCCCGTCCGATCCGGTCGACTCCGGCACGAAGCGCGGACGCCCCTCACCTCTCCGACTCCCTGGCATCCCTCGTCCGACTCCGAACGACACCCCGCCCCTTGACATCCACCCCATCGAACCGGTTTGATACATACGTCAAACCGGTTTGTAATCCCACCCGAGGACGCCTGATGCCCAACCCCCGCACCACCATCGGCGACGTCGCGCGCGCCGCGGGGGTCTCCAAGGGCACCGTGTCCCTCGCCTACTCCGGCAAGCGCCCCGTCGCCCCCGCCACTCGGCAGCGGATCCTCGACGCCGCGGAGGCCCTGCGCTGGAACCCCAGCCACAGCGCCCGCGCCCTGGCGACGTCGCGCACCGGAGCGATCGGCCTCGTCATCCGGCGTCGTCCGGAGGTCCTCGCCGACGACCGATTCTTCCCCTCGTTCATCGCCGGCGCGGAGTCCGTGCTCGCCGGCGCCGACATGGGCCTGATGCTCCACATCGTCGGTGACGTCGAGGCGGAGACGGCCGTGTATGAGCGCCTCGCCGCGGGACGCGTCGACGGCGTGATCCTGCTCGACGTCGAGGTCGCCGATCGCCGGATCGCCCTGCTCGAGGAGCTCGGGCTGCCCGCGGTGATGCTCGTGGCCCAGGCGCCCGCAGCTCTGCCGCCTGGGGACGTCCCCGTCGCCTACACCGACGACGCATCCGCGGTCACCGAGCTCGTGGACCGCCTCGTCGCGTCAGGTCACCGGCGGATCGCCCATGCCTCCGGACCTCTCGGGTACGTCCATGCGGCGGCCCGCCGCGACGCCTTCGTCGCCGCACTCCATACCCACGGGCTCGATGCCTCTGCCGTCGTCGAGGGAGACTTCACGGCCGCCTCCGGCCGCGATGCGACCGCCGCCCTGCTGGACGCCCCGGACCGTCCGAGCGCCATCGTGTACGCCAACGACATCATGGCGATCGCCGGCCTGTCCCTGGCGCGCAGCCGCGGGCTGCGCGTCCCGGAGGACCTCTCGATCACCGGTTTCGACGACTCCGAGCTCTCCGCCCATCTCTCCCCCGCGCTGACCACCGTCGCAACCGACGCCCGCGCGCGCGGTGAGGCCGTCACCGCGATGCTCATCGACCGGATCGGCCGCGAGGGATCGACCGCGGAGGACCGCTCCGCGCCCGCCCCATGCCTGCTCGAGTGCACACGCGTCGTCGTGCGCGACAGCATCGCCCCACCTCAGGGTGCCCCCGCGCCCTGAGCACCACCCACCCCACAGGAGGAGCGACGACGATGTCCCTCACCCGTCGGGCGTTCGCCGCGACCGCGGCGACCGTCCCCATCCTGGCCGCGACCGCCTGCGGGCGCACGGCCGTCGACCCGAAGAGGGCCGCCGTCGCACGCGGCCCGATCCGCATCTGGCTGTCCACCAACGAGCAGGAGCTCGCCTGGGGCACGGCGGTCGCGGAGGCGTGGACCACCCAGCATCCCGACGAGCCCGTGAGCGTCCAGGAGATCCCCGCCGGGGCGAGCTCCGAGGAGGCGATCACCGCCGCCATCGTGGCCGGCACCGGCCCCGACCTCGTGTTCAACGCGTCCTCGGCCTCCGTGCCGGACTGGGTGCGCGCCGGCGGGCTCGTGGATCTCTCCACATTCCCCGACGCCGTGACCCACATCGAGACCCGTGGGGGCGACCGCGCCCGCGCCTATTCCGACGGCGGGCGCTACTACCAGCTGCCCTGGAAGTCGAACCCCGTCATGGTCATGTTCAACCGTGAGCTCTTCGCCGCGGCGGGGATCGACCCCGACGCCCCCGGGATGGGCACCCACGACGCCTTCCTCGACGGCGCCCGGAGGATCGTGTCCACCGGAGCCGCGCCCTCGGCGCTGTGGCCCGCCCCGAGCAGCGAGTTCTACCAGCCGTGGTTCGACTTCTACCCCCTGTACCTGGCCCAGACGCGCGGCACGCCGCTGGTCGAGGACCGCAGGACGACCTTCGACGACGCCGACGGGCTCGCCGTCGCGGAGTTCTGGCGCACCCTGTACGCCGAGCAGCTGGCACCGCCGGAGAAGAGCACGGACGACGCCATGGCCACGGGGCAGACGGCGATGCAGCTCGCAGGCCCCTGGGCCATCGCGACCTACGCCGATCAGATCGAGTACGGCTTCATGCCGGTGCCGACCGCCGCCGGGCTGCCGGCGGAGGAGATCACCACCTTCGCGGACTCCAAGAACGTCGCGATGTTCTCCTCGAGCCACCACCGCGCCACCGCCTGGGACTTCCTCCGCTACGCCACGAGCGCGGAGGCCGATGGGCAGCTGCTGCAGCTCAGCGGCCAGATGCCCATGCGCACCGGCCTGCTGGAGGCCTACCCCGCGTACTTCGCGGAGCACCCGGACTACACCAGCTTCGCCCACCAGGCCTCCCGGGTCGGGGACGTCCCGTACATCTCCTCGTCCGTCGAGATCTGGCAGCGGTTCCGCGACCAGTACTCCGCGTCGGTGATCTTCGGGAAGAAGTCCGTCCCCGACGGCCTGCGGGACGCCGCCCAGCAGATCGACACGCTCACCCAGGAGGGTGCCGCATGAGCTCCACGACCCTCACCCGCACCCCGGCATCCCAGGGGCACCGTCGGCCTCGCCTGCAGCGGATCCTCGGTGCGCAGCCGTTCGGGATCCCTCTCGCTCTGCCGTATGCGCTGTTCCTCGCCGTGGTGATGGCCTACCCGCTGGGCTACGCCGTCTGGATCTCCTTCTTCGACTACGTCTTCACCGCTCCGGGCGTGAGCGTGGATCAGCCCTTCGTGGGCCTGGCCAACTACCGCACGGCCCTCACCGACCCCCGCGTCCTGCAGTCGTTCGGGAACATCGCGGTGTTCCTCGTCATCAACGTGCCGCTGACGGTGGTGCTGTCGATGGTGTTCGCCGCGGCCCTGCACGCGGTGACGCGATGGGCGGGGGCGTTCCGCGTGGCGTTCTACGTCCCCTACGTCACCGCGAGCGTGTCCCTGATCGGCGTGTGGATGCTGATGTTCAGCCAGGGCGGCCTGGTCAACGCCATCCTGGGCCCCCTCGCGCCGAACCCGTCGTGGCTGGTCAACGAGCACCTCGCGATGCCGTCCATCGCGCTGTACGTGACGTGGAAGCAGCTGGGGTTCTACATCCTGCTGTACCTCGCCGCGCTGCAGAGCGTCCCCAAGGAGCTGTACGAGTCCGCCTCGACCGACGGCGCCGGGGTGCTGCAGCGGTTCTGGAACATCACCGTGCCGGGGCTCCGCTCGACGACGTTCCTCGTGCTGGTCCTGTCGATCATCACCGGCGCCAACCTGTTCACCGAGCCCTATCTGCTGACCAGCGGCGGCGGTCCCGACGGAGCCTCCGCCTCGCCGGTGCTGATGATCTACCAGAAGGGCATCCAGCAGGGGAACCCGGACGTGGCCTCGGCGATCGGCGTGATGCTCGTGATCGCCGTCGGCGTCCTCTCGCTCGCCTCGGCACGTCTGACGAAGGAGAAGTGACGATGACCCGCACATCCACCAAGGTCCTGCTGTACGTGCTGCTGGGCCTGGCCGCCATCGGCTTCCTGTTCCCGTTCTACTTCATGATCGTCGGGGCGCTGCAGGAGAACCCGACGTCCACCCCGTCCGCCCTGGTGCCCAGCGGCGGCTGGACGCTGGGGAACTTCACGACGATCAACGAGCGCGTGGACCTGGTGCGCACGCTCTTCAACTCGCTCGTCTACACCGCCGGGGTCCTCGTGGGCACCCTCGTGTTCGGCCTGTGCGCCGGATACGCGCTGGCCCGGCTGCGGTTCCGCGGTCGCCGCGTGCTGTTCTCGGTGATGCTGCTGGTGCAGATGATCCCGTTCCAGCTGCTCATGATCCCGCTGTACGTGCAGGTCGCGGGCACGTACGGACTCGGCGACACCTACGCCGGAATGATCCTGCCGTTCTTCATCAACACCGCGGCGGTGTTCATCTTCCGCCAGTTCTTCCTGACCCTGCCCGAGGAGCTGTTCGAGGCCGCCCGGATCGACGGCGCGGGCGAGCTGCGCGTGCTGTGGTCCATCGCGATCCCGATGGTGCGTCCGGCGATCGCGACGGTCGTGCTCATCACCTTCATCGGTCCGTGGAACGAGTTCCTGTGGCCGTTCCTCGTCACCAAGGACGCGTCGATGCAGCCGCTCGCGGTGGCGCTGGCCAACTACATCACCAACGCCGCGCAGCAGGTCGCCAACCCCAACGGGGCGATCCTCGCCGGAGCCTGCGCGCTCGCGCTGCCGGTCGTGCTGCTGTTCTGCCTGTTCCAGAAGTACTTCCGGCCCTCGGAGATCGGCTCCGGGGTCAAGGGCTGAGCGCAGCGCGACATCGCGCCGTCACCGATCAGCTCGACCGCACCACCTCACGTCGCCGGGCCCCCCGCAGGCCTCCATGACAGCATCGATGGACCCCACACCAGGAGGAACCCCCACATGACCACCGTCTCGATCTTCGAGGACGCCCGCTTCCCGCTCGGTCCCTTCGTCCCGTACGAGGGCAACCCGATCCTGCGCCCCAAGGGCGACTCGTGGGAGTCCGCGAACCTCTACAACCCGGCGGCCCTCGTCGTCGACGACGAGGTCGTGCTGCTCTACCGGGCGCACGCCGAGGACATCGTCAGCCACATCGGGATCGCCCGCAGTCGCGACGGCCTGCACTTCGAGCGGGAGGACGCCCCGATCCTCTCCCCCGAGCACGACTACGAGCGGTACGGCTGCGAGGATCCGCGGATCGTGTTCATCGACGGCACCTACTACCTGACGTACACCGGCTGGGACCGCCGGGCGGCGCAGCTGTGCCTGGCCACCTCGACCGACCTGCGGGACTGGACCAAGCACGGCCCGCTGTTCGAGGACTTCGACACCTTCAAGACCGTCGACCCCCGCGGCCACACCTGGTCCAAGGCTGGGGTGATCGTCCCCTTCCGGATCGACGGGCTGTGGTGGATGTACTTCGGCGAGGGCGCGATCTACTGGGCCACCAGTGAGGACCTGATCCACTGGACCCCCGGCACGAGCGACGACGAGCCGATGTACTCCCCCACTCCCGGCTCCTTCGACGCGGACCTCGTCGAGATCGGGACGTCCCCCGTCCTCACCGACACCGGGCTGCTGGTCATGCTCACCAACGGCGCCACCCGGACCGTGCTGGACGACGGCACCGTCGAGGTGGACTACCGCTGCGGACAGATCGCGATCGATCCCGCCGAGCCCACGAAGGTGCTGGCCAGGCTGCAGGAGCCGTGGCTGCGTCCGCAGACGTTCGAGGACCTCCACGGCCTGGTCTCCAACGTGACCTTCGTCGAGGGGCTCGTGAAGTTCCAGGGCCGATGGTTCGCGTACTACGGCCAGAGCGACACGACCCTCGCGGTGGCCGTGGCGGATCCTCGGGTGGGATTCGGGGTGCGTGCGGGGGGGTGAGCGCCTGGGGCGCCGGGGCCGGGCCGGCGGGGGTCGCCGCCGCACCATGCTCGATCCGGCCACGGAGAGCGGCCGAGTCCTGCTCAGGGCGGGCCGTGTCGGAGGGGCCCGTACACACGACGTCGTCCCGTGATGACGAGACCACCCCGGTGCACTCTCGACGTCACCGGGCGACGTCGAGTGCTCGCCCCGGCGATGCCCGCACCGCAGCGCAGCCGAAGGCCACCCGACCAGGTCACGTCGCGGCGACGATCCGCGAACGGCAGCGGGCAACCGCCGGCCGGCGCCGTGGCCAGCATCCGGCCCCCGGCGCCCTCGCTGACACCCTTCTTCCTGCACACCGCCGTGCGCCGCACCCCCAGCGTCATCACGCCCCCACGATCAACCCCAGCGCCGACACCACCGTCAGGACCAGCACAGCCTTCTCGAACACCTTCTGCGGCACCTGTCGCGCGACCTTCCGCCCCATCAGCGCCCCCGCCACCACCAGCGGGACCAGCAGCAGGTCCATGAGCACATAGGGCAGGGTCACCAGACCCAGGCCGATGGAGAATGGGAGCTTGATGAGGTTGACGGCGGCGAAGAACCAGGCGCTGGTGCCCAGGAACGTCAGCACCGGCATGCGCATCGCGTAGAAGTACAGCGACATCGGTGGGCCGCCGGCGTTGGCGACCATGGTGGTGAACCCGCCGAGCGAGCCGTACCCGATCCGGGCCAGCGTTCCAGGGGTGGCTTCTCGCGCGGGGTCTGCTCCTGCACCCGCACCCGCCGTCGCGCCCCGTCCCCTCCGCCGGCGCCACAACGTGATGGCGATGAGCAGCAACAGGATCGCCCCGATCCCCGCCCGGACCGCCTCGGCGTCCGCGAGCGCCAGGAACGCGACCCCGATCAGCAACCCCACCAGCACGCTCGGGATCAGCCGCACGAGGGTGCGCACATCCGGCTCGCGCCGGTACATCCACAGGGCCATGGCATCCCCGACGATCAGCAGCAGCAGGAGCGCGGCCGTCGACTCCTTGGGTGGCAGGACCAGGGCGAACAGTCCCACCGCGAACGTCGTCGATCCCGGGAGCGCCGACTTCGAGAAGCCGACCACGAGCGCGCCCACGGCGAGGAGCACCCAGGCGAGGGCAGGGAGCTGCGGGAGGCTCCCGAACAGTTCGGCGATGGGAACCTCCTGAGTGAGCTGGCGCCGTCGCCGAGCACGTCGCCACGAGCGAGGGCCCTTCCGGGCCGTGGAATCAGCATTCTCCCCCGGCCGTGGGCCGTGGGCCGCGGCATCGGCGACACGACAAGGCCGGTGCAGATGACCCGCGGCCATGGAGCAGATCCCGCGGTGAACGGGGGCTTCTGTGCCCCCCGCCACGAGCCCGGTACTGCCGCACTCGATATCTCATACATGAGATACGCTTCCCCGCATGCAGACTTCCGAGGACTACCGCGAGCGCGTCGGCACGCTCATCCGCGACGCCCGCCTCCACTCCGGGCTCACCCAGAACCAGCTCGCCGACAAGCTCGCCACCAGCCAGAGCGCCGTCAACCGCATCGAGAAGGGCCAGCAGAACCTGACGCTGGACATGCTCGCCCGGATCGGCACCGCACTGGACTCCGGGATCGTGGAGATCGGCACGTCGAGCCCCAGCCACCTTCGGGTCCACGGCCCCACCACCCTCAGCGGGTCCATCGACGTCAAGACCTCCAAGAACGCCGGCGTCGCGCTGCTGTGCGCCTCGCTGCTGAACCGCGGCACCACCGTGCTGCGCCGCGTGGCCCGCATCGAGGAGGTCAACCGCCTGCTGGAGGTGCTCACCTCGATCGGCGTGCGCACCCGCTGGCTGGGCGAGCACGGCGACCTCGAGATCGTCGTGCCCGAGCACCTGGACCTCGCGTCGATCGACGCCGATGCCGCGCGCCGCACCCGCAGCATCATCATGTTCCTGGGCCCGCTCATGCACCGCGCCGAGCACTTCCAGCTCCCCTACGCCGGCGGCTGCGACCTCGGATCGCGCACCGTCGAGCCGCACATGACGGCCCTGCGGCCCTTCGGCCTGGACGTCGTGGCCACCGATGGCCACTACCAGGCCACGGCCACCCCGAACACGGGCCCGACCCGGCCGATCGTCCTGACCGAGCGCGGGGACACCGTCACCGAGAACGCGCTGCTGGCCGCCGCGCGGGTCGAGGGCGAGACCGTGATCCGCAACGCGAGCCCCAACTACATGGTCCAGGACCTGTGCTTCTTCCTCGAGAAGCTCGGGGTGCGGATCGAGGGCATCGGCACCACCACGCTGCGGGTCCACGGCGTCGCGGACATCCGCACCGACGTCGACTACGCCCCCAGCGAGGACCCCATCGAGGCGATGAGCCTCATCGCCGCAGCGATCGTCACGAAGTCCTCGATCACGGTGCGCCGCGTGCCCATCGAGTTCATGGAGATCGAGCTTGCGGTGCTCGAGGGCATGGGCTTCACCTACGACCGCTCCGAGGAGTACCTCGCGGCCAACGGCACCACCCGCCTGGTGGACATCACCACCCACCCCAGCGAGCTCACGGCGCCCATCGACAAGATCCACCCCATGCCCTTCCCGGGGCTGAACATCGACAACCTGCCGTTCTTCGCCGTCATCGCGGCGACCGCGCAGGGCCAGACGCAACTGCACGACTGGGTGTACGAGAACCGCGCCATCTACCTCACCGAGCTCAACAAGCTCGGCGCGCGCGTGCAGCTCATGGACCCCCACCGCGTGCTCATCGAGGGCCCCACCCGCTGGAGCGGCGCCGAGCTGGTGTGCCCGCCGGCGCTGCGCCCGGCCGTGGTGATCCTGCTGGCGATGCTCGCCGCCAAGGGCACCAGCGTGCTGCGCAACGTGTACGTCATCAACCGCGGCTACGAGGACCTCGCGCAGCGGCTGAACGCGCTGGGGGCGCGGATCGAGACGTTCCGGGACATCTGACGGGCGGGGCGATCCCGGCGCATCAGGTCGGAGCCGCCCATCCGTCCTGTTCGCACGCCCGGGCCTCGGCCCGATCAGCCGATGAACACCAAGCCCGGCAGCGACGCCGTGATCGTCTCCGTCAGGATCGCCGGGACCGCCGCGAGCGCCAGCAGGGCGAACACCGTGAGAGGGACCGGCCGGTGCCTCAGGCGTGCGCGGATCCCGATCACCAGGACCGCACCGGCGAGCGCCGCGCCGACGGCGAGCGCAGGGCCCCTCCACGCGAGCGCCTCGACCGCCGGGAGCACGTCCTCGACGGGGACGTCTCCGGTCGGGGCGTACGCGAACCATCCCCCTGACACCGAGGAGGATGCACCGGTCGCCAGGAACGTGCCGAGCGAGAGGGCGATGACGAGCAGTGCCGCGGCGATGCAGATGCTCGCGCGGTGCTCGCGGGGCGGCGCGACGTCGCCGGTGGGGTCCTCGACCATGGGGCAGGCCTTCGGGGTGCGGCGCCGCACGGTGGCGGAGCGGGCGGAGCGTCGGCGTCGATGCGCCGCTGCGGTGATGATCGCATGCGGGAAGTGCGCGGCCCGCGCCGTCCCGGCGACGAGCGTGTCGATGCCTCAGCGCGCCACGTCACGGCACGCGTTCGTCCAGACTTCCTGCGCGAACGATCCCGAAGCGGACGCGATGCCTTCCCTTGGCCCCGGGCCACGGCTACGGTGCACAGCCTCAACCCCGATGCAGGAGTCAATGATGACAACTGACAGCACCCCCACCTTTTCGCGCCGCGCCGCCCTTCTGGGCGGGATCGGCGTCGGCACGACGGCCCTGGCCGCCGGAACCCTCGCGAGCCCGGCCGTGGCCGCACCTCCTCGCGCACACGGCGGAGCAGGCACCGGATCAGCCGTGCACCACGAGCCCGGGCGCCTCTTCCCGACGCTCGATCGGGTGCGGTCGATCCGGGTCGCCGACATGTCCGATCTCGACGGCTTCGACCGTCTCCTCCTGGTGACCCTGCAGGGTGTGGTCAACCGGTCCCGACCGGAGATCTACCTGATCGTCGACCCGGTGGACGCGACCTGGGTGGACGACCTCCCCGTCCGCGTCCAGCGGGAGAAGGATCCGTGGAAGCTGCTGGATCGATACCGCCGGTGCATCGCGGGCGCGATCGTCTATGACATCGATGCTCCGGACACCATCAACCTGGCCACGACCCTCGCCGCACAGCGCGGCTGCGTCGTCGCGAGCGCGGATCAGGCCGCACAGCACGGCCTGAAGATCGTCGAGGACCTGCGCGGCCGTTTCGCGGACGATCCTGCAGCCATCTATGAGTACGCCATCGACGAGCTCTGGGCCGGGACCCGGCACGAGATGCTGGTGGGCCTGCCCCCGATCCACACCGTCGAGGTCGAGGGCGTGACATGGACCGAGGTCCTGCGCGCCGAGCAGCCGGTACGTGACTCCTCGAACCGAGGGACCTACACGGTCGACCTGTCCTCCCACGTGGGAGCGGGCACCGTGTTCGTCCAGCTCGCAGACGCCTTCCCCAAGGATGGCTGGGGCCCTGCCCTGCACCATGTGTCCGTCGAGGTCGACGGGGCGGCGGGCCCCGCCTTCACGCCGGGCGGCGAGGAGGAGGCGCCGTACCTGTTCGATGCCGGCGGCTCCCAGACCGCAGCGGGCAAGCGCTTCGCCGACGGCGGGGCCACCTTCATCTATCGGTTCGAGGTCCCCGCCGGGACGACGTCGCTGACCCTCGCCCTCGAGCTCGAGAACGAGTACCTGGTCTCGGTGACCGACACCGCCCCCACGCGGGTCGAGCCCTTCACGTCGTTCCGCGACTATGCGATCGCAACGAACTCGCTGGTCACATGGCTCCCGCCATCGGGTGACAGCGGAAGCCAGTTCGAGGAGCTGCTGTCGCGGATGGAGCCGGGCTCGGTGTATCCGGGATGGTTCTCCGATGACGTGGACGGGGAATGGTCCGGCGTCGGCCTGTGCAGCCAGCACGGGGTGATCGTCGTCGCGGCCGACTACTACACCAATGCGTCCGTGCTCTCAGGCATCCGGGCGGAGACCGCCGCCTCCCCTGCCGCGCCGACGGGTCGTGCCCCGCAGGCGGGGCGCACGTACGTCACCCTCACCTTCGGGGAGGGAGACAACATCCAGTACTGCCAGCGCCAGATGCGAGAGCTGTGGGACGACGAGGCCCGCGGCTCCGTGCCGATGAACTGGACCATCACGCCGCTCCTCGAGGACGTGGGACCGGCGCTGCTGCACCACTTCCAGGCGACCGCCACCGAGCTCGACGGGTTCGTGTGCGGACCTTCCGGGGCGGGCTACACGTACGGTGACTCCTGGCCCCAGGACGAGTTCGCACGCTTCACAGAGCTGTCGGGCGCGTACCAGGCGCGCACGGGCCTCGACATCATCTACGCGTACAGCACGCCGACGGCCGAGCAGCCGTTCCCGCGCCTGCCGGACTGGGTGCTCCAGGACTACCGGGACGATGTGCCGCTGCGCGGGATCATCCAGACCGACGAGAAGGCGTCGATCTCCGAGCCCGGCGCGATCGTGCCGCTGATCGGGACGCTGTACCCCTCGGGCGGCGTCGAGGAGTACCACACCGCCATCACCGACAGGATCGCCGCCCACGAGGGCGATGCGCCGCTGTTCCTCGCCGGGCTCATCAATGCGTGGTCATGGACCCCCACCGACGTGCGCGACCTGGTGGACTCCCTTCCGGAGGACGTCGAGGTGGTGCTCGCCGACGAGTTCTTCGACCTCTTCGCGCAGACCGCCTGAGGCCGACGGTCCACCGTGCGGGGGGTCCGGCCTGCGCCGGACGCCCCGCACTCCTCAGCCCCGCAGCAGCGGGGCGATCTCCCGCGCCCAGGCGGCGACGGCGTCGAGATCCCGGAAGTCCCCGACCGGGGTGCGCAAGGACCTCAGCAGCACCCGCTCGTGCAGCGGGATCCGGTCCATCAGCACCCAGCCGGCGAGGTTGCGCACCGCGACCGGTGTGAACGGGGCGTCTGCGAGGAAGGCGTCGGTGGCCTTCTGACGTCCGGCCTTGGCCGGGTCCGAGGCCGATCCGGAGCAGGAGAACACGGCCACCGGTCGTGCGGCGAGCGCCTCGGCGTGGCGCGTGACCCACTGCGTGAAGGGCTTCTCGAAGGACTCGACGCGGACGGAGGAGCCGATGACCGCGGCGTCGTAGACGCGGGGATCCGGGTCATCGGCCACGTCGACGGCGGTCGCGGGGTGGCCCATGGCGGTGAGGGTCGCGGCGATGTGCTCGGCGAGGGTTCGGGTGGCCCCGGAGTGGGTGGCGAAGGCGATGAGGGTGGTCACGGGGACAGGGTGGCACGGCCGGCGCCGGTCGGTGCGGGGCCTCAGTCCCGGGTTCGGATGCGATCCCGGGTCCGTCGCGGACCGACCTTGGAGCTCGCTCCCGGCCCGGGCCCGCTGGACACCGGGCCTCGATCCGGGGACAGGCCACCGTGGCCGACCGTCCTAGACTTCTCGAAGCCCTGCATCGTGGATCGGCAAGGAGGCCGCACATGTCCCCAGGACGCACCGCCGTCATCGTCCGCGGAGGATGGGCCGGTCACGACCCGGTCGGCACCACGGACCTGTTCATCCCCCATCTGCGTGAGCACGGCTTCACCGTGCGCGTCGAGGACTCCCCCGCCGTCTACGCGGACGCCGACGTCATGGCGGCCACGGACCTCGTGGTGCAGTGCGCGACCATGTCGAGCATCCGCGACGAGGACGTCGTGGGCCTGCGGAGGGCGGTCGCCGCCGGGACGGGACTTGCCGGTTGGCACGGCGGGATCGTCGACGCGTACCGCGACAGCGCCGCCTACCTGCAGCTCGTGGGCGGGCAGTTCGCGGCGCACCCGCCGCGGGACCTGCAGGATCCCGCCGGAGGCCCCGGGGACAGCGACACCGCGCACACGATCGACGTGCTCCCCGAGGCGGCGGACCACCCGATCACCCGCGGCATCGGGAGCTTCCCGCTGGTCACGGAGCAGTACTGGGTGCTGGCCGATGCCCTGTGCGACGTGCTGGCGACCACCACCCAGGCGGTGCGGGCGGGCGACCCGTGGGACCGGCCCGTGGTCTCCCCCGCGATCTGGACCCGGCAGTGGGGCCGCGGGCGCGTGTTCGTGTGCACCCCGGGGCACGATGCCGAGGTGCTGCGGGACGAGAATGTGCGGACCATCGTCGAGAGGGGCCTGCTGTGGGCGGCACGCTGAGCACCCCGGCCGCGAGGAACGCGGCGCCGATGCATCTCGGGATCATCGGCTGCGGCACCATCGTCGGCGCCTATCTCGAGACCCTTCCGCGCCTGCCCCTCGTCGAGCTCGTGGCCGTCGCGGACCTCGACCCCCTGCGCGCGCAGGCGGTCGCCGACCGCGTGCCCTGCGTGCGGGCCCTCACCGTCGACGAGCTCCTCGCGGATCCTGGCGTGGACACCGTCCTGAACCTCACGATCCCCGCCGCCCACGCCGAGGTGGACCTCGCCGCGATCGCCGCGGGCAAGAACGTGTACGCGGAGAAGCCCTTCGCGGTGACGGACGCCGACGGCCGGGCCGTGCTCGAGGCCGCGCGCACGGCGGGCGTGCACGTGGGCAGCGCCCCGGACACCGTGCTGGGCACCGGCATCCAGACCGCGCGGGCGGCGATCGACGCGGGACGCATCGGCACGCCCGTGGCCGCGACCGCCACGATGATCACGGCCGGTCATGAGCGCTGGCACGCCCAGCCCGACTTCTACTACCGCGCTGGCGGCGGCCCCCTGCTGGACATGGGCCCGTACTACGTCCACGCCCTCGTGACCCTGCTGGGGCCGGTGCGATCGGTGCTCGGCGCCTCGCGGCGCTCCCGGGACACCCGCACCATCGGCACCGGACCGCGGGCCGGGGAGGTGATCCCCGTCGAGGTGGACACGTACGTCACGGGGATCCTCGTGCATGAGTCCGGGGTGCTGTCGACCCTGGTCATGGGGTTCGACGGGGCCGGGACCACCGCGCACCCGATCGAGGTGCACGGCACCGCGGGGACCCTCGGCGTGCCGGACCCCAACCTGTTCGACGGGGACGTGCGGCTGCTGGTCGAGGGGTCCGACTGGGAGGTGCTGCCGGTGAGCGCCGGATACGTGGATGCCGGCCGCGGGATCGGACTGCAGGACATGGCGGCTGGGATCGCGCGGGGTGAGGGGTTCCGGGCGAGCGGGGAGCTGGGGCAGCACGCGCTCGAGGTGATGAACGGGGTGTTGGAGGCGGCGCGGAGCGGTGGGCAGGTGGGGGTGTCGACGTGGTGCGGGCGACCCCAAGGGGTCCGGTGGCGCAAGGGGGACTCTGACGGCATCGGTCACTGAGGCCGTCAGATGAATCGCCCCAGGTTCGGTGGAGTCGCCTGAGCTTCGGAACGAGGATTGAATCGTGCCGATCTAGCCCAGTGTGGAGCAGCTGACGACGCGGCGGTACTCCGATCAGAGAGGTTGGCGGCGAACCGTCTGTTCCGTTCGCTACGTGCGGAGCTGAGAACCGAGCACGGTACGTCCCTCCCGGCTGCAACCCGGCTGGCCCACGAGTTCCTACGGCAAGATTCCCTTCTTCGGGGCGAACCCTGACGGTCAGTAGTCGCCTACGTCTGCATCGTCAACGACTGCTCCACGGCGGAGCTCAACCGTGGATCCGCGCGTCAGCGGCCATGGAAGACCGTGGACGATGACGACGCCGACGAACCGACGCGTCGCCACCGCGTTCACCCGTCCGACCGCGAGAACCGGTTCGTCATGCAGTTGCTTCCGGCGAACAGCACCTCGCCCAGCAGAGCGTCGGTCGCCGCGCGGATCTGCTCGGCGACGGCAGTGTTTGCCTCGGCCAGCAGACCGGGCACTGCGGCGCCGTCAGCTGAAGCTGCGGCCTCGATCGCGGCGTGCACGGTGGCGTGGCCGAGGGCGAGGGTGCGCTGCTGGTAGCGCTCGATCGCGGGGATAACCTCGGAATAGTGCGCGTCGGCGAGCGCGGCGATCATGCGGGAGGCCCAGTAGAAGCTGTCCGTGCTGACGGTTGCTTCGGTGGTCGTGAGGTACGCGGGCGCCTCGTCGACGTTCGTGAACATCGGGATCAGCGTGTTGAACGGGTTGGAGGCGTAGGCGACCCACTGCAGCGCCCGATGGGTGTCGGGGAGGTCCGGGCGGATCTGCAGGATCGCGAGGACGTTGTGCCGGTTGATGCCGACGGGCCGGAACGCTCGACGCTCCGCCGCGGCGCCGTGCGACGAGTACGGGTCGAAGACGGTGCCCTGGTAATGGGAGCTGAGCACGTCCTTCACGTCCTCCACGGTGAGCAGGCGCTCGGGCCGGCGGCTCCACGGAAGGTCGTCCGAGTCGGGGCTCGCGCCGGGCAGGCCTGCGTCCCAGTCCTCCGCCGCCGGGTTGAGGGTGCGCTGCATGTACCAAGCACGAGGCGTGTTGTAGACGTGATCGGCGTCGGTGTGGGAGCCGAACGCCTGGCGCGGGTTGAACACCGACGGCGCCGCGTCCTCACCGTTGCGCCGCGTGAGGTCGAGGTGGTGGGTCATGAGGAAGCCCCGGAGGTCTGGGCTCGCGAGATGGTTGCCGCCTGCACCCTCGGCGTCGTCGAGGTCGAAGGAGTCGATGCCCAGTTGGTTCGGCATCGTCACGTAGTGGTCCTCCGGCACGCGCCGGGCGATCCAGTGGTGCCCGCCCACCGTCTCGAGCCACCAGATGTCCTGCTCGTCGCTGAACGCGATCCCGTTCATCTCGTACGTCCCGTGCTCGGCAAGCAGCGCCCCCAGCCGCTCGACACCCTCTCGTGCGGACCGGATGTAGGGCAGCACGAGGGTGACGAAGTCTTCCTCGCCGAACCCGCCCGGCGTCCCCGTCGCCGCATCGTGCTCAACCAGCGGATCCGCGCCGAGCACCCGCGGATTGCTCGTGATCGTCTCCGTGGCGCTCATGGCGACGTTCGCCGCGTTGATACCGGCGCAGCCCCAGATCCCCTCGCCGGGCAGGGCATTCGGGATCGCCGTGTACCGCAGGGGATCACCGGGCAGCTCGATCGTGCGTTTGCCGATCACCGAGGTGTAGGTGCGCGGCTGATCGGCCGGCTGCACCACCACGACCTTCTTCGGGTCGAAGGTGCCGCTGCCGGAGTCCTCGTTGCGGGCGACCAGGGGAGAGCCGTCGGCGCTCGCGTTGCGGCCGACGAGCAGGGTGGTGCAGGGCATGGGGATGGGCTCCTGGTACGAGGGGGTGCGGAGGGCTCCGTCACTCTACGACCGGGTGGGGTCAGGGGCGGGGCAATTAAATGTCATCGCGGGGAGGGACATGCAGCAACGAGGGCGCATTCGAACCGATCCTCTGCGTTTTGCGCCAAAGTGCGTCAATATTGCAGCAACAACCCTTCGTTCCAGAAGAGGCCGGCCCGCCCCGCTGCCCGCGCCATCACCGACGAACTCCGCGAGAAGGAGCTCCGCGGCCGCGCCGGGATTGCAAACAGGTTCACCCAGAAGGGGTGGATTCACCGGGTCGTCGCACAACCCCTTGACTTCGGAGGTGACTGGTGGTCCGTCATCCGGAGCCAGCGGCAGGTGACCGGGCCGATGGGCTTAGAAGCCCAGCGATCACCAGAGCTCTCCATCCCGATGGCCCGTATAGGAGGCGATGAGCTCCTCGACGTCGACACTCGCATCGACCGATGGATACGCGACCCCATCCAGTGTTCGGAGCAACGCATCCACCACGACCTTCGCACCCTCCGGCGGCACCGCCATGCCGATCTGCCTGCGCACGCTAGGCTCCGAGCCGAGAAAGCGGAACGAATCCGGAAAGGTCTGCAACCTGGCACGCTCCCGGTTGGTCAGCGCGCGCGGTTCGGCCCAGTGATACATGTGCGTCCCCCCGCCGCCCGATCCGGTGACCGTGTACGAAGGTGCGTCCGGCTCCAGACGGCGATAGATGTTGCTCAGCGTCACACCCCTGACGTTCAGCTTCAGCGCGGGGTCCTTGAACTCCGTGTTGAACGCATTCCGCCCCGGGGCGATGGCCGCGATCCGTTCGACCACCGACGGCCGATGCCTGATCCTCGTGTTGTTGTACGCCTCTGGTGCGATTGGTTCGAGCTCCAGGACCTGACGTGCAGTCTTCTGCATGGACGGCGCTGCCGTGGTGGGTTCGGGAACTCGGAATCCTCGTGGTAGGTCATCCCTGATATCTCGTCGAATGCCCGTGATCAGGATCCGATGCCTCTTCTGCGGAAGGCCGTACTCCTCGAACTTGTACAGGTGCGCGACCAAGTCATACTCCAGGTCTCGGTCTATGCCAGCCATCGAGCTCTCATATCGGGACACGAAGGCGGGATCCGTCACCGCGGCAGAACCAGGCCACCGTAGCGCGGTCAGGATCTTCGCGAACGCCTGCCCGCCATTCGCCCTGGAGAGCCCGGAGACGTTCTCAGCGATGAACCACTTCGGGGCGTGCAAGGCCAATGCATGGACCCCGTACGTGTAGAGCGCCCCATAGTCACCCTCGAGCCCGCGATGCTCACCGACCGTGCTGAAGTCGTTGCACGGGAACCCGAAGGCGAAAGCGTCGAATGCCGGGACCGTGCGCAGATCGAACTCCCGGACATCGGCCACGTGGACGGTCGAGTCATCAGCACCCGGGATGTTCCGCCGATAGGTGTCGGCGGTGTCCGAGTGGTACTCGACCGCCCAGCCATGCGCGGTGGTCGACGACCTGCCGACCATCTCCGGAGGTCGATTCGCGAACTCCGCGCCGAGGGCGATGCCTCCAGGGCCGCTGAACATCTCACCGAGGACGTATCGCGCCACCGTTACCACCTCCACAAGACCCGTTCGCGAACCCCAGCAGCCTACACCCGGCCTGCCCATGAGCAGCATACTCACAGCGCACCCCGACAGACGATGTCGAGTAACGACCTCATCAACTCGCTAGCCTTCGGATATGTCGAACGACGCACCGAGGCCCAGCAGCGACGCCGCACGGAGGACCATGAGGGCGAACCGCCGCAGGGACACCTCGATCGAGCTCGCCGTGCGCCGCCGGATCCACGCTGCCGGGCTGCGATACCGCGTCGACTTCCCGGCAGATGACTCGGACCGTCGCCGACGCGCCGACATCGTGTTCACGAGGGCGCGGCTCGCGGTGTTCATCGACGGGTGCTTCTGGCACGGCTGCCCCCTGCACTATGTGGAGCCCCGACGTAACGCGGGGTACTGGAGGCCGAAGATCGCGCGCAACATGGAGAGGGATCTCGATTCGACACGGCGACTTGTCGCCGCCGGCTGGACCGTGCAGCGCTATTGGGAGCACCAGGATCCTGGTGACATCGCGTCGAGCATCATCGACACGGTCGGTCCCCGTCCTCCGGACACGCCTCGATCGTCAGCGGGCGTCTGTACTCTTCACAGCGAGACTCCGGCAATATGCGGGGAGGCACGATTAGGGAGATCCGGATGAACCCTGGCCAGTTCGACGATGCGCGAGCCGTATTCGAGGCTCTGATGAAGAACCGCGTCGGTGATCAGAACCAGGACGTCGCGAGGCGCGAGGTGATAGCACTCGTCTCCCGCATGTACGACGGCTTCGAGCCCGCGCTCGAGCAGTACGAGACCGAACGACGCGAGGGCATCGACAAGATCGTGATCTTCGAGGGCACCCTCCGCCGGGCAGGTGGGACGAAACAGTGGTACGGAGGATCCCTCGCCTCCCATGGCGCATGGCCGGAGTATCGGGAGAGGCTCGAGAAGAGCGGACTCCCCCAGAAGGCCATCAACGCGATCGACGACTCCACCGAGAAGATCCTCTCGCTCTGCGCCAACCCCAAAGCTCCCGCGGACAAGCGCAAGGGGCTTGTCATCGGCTATGTACAGTCGGGGAAGACCGCCAACTTCACCGGCCTGATCGCGAAGGCCGTGGACGCTGGCTACCGCGTCGTGATCGTCCTCGCCGGCCTGTACTCCAATCTCCGCGTCCAGACGCAGCTTCGGCTTCAGGCCGACCTCGCCGTGGACGATGTGGGAGACAGCTCGGGCATCGCGTGGCACAGGTTCACGAGCCCCGACGCCGACATCGGCAAGGACAACTCCCCCGGCCTGTTCAACAGCACTGCCAACGTCGCAGTGCTTGTGGTCAAGAAGCACGAGCTGCGGCTCTCGAACGTCCAGAGGTTCCTCGAGTCCGTGCCTCCGGAGACCCTCAAGAAGCGCGGTGTGCTGATCATCGACGATGAGTCCGACCAGGCGACGCCCAACACCCAGGGGCGCAAGGGCCTGGTCTCGACCATCAACCAGCGGATCCGGGACATCTGGAAGGCAGTTCCCACCGGGACCTACGTCGCCTACACGGCGACTCCCTTCGCCAACGTCTTCATCGATCCCTCGGACGAGCACGATCTCTACCCGGATGACTTCATCACCGTGCTCCCCAAGCCTGACCTCTACATGGGCTCCGAGCTCTTCTTCGACGTGAAGCAGGACGCGGACGATGCGGAGGATGAGGCCATCCGGGAGCTCTCCCATGAAGTCCCCGAGCATGAGGCCGAGGTGTTCACCCCCAAGCCAAAGGCCGTGGACGACTTCTCCCCGCTCATGACGCCCACGTTGGAGGCGGCGATCCGATGGTTCATCCTCGCGACGGCGATCCGAGAGATCCGATCCGGTCGCGCGAGGAACTCCTCGATGCTCGTCCACACATCCCAGCTCGTCGCGGTTCATCGGCTGACCAAGGACGTGATCTCGCAGTTCATCAAGGAGCTCTCCTTCGACGTGGAGAGCCAGGAGCCGAACTTCAAGAAGGTCTTCGATGCGGAGGGCGACAGGGCGACCTCCATGCGCGACGGCGAGCGCATGCCCGCCTGGGACGAGATCTGGGCCCTGGCGAAGGACGTGCTCCAGTCCACGTTCGTGAAGATCGACAACGGGGAGTCCACGGATCGACTTGTCTACACCGAGGGCGAGCCTCAGACTGTCATCGCCGTCGGTGGCGGCACGCTCTCCCGTGGGCTCACCCTCGACGGACTGGTCGTCTCCTACTTCCTCCGTTCGAGCAACAGCTACGACACCCTGCTCCAGATGGGCAGATGGTTCGGGTTCCGTCCTGGCTACCGTGACCTCGTCCGTGTGTGGATGGGCCCGGGGCTCGAGGACGACTACGGCCACCTGGCACGCGTCGAGAGCCAGCTCCGTGACGAGGTCCGCATCATGGAGGGCGAGGGGAAGACCCCTCGCGAGTTCGCGATCAAGGTCCGAAGCCATCCCGGGCGGCTCGAGATCACCAGCGCGGGCAAGATGAGCGCGGCCGATCTCGTGAAGGCCGGTCTGGGAGGAACCCGTCGTCAGACGATCTACCTCGATCGCTCGCCGAAGAGCATCGGCACGCAACGTGAGGCGGCAAGTCGGCTGGTCGCTCGGGTCCAGAGCCACGGCGGCCCCGTTCTGACGCGGCGGTCCCGCGGGTCGTCCGGGCTCCCCTCGCTGCTCCTTCCTGGCCTTACCCACGCAGACATCGTCCAGTTTCTCCGGGAGTACTGGGTCTCACCCACGGAGAGGTGGCTCCAGCCCGACGCGATGGAGCGCTGGCTGCATGAGCACGGCGCGGATACCGAGTGGAGCCTCGTCCTCGTCTCCGGGCCGGCGACAGGAGGCACCGTCGTCGAGCTGCCCGGGGGGCTCTCCGTCGGCACCTCCAGCCGTGCCCCGCTGAGTCCCGAGAACTGGTCGCCGGACCGTCTAAAGGTCGACCTTCCGGACGGGAGCGATGTGGTGAACATCCGCGCACTGATGTCCGCGGAGGACTACCTGCTGGATCTCCGGATCTTGGCCGACCAGGACACCGAGGACCTCTCCACGGAGGAACGCGAGATCGTCGGGGCCGCGAGGAAGGGCGACATGAAGCAGATGAGAGGAGTTCGATCGGAGATCCGTCCGAACTCCGGAGCGCTGCTCCTCTATGCGGTGGACGGTGATTCCCAGCCGGAGAGCTCGTCCTCCACCCGTGCATCTATGGGAGCTGGCGGCCCGCTGGTCGGGCTAGGGGTTGTCTTCCCGAGCGTCGAGACCGAGGACCCCGGTGAGTACTGGGCTGCCGCTCTCCAGGACGTCGGCACTGACGACGAGGGGCTCGCCAGCACGCCCGACGATGAGCCTGACTACTCTCGCGTTGACACGGCATGAGCAACGGATTCCTGCGCATCGAAGTGGCCTACCAGCGCCTGACCGGGAGCCACGTGGAGATCGGCGAGGCGCTGCGTGTCCTCGTCGGCCCCTCAGGGCGACCATCGGATGCCATCCTCTTCAAGGACGACAGCAATCTCATCGGTCTGCTCGTCGAGCTCCCGGAGGGTCGAGACCGATTCGATCTCCCCTTGGGACGTACCTTGCGCACGGATTGGGTGACGACAAGGGGCACCGACGGCACCGCGGTCCGGCTGAAGGTCCTGTGCACCGATGCCCGGCTCAGGCGGACCTTCCTCTCGCTCATCGGCGAGATGCTCGACCGGGCTGACGAGTCCGGCAGATTCTGCATCGACGAGCTGAACGAGGTCCTGGGATCGTGGCGGGCGGCGCTGGCGCGTGCCCGGAGGGAACTCGATCAGGAACGGGCCATCGGACTGTTCGGCGAGCTGTCCGTCCTGGAGCAGCTTGCACGCCGAGATCCGATGGCCGCACTCGCCGCGTGGAAGGGACCGGAGAGCAATCGCCACGACTTCGCAGTGCGCAATGCACTCGAGGTGAAGACATTCACGGGGACCGGGGCACCGGCCGTGACGATCCACGGGGTCCGCCAGCTCGATCCCCCGGCATCGGGACGGCTGCATCTCGTCGCGTTCAGAGTGGCCGAGTCAGCTAGCGGTTCGACCCTCTCCCAGCTCGTCGACCGCATCGTTCTGTCAGGCATCCCCCGCGATCACCTCGAGCGCTCCCTCGGCGACGATGCCTCCTCGATCGAGAGCATGGACCGGAGCTTCGCGATCGAGGAGACACGTCTCCATGAGGTCGTGCCTGATTTCCCCGGCATCCGCGTCTCCCGCATCGACAGCTCAGTGCTGTCCGGAGTCGATGACGTCCGGTACACCCTCAGGCTCGACGCATGCCCGGGCGTGCTCGATCCCCTCGATCTCCCTACGATCCTCGAGGAGCTCTGACCTCCGTCCATGACCGAACCTCTCCATTGGTTCCCCAAGCGGTTCTCCCCGGGGGACATGGATGCCTCCGGCGGCGATCGACTGCTCGGGAAGTCAGAGCTGTCACGGCTGGCCGTTGTCATCCGCGAGATGGCGCAGAACAGCTGGGACGCTCGGATCGGCGAGAGCGCACCCCTCTTCGGGATCGCTCTCCGGCGGACCACCTACCAATACCGCGAGGCCCTCGCCTCGCTCCTCAGCGCAGGTCCTCTCACCGACCTGGACGGGCTTCGGCGCACCTCGAACTTCCGTGTGCTCGAGATCTACGACCGTGGGACGTGCGGTCTGGACGGTCCTTCCGACCTGTCTCCGGCCGGCAGAGGAACCTCCACCCGATTCCAGGACCTCATCCTCAAGTTCGGCGTGAGCCACAACGACGGTTCGACCGGGGGGACCTACGGCTTCGGGAAGACTGCCGCCTTCGCGTACAGCGGGCTCGGGACCGTCATCTACTGGACCCGGTGTCGGAACCTCGAGGGTTATCTGGAGCATCGATTCATCGTGTCCTCCTTCCGAAGCTCCTACGAGCGGAGTGGCTTCCAGTACACCGGCAGACATTGGTGGGGCCGATCGGACGACGACGGCACCTCGATCCTCCCGGTGACCGGACCGGCGGCCGCCGCGCTCGGGGAGCAGCTCTTCGATGTGGGGTTCGCGCAGAACGAGACCGGGACCTCCATCCTGATCCTCGATCCCCTCATCACAGATGAGGAGGACACGGAGGACCCTCAGGCAGATCCGCTGCATCGCCTCAGCAGCGACCCGGAAGCGGTCGAGAAGGACTTCGCGAGACGTGCCCGCCACGCGATCCGAGCCAACCTCTGGCCGAAGATGATTCCCGAGATCCCCGGGATGCCTGCCCCGATGCGGCTCGAGCTGCGAGTCCACGATCGGGTGATCGATCTCGACCCCCAGACCTCAGGGATGCTGGGGCACTGGGGCGCTGGGCTCAACGCGATCAGGGAGATGCGTCGGACAGGGTCCTCATCGGTGACGACACCCAGCGGGCTCCCCGTGAAGGTGCTGGAGGTGAGCAGGTACCAGAAGGTCATCGGTCATCTTGCGCTTGTCCGGCGCATCCCCAGCATGGAAGCCCCATCGACGGAGGACGACCTGGATCCTGCGTCGGCCGATGGACGGATCCTCAGAATCGCGCTCATGCGGGGCAGGGCAGAGCTGATCGTCACGACGGTGGATTGGGTCGATCGCACGCCGGCGCCCGGGATGGATTGGATCGCTGTCTACAAGTCGACGGACGAGTTCGACGCTGAATACGCCGACGCCGAGCCTCCTGCGCACGACAACTGGGTCAGCGACGGTGCCGGCAGCGAGTCCGCCAAGATCGTCCGCCACACCCGAACTCGGGTGAGCAGACTGATCAGGGATGAGTTCTTCCCCGAAGCCGCGCTTCCCTCAGCGGACCGGGATCCGCAGAGGATCCAGCTGCCCACCGGGGCACTGTCGCGACGGCTGGGAGCGCTGCTCCCCATATCGGCTCCGACGCCCCCCACGAGCCGGGCGGGGACCGGGGGCGGCCGTCGCCGCTCGTCGGGCCCAGCACCCTGGATCGTCGAGGCAGAGGCTCCGAGGTTGATCTGCACCAGCACGGACGGTCGCCAGCGTCAGGAGGTCAGCTTCGCCCTGCGAGGAGGGGAGGACTACGGATGCGTGACGCTCGCCGCGAGCCTGATCGGTGACGAAGGCCTGCACGAGCCCATCCCCGTCGAGGAGCTCGACATCGAATGGGGCCCCGGCACCACCGACCATGGAGACGAGGCCCTCGTCCCTACCGGCGCGATGACCTACGTGCGGTTCAGCGGAGCACCCCGGCGCGCCCTGAGGATCTCGATGAGCGGAGGGCCCGCCGATGGCCGTTCTTGAGTCGAGGCCCTTCCTCGCCCCGTCGCGATCGGCCGTGCACGTGGACGTGAGCCTGATCGAGCCCGCCACGGAGATCGAGCGGATCAGCGAGCTCTGGGAGACCGGGCAGCGGATCGTCCTGCGCCTTCGCGCGACCCTGGAGGACGACTTCTGGGAGCAGACCTCCATCCTGCGTGACGAGCCGGTCCTGCTCGTGGGTCTGGTGACCTGCCTGCCTGCCAGGGCGAACTGGCGACGGGACAGCACATTCCGGCTCCACGACGGGATCTGGGAGGCAGAGACCCTCGTCGAGGTCGATGGATCGGTGGCAGCGGTCGAGCTCATCGCGGACGCCTGGATCGTGGGACCCGGCCGCACGGGCAGTCAGGATCCGTCGACCGCGATCCACGCGGGTGCCAAGCTCTGGCAGCTGTCGTCCCCCATCAAGCTCGCACTCGCGAGCGACACCGCTGCTTTCCCGACCACTGCGATCTCCTTCGCAGAGACCGGGCGAAGAGATGTGCCATGGTCAGTCGAGATCAGCCCCGAGGCGGAGCCTCACTGGAGCGTGAGCTCCTCCATGCGGCTCTACGTGAACACGGACTCGGAGCTCGGTCCCCGACTCGTGGACGGAACGGCGGCTGAGGACATGTACACCCTGATCCAGAGTGATATCCATCTCGCCGTCCTGTATCAGCTCGCGATCTGGCGCGATGCGGTTCCTCTGCCTCGGATGCAGGCCCAGGCTGAATCGGACCCCGTCTCTCTCGCGGCATTCGGCGCCACCCTTGCTCAGGGTCTCGGCCTACCGCTCAACGAAGCGCTCCGAGCGGCCCGCGAGGAACCGCTCTCACTGGTGACCCGCTCTCGAGAGGCGCTTTCCTTCGGCAGAGAGATGAAGAATCCATGATGCGCATCTACCCACAGATCAGCCGGGAGGATGCTGTGGCCTCGCTCACCGAGCTCGAACAGCTCATCCGCACCGGCGCATCGCCGCGCCCCCTGGCCGACGGTCTCCACCCCCGGACCAGCTTCAACCAGTTCGGAGGCGTACCTGCTGATGAGCACCGGTTGAGAGAGCTTCGGAGCAGGCTTCTCGACACGCTCGCGGAAGTGCCCATGGGAGGACGGGAGGGTGATCGACGGTTCGACATCGTGGTGGGCTCCTTCCTCGCGGACTGGTTCGGAGAGGACGGCCGCAGCCAGGCGTCGAACCCTGAGATCTGGCCCTACCTGACGATCCTGGTCCTGCCGGACCTTGCCGTGCGCCGATTCGGCCCGGACAGGATGGGGAAGCTCCCGCGGGATCGCTACCTCTCGGGCCGAAGGAACGTCTTCTATCGCGCCTACCTCCGCTCGTGGATCCTGGGCGATCTGCTCATGGACCCGGATCTGCCCCTGTACGAGGACGACCTCGTCGGCCTGGTCGATCGCAACCTCTCCGCGGACCATCGGATCGCGCGGCTGGTCGGGCGCCAGATCCGCAGCACGCCAGTGGGCGAGAGCCGTAGGGATACCGTTCGGAACGGCTTGAAGGCGCTCCAGTACGAGTTGCGAGTCAGCGACCTCGCCTCGCTCGATGATCATTCTGCGGAACGAGTGATAGCACGCAATTTCACGTCGTGAGGACGGTACAAGAGCGGCCTCATCCTGGGCGCCGTCAGGTGTTATTTCATCCACGGCACTGAGAATCCATGCAGGGAAAGGTTTCTAGCGTTCGCGCTGGACCCGATTCGAGGCGGCGGGGAGGGCGGTGCAATTCCCGGCGGCGACATGGGCAATGGCCCGGCCATCGACTTCGACACGTCCGACCAGGCAGGGCCTTCCGGCGCGGTTGAGAAGCTGATACGGGTGGGTCATCGAACGAATCT
>NZ_JBQSXW010000012.1:0-109927 GCF_052378625.1 Brachybacterium sp. AOP25-B2-12 | reverse complement strand
CAGAAAAGGTGACAGTCCCTGGCGCGCTTCTGCGATCCTCTGGAGGGGTTCGCAGGTCCCGTCCGACGCAGGAGTGCCCCATGACCGCCCCCAACCTGTTCCTGATCCATGTCCGCGACACCGCCGTCTCCGCCGCCTTCTACAGCGGCCTCTTCGAGATCGGGCCGACGTTCACCAGCCCCCGCTACGTGGCCTTCGAGGTCGCGCCCGGCGTCCTGTTCGCCGTGTGGAGCGGGCACGGCACGGACCTGGATCCGGCTGTGCCCCGCACGTCCGAGGTGGGCTGGATGATCCCCGGACCGGCATCGGCGGTCGACGCGGTCTTCGCCCGCTGGGTCGCCCGAGGGGTGCGGGTCGTCGAGGAGCCGCACGACGCGGTCTTCGGCCGCACGTTCGTCGTCGCGGATCCCGACGGGCAGCTCGTCCGGGTCTCCCCGGTCGACTGACCGACGCCACCGGGTCGGTCGTGCGACCGAGGCGGCCGCGCGGTCGTGCAGCCGTGCGGCCGCGCGGTGGTGCGGCGATGCGGCAGTGCGATGGATCCGGTCAGCCGTCGGTCGCGAGCCCCGGCAGCGGCACGAGGGCGCTGGCGTACCCCGAGAGCGTCACGGCCTCCGCATAGGCCGTCGCGATCATCGTGGCCCGGCGCGCGAAGGGGGAGGCTCCCGTGAGCGCGACCCAGTCCGTGAGCAGGGTCGCCGAGAGCTCCGGCGGCAGCGTGTCGAGGGCCGTGGGATCCCCGCCTCCGGGCACCCCGTACACGGGCTCCTGGAGCACCGAGGCGATCGAGTCCTGGGCGGCGATCGTGGCCAGCTCCCGGGCGCGGTCCCGGTGCGCGGTGGAGGCGTCGAGCAGCCGGGTCCGTTCCGCCTCGTCGGTGGCCCGGGCGGCCAGGACCTCGAAGACGTAGCCGGTGTACCACTCGTCGCCCTGGGTCTCCTGCAGCTCGGCCTGGTAGTCGACCGTCGCGCCCACCGAGGGCGGGTCCGAGGCCGGCACCGTCCGGGTGGGGGCGATGTCGGCCGCCGCGGGGGCGACCGGGGCCGGGATCGCCGGATCCTGGGACAGGGCCGCGAGGCGTCCGGCGGTCCACAGGTGGTGCACGCCGATGGCGCCGACCACGCGCGCCAGGGACCCCGAGCACTGGACGCAGGCGTCCGCGCACAGCAGCGCACTGGCGGTCAGCAGGTCCACGAGGTGGAAGACCGGGACGGGCTCCGAGGACGCACCGTCGCTCGCCGACGCGCCGGAGCCCGTCGACCCGGAGGCAGAGCTCGGGGAGGCGGCCCCGGAGGCCTCGGCACCTGTGAGCAGCGCCTGGCGCTGCTCCACGAGGGCGGCGGAGAGGTCGCGGACCTGGGTGGCGACCTCGGGCAGGGTGCTCACCACGTGGGGGACCGTCGACCGCAGCTCGTCGATCGTGGCCAGCAGCTCGGAGCGGTAGATGTCGTCGATCCCGACCGGGGGAGGTGTGTACCCCGCGGGCCCGCCCAGCCGCACGGGGCCGCAGGCGCCCAGGAGGGCACTCGCCGCGACCGTCGTGCCGAGGGTCATGGCCGTGCGACGCGAGGGCCGCCGGGAGCTGTCAGGGGTGTGCACGGTGTCGATTCTCGCATCCCGGTCCCGGGCCACCCAGGGGGCCGACCGACCGGACGCTCGGGGCGCGCCGAGCCCGCGTCCGGGACGGGTACCCTGGACGAGATCCGTCGACGGCCCGTCGCGGGCTCGGGTGCGCCGCTCCCGACCTCGTGGACCATCGGCCGGACGGACGGCGGCACGGCCGCCCACCGCCCGTGCACCACCTGACAACCAGCCGACCGCCGTGACCCGCCCGAGGACATCCGATCCCCGTGCCCGGGACCGGCGGACGCCGATACCGAGAGAGAGGCGCCCCATGACCATCGCCCCCGATGCCGCCGAGAGGCTGCGCGCGATGCTCGCCCCTCTCGTGGCCGACGCGGGCCTGGCCCTCGAGGACGTCGAGATCCGCCGGCGCGGCGGGACCACCGAGGTCGGCGTGGTCGTCGACCTGCCCGAGGACGCGCTCGGCAGCGTGGACCTCGACACGATCGCCGCGATCACCCGCACGGTCTCGGACCGGCTCGACGACGAGGACGCCGTGCTCGGCCAGGACCCCTACGAGCTCGAGGTGTCCACACCCGGCGCCGAGCGCGCGCTCACCGAGCCCCGGCACTTCCGCCGGGCACGCACCCGGCTGCTCGCCATCCGCACCCGCGGCGGTGAGGACCTCACGGGACGCCTGCTCGACGTCTCGGCCGAGGGCGTGCTGACCCTGCGCCCCGAGACCTCCCCCGGCGCCAGGCCCTCGGCGCGCCGCAGGCCCCGCCCCGATCTCGAGCTGCCCCTGGCCGACGTCGCCTCCGCGACCGTCCTGCTGGAGTTCTCCCGCCCCGAGGGCCTCGACGCCTCTCCGGGCGCCGACACCGAGACCGACACCGACCCCGAGGAAGGCTGACATGGACATCGACATGGGAGCGCTGCGCGCGCTCGAGCGCGAGAAGGACATCAGCCTGCCGGTGCTGCTGGACGCCATCTCCGAGGCCCTGCTGGTCGCGTACCAGCACACGCCGTCGCCCGCGCCCTCGGCGCGCGTGGAGATCGACCGCCGCAGCGGACGCGTCAGCGTCCTGGCCCAGGAGAAGGACGAGGACGGCGTCGTCGTCGACGAATGGGACGACACCCCTGCGGGCTTCGGTCGCGTCGCGGCCTCGACCGCCCGCCAGGTGATCTTCCAGCGGATCCGCGAGCTCGAGGACGAGGCCGTGATGGGCGAGTTCGCCGGCCGCACCGACGACATCGTCTCCGGCGTGATCCAGCAGGGCCGCGACCCGCGTCTGGTCCAGGTGGACCTCGGCTCCGTCGAGGGCGTCCTGCCGCCCCACGAGCGGGTCCCCACCGAGGACTACTCCCACGGCACGCGGATCCGTGCCTACGTCGTCGAGTCCCGTCGGGGTCCCAAAGGCCCGCAGATCACGCTCTCGCGCTCGCACCCCAACCTGGTGCGGCGCCTGTTCGCGCTCGAGGTCCCCGAGGTCGCCGACGGCTCCGTCGAGATCGCGGCGATCGCCCGGGAGGCCGGCCACCGCACCAAGATGGCCGTCCGCTCGACCATCCCGGGCCTGAACGCCAAGGGCGCCTGCATCGGCCCCATGGGCTCGCGCGTGCGCGCCGTGATGAACGAGCTCGGCGGCGAGAAGATCGACATCGTCGACTTCGATGAGGACCCCGCGACCTTCGTGACCCAGGCGCTGTCCCCGGCCCGCGTCTCGCGCGTCGTGGTGATCGACGAGGTCGGGCGCAGCGTCCGGGCGACCGTGCCCGAGGGACAGCTCTCGCTCGCGATCGGCAAGGAGGGGCAGAATGCCCGCCTGGCGGCCAAGCTGACCGGCTGGCGCATCGACATCGTCGCGGACGGCCCGCGCGGCTGAGACCCGGCGCGGACGTCCGGGGTGACCGATCACACCGGGGGTCGGCCGCCGGGACCGGGGCCCGTCGGCGGTGGTCCGCTACACTGGAGGGGCTGTTCACGCGCCGCCCCGTCCGCGTCCCGTGCCGTCCACGCCCCGCGTGCTCGGCTCCGGCCCACGACGGACCCCGTGCGTGTGAGGCGTTCGGGACGGAGGTGACGGTGTGGATCCGCGCATCGAGGTCTCTGGTCCCGAACGGACGTGTGTCGGCTGCCGCAGCAAGGCCCCACGCGATCAGCTCGTGCGTCTGGTCCGGGAGGGATCCCCGGAGTCCGGTGCTCCTCGCCTCCGGGCGGACCTCAGAGGGTCCGCCCCCGGCCGGGGAGCCTGGGTCCACCCCGACGCCCGGTGTCTCGACCTCGCCGTCCAGCGGGGCGGATTCGCCCGATCCTTCCGGGGCGCGATCGATGCCACGGGGCTCTCCGAGCTCCGGGACATGTTCGAGGCACAGTCCCGTCCACCACGTCAGAAGCGGGTAGAACCAATGGACATCCGATGAGTACTCGACAATGAGCACCCTCAGGAGTTAATGGTCCGCGCCCTGTTTCGGCGGCGGGCCGAGACAGGAGAAATGTGGCTAAGGTCCGCGTCCACGAGCTCGCCAAGGAGCTCGGACAGCCGAGCAAGGTCGTCCTGCAGAAACTGCAGGACATGGGCGAATTCGTCCGATCAGCATCCTCGACCATCGAGGCCCCCGTCGCGCGCCGTCTGCGCGACCAGTTCCCCGGCGAGAAGTCCGCCGGATCCCCCGACTCCGGCGCGCCCACGGCGTCGACCGCTGGGCGCAGGCCCGGCGGCGCGACCCCCGGCCGCGTCCCGGCCAAGCCCGGATCCCCGGCCGCGCGCGCCGCGACCGAGGCCCAGAAGGCCGAGGAGGCCAGGTCCGCGGAGCGTTCCGCGACCCCGGCCCCCGACGAGCCCGCCGCCCGTGAGACCCCGGCGCCCGCGCCGCGGTCCTCGGCCCCGGGCCCCCGGCCCGGTCGTCCCGCGCCCCGCGAGGAGGCGGCGACCCCGGCACCGGAGAAGCCCGCGGACACCGAGCGCAAGCCCTCCCGTGGCGACGCGCCCAAGCCCGGCCAGGCGGCTCCCCGCCCCGGTGGCGCCCCGCGCCCCGGGAACAACCCCTTCGCCACCAGTCAGGGCATGCCCCGTCCGGGGGGTCGTGGAGGCCGCGGGGGCCAGGGCGGACCCCGTCCCGGGAACAACCCCTTCGCCACGAGCCAGGGCATGCCGCGACCCGGCGCGCCCCGCCCGCAGCAGCGGGACGGCCAGGCGGCCGGCTCCGGTTCCAGCTCCCGTGAGGGTGCGGCACCTCGTCCCGGCGGTCCCCGTCCGGGCATGCCCACCCCCGGTGTCATGCGCCAGCACGCCCATGGCGGCATCCAGGAAGGTCGTCCGGCCGGTGGCCGCGGCGGTCGTCCCGGCGGCGGTCCCGGCGGAGCGCGCGGTGCCCGCCCGGGTGCCGGCGGCGGTCCCGGTGCCGGTGGCGGCGGCTTCGCCGGCGGCGGTCGCCCCGGTGGCGGCGGTCGTGGCGGACGTGGCGGCACCCAGGGTGCCTTCGGCCGCGGCGGCAAGCCCGCCCGCTCCCGCAAGTCCAAGCGCGCCAAGCGCCAGGAGTTCGAGCAGCAGCAGGCTCCGGCACCGGGCGGCGTCTCGCTGCCCCGCGGCAACGGCCAGACCGTCCGTCTGCGCCGCGGCGCCTCGCTGTCCGACTTCGCCGACCGCATCGACGTCAACCCGGCGTCGCTGATCACGGTGCTGTTCGCGATGGGCGAGATGGCCACGGCCACCCAGTCCCTGGACGAGGACACCTTCGATCTGCTGGGCGACGAGCTCGGCTACCGCATCGAGATCGTCTCGCCCGAGGACGAGGAGCGCGAGCTCCTCGAGCAGTTCGACATCGACCTCGACGCCGAGCTCGCGGACGAGGACGACGACGAGCGCCTCCCGCGCCCGCCGGTCGTCACCGTCATGGGCCACGTCGACCACGGCAAGACCCGACTGCTGGACACGATCCGCAACACCCACGTCCAGGCGGGCGAGGCCGGCGGCATCACCCAGCACATCGGCGCCTACCAGGTCACCGTCGAGCACGAGGGCGAGCAGGGCCCCGAGGGGCGGGCCATCACCTTCATCGACACCCCGGGTCACGAGGCCTTCACGGCCATGCGTGCCCGTGGTGCCGACGTCACCGACATCGCGATCCTCGTGGTCGCGGCGGATGACGGCGTGATGCCCCAGACCATCGAGGCGCTCAACCACGCCCAGGCGGCGGACGTGCCGATCGTGGTCGCGGTCAACAAGATCGACAAGGAGGGCGCGAACCCGGAGAAGATCCGGCAGCAGCTCACCGAGTACAACCTGATCGCCGAGGAGTACGGCGGCGACACGATGTTCGTCGACGTCTCGGCCCGCGAGAACCTGCACATCGACCAGCTCCTGGACGCCGTGCTGCTGACCGCGGACGCGGCGCTGGACCTGCGCGCCAACCCCGAGAAGGACGCCCGCGGCGTCTCGATCGAGGCGAACCTGGACCGCGGTCGCGGCCCGGTCGCGACGGTGCTGGTCCAGCAGGGCACGCTCCACGTCGGCGATGCGATCGTCTGCGGCACCGGCCACGGCCGCGTCCGCGCGATGCTCGACGACCTGGGCAACCCGGTCGACGAGGCAGGTCCCTCCAGCCCCGTCCAGGTGCTGGGCCTGACCTCGGTCCCCGGTGCCGGTGACTCGTTCCTGGTCGCCCAGGACGAGCGCACCGCCCGTCAGATCGCGGAGAAGCGCGAGGCCGCCAAACGTGCCGCGGCCCTGTCGCGTGCCCGCAAGCGCATCAGCCTCGAGGACATCAACAAGGCGATGGCCGAGGGCAAGGTCGAGACCCTCAACCTCATCCTCAAGGGCGATGCGGCGGGCTCCGTCGAAGCGCTCGAGGAGTCCCTGCTGGGGATCGACGTGGGTCAGGGTGTGCAGCTGCGCATCATCGACCGCGGCGTCGGTGCCGTCACGATGAACAACATCAACCTGGCGGTGGCCTCGGACGCGGTCATCATCGGCTTCAACGTGCGGGCCGAGGGCCTGAACGCGGAGTACGCCGACCGCGAGGGCGTGGAGATCAAGTACTACTCGGTCATCTACCGCGCCATCGAGGAGATCGAGCAGGCCCTCCAGGGCATGCTCAAGCCGGAGTTCGAGGAGGTCGACACGGCCTCCGCGGAGATCCGTCAGATCTTCCGGTCCTCGAAGTTCGGGAACATCGCCGGTTCGATCGTGCGCAGCGGCAGCATCCACCGCGGCGCCAAGGCGCGCATCACACGCAACGGCGTGGTGCTCGTCGAGAACCTGCAGATCGCCGGCCTGCGCCGCGAGAAGGACGATGTCACCGAGGTCCGCGAGGGCTTCGAGTGCGGCATCAACCTGGGGTCGTTCAACGATCTCCAGATCGGTGACGTCATCACCACCTTCGAGTCGCGGGAGAAGCCGCGCGAGACGCGGTGACCCGCCGCTGAGGCATCGCGGTCGCTCCGGCACCGCGGTCCGCCGCGCCCCGTCCGGCTCCGCCGGGCGGGGCGCGGCGGCGTCCCGGAGCCGCCGGCGGCCCCGGAGGAGCACCCCGGGTCACCGGGGCCGTGCGGGATATCCTGCCCGGGCGGCAGGCAAGGACGGATCGTGAGGGACTCGATGGCAGCACGCGATGGGCAGGACCCGTCGGACCCGCAGGGCGAGACGGCCCCGCGGGCTGCCCATGGCGAGCCGGCCCCGCGGGCGGCGCAGGGCGCCGACGCCTCGCGACACGTGCCGCAGCCGCAGGACGGGGACGCCCCGACACCGGCGGTGCGCGCTCCGGAGGAGCGGCTGCTGGTGCTGCGCGCGCCGTCCTCCAACCGGGTCTACGCCGATGCCTCGGGCCCGCTCGCGGTCCACGAGGCACGCCGGGTGCTGGCCGCCCACCTCGATCCCGGTGCCGTCGTCGAGCTGATCCGGCTCGGGGGGATCGAGTACCTCGACGTCCGCTGCCGCGCCCGGCGCGAGGACCTGGTGCGCGTGCTCTCGACGCTCTCAGGGGTGCTGGGCGCCTTCGCCCCCCACGAGCACGGCGATGCGGACGCCCAGGACGCGTTCCCGCACCACCCCGCCGGTGCCCGGGAGGACGCCACCGTGCCCGCCGCCGCATCCTCCGGCAGCAGGCTGCTCCTCGAGCCGCTCGCGCCGATCGATGCCACCCGCCTGCCGAGCGATCTCGAGACCACGCTGCGCTACCCGGGCAAGACCAACGAGCAGTTCACCGCGCTGCTGGTCAACCTCGCGACGGCGTCCTCCGGACGCCGCGCCGGACTGTTCGACGGCTCCCTGCAGGTGCTCGACCCCGTGTGCGGCCGTGGGACGACGCTCTCGCGGGCTCTGCGCCTGGGCCTGGACGTCGTGGGCGCCGACGTCGACAAGGCCGACATCGAGGCCTATCGGGCCTTCCTGCTGACGTGGATGCGGACCCATCACCTCAAGCACACCTCCGACACCGGACGGCTCTCGACCCATGGACGCGTCCTCGGGACCCGCTTCGAGGCCGAGCTCGCACGGTCCAAGGAGGATCGCCGCGCCGGACGCATCCAGCACGTGACCCTGCTGCGGTGCCCGACCGAGGAGCTGGCGTCCGTCCTGCCCCGGGGCGCCGCCGACGCGCTCGTGGCGGACCTCCCCTACGGCGTCCAGCACGGCGCGCATCGCGGACGCGACCTCGAACGCTCCCCGTTGGCGCTGCTCACCGAGGCGGCGCCGGTCTGGCGCGGCCTCCTGCGTCGGGACGCGGGGATGGCGCTCGCGATCAATCGCCATACGACGCCCTACGCCGCGGCGGCCGACATCCTGAACGACGCGGGGTTCCGCGTCCTGGGCGCCGACGGCGAGTTCCGCCACCGGGTCGACCAGTCCATCGACCGCGACGTCCTCGTCGCGGTCCGCACCGACCACCCCCAGGTCGACGACCCCGCGCTCAGCGGGGCCGTCGCCGTCGAAAGGATCCCCTGATGCCCGACAGCCCCCGCGCCCGGCGCCTCGCCGACCGCATCCAGCAGATCGTCGCCACGACCATCGACACCCGCGTCAAGGACCCGCGGCTCGGGTTCGTGACCGTGACCGACGTGCGCGTCACCGGCGACCTCCAGCACGCGACCGTGTTCTACACCGTCTTCGGGGACGACGAGGCCCGCGAGGGCACCGCCGCCGCCCTCCGCAGCGCCACCGGCATGCTCCGCAGCGAGGTGGGTCGCCAGATCGGCGTGCGGCTGACGCCCACGCTCGAGTTCATCGCCGATGCGCTGCCCGAGAACGCCCTCACCATCGAGGATCTCCTCGTCGTGGCCCAGCACCGCGATGCGGATCTCGCGCGCTCCAAGGAGGGCGCGGCGTACGCCGGGGAGGAGGATCCGTACCGGGTGCCGAGGGAGGACGCCGACCTCGAGGACTCCGATCCCGACGCGGACGGGACGGACACGAACGCGCCCGACGCCGAGGCTCCGGACGACGCCGATGCCCTGGATGCAGGCACCGACGGATCGCCCACGACCGGCGCATCCGGCGACGCCGGTCCGGACCGGGCCTGACGGACCCCGCGGGCATGGCGATCTCCCCTCCGCACGCGCTGCTCCTGGTCGACAAGGCCCCCGGCTGGACCAGCCACGACGCCGTGGGTCGCACCCGGCGGCTCGCCGGCACCCGGCGCGTGGGTCACGCCGGGACCCTGGACCCGATGGCCACGGGACTGCTCGTGCTCGGCATCGGGCAGGGCACCCGGCTCCTGACGTACCTGGTGGGCCTGCCCAAGACCTACACGGCCACCGTGCGCCTCGGGCAGGGGACCAGCACCGACGACGCCGAGGGGGAGCCGCTCGGCTCCGTTGTCGATGCGACCGGCATCGCCGACGCGGACCTCGAGGCGGCCCTCGCGCCGCTGCGGGGCGAGATCACCCAGGTGCCCAGCTCCGTCAGCGCGATCAAGGTCGACGGCAGGCGTGCCTACGCCCGCGCCCGGGCCGGCGAGGACGTGCAGCTCGCCGCCCGTCCGGTCACCGTCTTCCGTCTCGAGGTGCTGTCGCGGCGCGACGAGGGACCGTTCGTGGACCTCGAGATCGTGATGGACTGCAGCTCGGGCACGTACGTCCGCGCGATCGCCCGTGATCTCGGGGCGTCCCTCGGCACCGGCGGCCACCTCACGGCCCTCCGCCGCACACGGGTCGGCCCCTTCCGGATCGAGGACGCCCTGGTCCTCCCGCCGCGCGGCGAGGGAGACGACGGCACGACCCCCGCGATCGGGCTCGGTGCGGGGGCGGCACAGGTCCTCCCCGTCGTGCAGGTCGACGCCCCGGCCGCGGTCGAGCTCGGCTTCGGCCGTCGTCCCGCCGTGGCGACCGCCCACCGCGGACTCGCGGCCGCGCTCGATCCGCAGAACCGGCTGGTCGCGGTCGTGGAGGTCGAGGACGACGGGATCGCCCGGCCACGCCTCGTGATCCCCGAGGACGCGCGCACCTGACATCGCGGAATCGTGCATCTGCGCCCGGACAGGACGAAGGCCCCCTCCCGATGGGAGGGGGCCTTCGTCCTGAGGGCCGTCGATCAGTAGTGCACGACGACCTTGGTGCCCATCGATGCCCAGTCGTACATCCACTTGGCGTCCGAGACGGACATGTTGATGCAGCCGTGCGATCCGGAGTACCCGAAGGAGGAGCGCCAGGGGGCGCCGTGGATCGCGTAGCCGCCCTTGAAGTACTGCACCCAGGGGACGTCCTTGGTGTAGTAGTAGCGCGAGTCGCTCTGGGGGAACTTCGACGCGTTCGTCATGTCCTGCTTCTCGAGACGGTGGTAGATCTCGAAGGTGCCGGTGACGGTCTCGTAGTCCTTCTTGCCGTCCACGATCTTCTTGGGCCCGAAGACCGGGGTGTCGCCCTGGTAGGCCGTCAGCGTCTTGTCGCTGAGGTTGATGTCGATCCACTTCTCGCCGGTGGGATCGGCGGCGGGCGTCGCGGGATCGGCGGGCGCGGCGGCGTCCGGAGCCTTGGCCTGGGTGACCTCGGCGGGGACCGGCGTGGTCTCGAAGGTGACCTCGACAGGGGAGCCGCCCTGGACACCGGCGACGATCTGCTGGGTGATCGACTCGCTGTTGGAGACCTTCACCCCGTCCTTCTTCTCGGAGACGACCTTGGTGACCGCCCCGTTGGCGTCGATCTGCTCGATGCCCTTGGTCGGCTCCACGGACGCCTTCTCCGCGCGCCCGTCGACCCATTCCTTGACCGCGGCGTCGTCGACATGCACGTCCAGGCCGTCGTTCGCCTCGTTGGGGGACACGGACAGCCAGCCGCTGCGGCGGTCCTTGGACGCCTCGTACACGGTGCCGTCCGGGCCCTTGATGCTCACGGGCTGATCGAGGGTCGCGGTGATGGTGTCCAGCGTGCTCTGCGCGGCCTCGTCGGAGATGGCCGGCGGCGTCTGCTGAATGGGCTGGTCGACGGAGAAGTTCTCCAGCGACGGCGCCTTCTCGGTGACGGCGGCCTCGAGGATCGAGGGGTCCACACCCAGGCCCGCGTGCCCGGGCACGACATTCCAGGTCTTGGCATCGGCGTCGTAGACGACCTGGGCGTCGGCGGCCGCGGTGCGGTCGTCCGGCACCAGCGAGGTCGCGTACGCCGAGATGGCCTGCGGGTCCACGCTCACGACGGGGGTGACCGTGCGCTTGCCGGAGAAGGTCGAGCTGATGACCTCGGTGATGTCGCCGTCGTGCTCGACCGCGTTGCGGGCGGTGGTCTGCGCGTCGACCGCGACTCCGAGGTCCGCGAGCTTCGCCTCGTGGGGCTGGCCGTCGGTGTTCACGGTGACGGTGACCTTGGAGGCCTGGTCGCCCACCAGAGCCGCGATCTCCTCGACGGACTTGCCGGCGACGTCCTGGCCCAGCACGGTGGTGCCCGGCAGCGCCTTGCCGTCGTACTGCTTGGCGTAGGCGATCGAGCCTCCCGCGACGACGAGGGCGATCACCGCCACGACGGCGATGATGATGAGGGCGGCTCGACGGCCCGAGCGGCCGCGAGGCGACCCGGCACCGCCGAGGGTCTCGAGATCGGTCACGTTGGACATGGATGCAGCTGCCTTCCTCATCGGGCCGACGCTCGGACCTGTGCAGGCCCGGGCGCGAGCGCCGTGGACGTGCATCGAGCGGCGGGGGACTCTCCCCCAAGAGCCGTCAGATGGCCTGAGACTACCCGAGGGGGGCTCGGGAGGCGAGGGAGCGTCCGTGCGGGCATGCGTCACATCTCCGCGGGGGACCGTCCCGACGGATCGATCGCGCTCGGGGGATCGGACTAGAGTGTGCGACGGCGTGCGCGGATCGGCGACGCCACGCCCCGACGGAAGGATCCCCTGACCGTGTCCCGCTCCCTGATCTGGCACTCCCTCGCGGACGTGCCCGTCGATCTCGGTGCGACCGCGGTCGCGATCGGCAACTTCGACGGCGTGCACCGCGGGCACCGCGAGGTCCTCGCCCGCCTGCGGCGGATCGCCGCCGAGCGGGGACTGGCCCCCGTGGCCATGACCTTCTGGCCCCACCCGCGGCACGTGTGCGTCTCCCCGGGGGACCCTCACCTCGTCACGGGACAGGAGGAGCGCGACCGCCTCCTGCTGCTGACCGGCCTGCGCGGCGTGCTCGACCTCGAGTTCACCCTCGAGTTCGCCCAGCACTCCCCGGAGGACTTCGTGCGGATCTTCCTCGTCGAGGGTCTGGGCATGCGCTGCATCGTCATGGGCGCCGACTCGCGCTTCGGCAAGGACAACGCCGGGGACCTCGCGACGATGCGACGGCTCGGGGACGAGATGGGCTTCGACGTCGTCACCGTCGAGGATCTCGGCGCCTCGGGCGAGGGCGAGCGGTCCGGCGCCCCCGATCCGACGGACAGGATCTCCTCGAGCGCCGTCCGCAGCGCCCTCGAGGCCGGGGACGTCGCGGCCGCCGCCCGCATGCTGGGGCGCCACCACACGGTCTCCGACATCGTCCATCACGGGTTCAAGCGCGGTCGCGAGCTGGGCTTCCCGACCGCGAACCTCGGCCCGCACCCCAGCGGGCTCGTCCCGGCCGACGGCGTGTACGCCGGGTACCTCACGGTGATCGAGCAGGCACCCGAGCACCTGGGCACCGACCCGCTCGCCGGGGCTCCCGCCACGATCTCCGTGGGCACCAATCCCACCTTCCACGCGGACGGGGAGGACGAGCCGCCGCGGCTGGTCGAGGCCTACGTCCACACCGACGCGGACCTGGATCTCTACGGGGACCGCGTGCGCATCGAGTTCGTGGACCGTCAGCGTCCCACACTGCGGTTCGACTCGGTCGAGGCCCTCGTCGAGCAGATGGGTCGCGATCTCGATGTGACCCGCCGCACCCTGGCCTCGGACGACCTCGGTTCGCCGCCCGAGGACTGATATCCTCACATCGCCGTACATACGGCCGCGGAGAGTCCTGCCTGCGGACCGCCCTCGTCCGAGGACGGGTTCGCCGGCGCCGACACCACGCGAGAGTCCCGAGCAGTGCTGAGCAGTGCTGAGCGACGTCGACCGACGCCGAGCAGCAGCGCCCATGGTTCGGAGCCCTCGCCGTCGGAGGGACTCGTCCAGAGAGCCCGGGTGGACATGCCCCGGTGCGCCGCGCAACGACACCAAGGAGAACCAGTGGCCTTCGATACCGCCACCAAGCAGCAGATCATCTCGGAGTACGGGACCCATGAGGGTGACACCGGTTCGCCCGAGGTCCAGATCGCTCTTCTGACCCACCGCATCACCTACCTGACCGAGCACCTGAAGTCGCACAAGCACGACCACCACACGCGTCGTGGCCTGATGCTGCTCGTCGGTCAGCGCCGCCGCCTGCTGAAGTACCTGCAGGCCGTCGAGATCGAGCGCTACCGGTCGCTGATCCAGCGACTCGGCCTCCGCCGCTGATCACCCGCCGCCGTCCACCCCTCCGGGGAGGGCGGCGGTTTCGGCGTCGGCCCCCGCACCACACGGATCGCGGGGGCGGACGCCCTGCGCACCGGGCACACGCCCAGTGCGCTCGCGCGCCCGGCGCGCACCGCATCACCGAACGCACCCGTCCAGGCTCGGTCCTCGGCAGTGGGTCGCGGAGCCCCGCACGGCAGCGGGGGACCGCGGACGACTGGCGAAGGCCGCGCCGGCGGGGAGCAGTCCACAGACACCCAGAGCAAGGAGCTCCCCATGGCCATGGAAGGCCCTGAGATCACCGCCACCACCGCCGTCATCGACAACGGCGCATACGGCACCCGCACCGTCCGCTTCGAGACCGGTCGCCTCGCCCAGCAGGCCGCCGGCGCCGTCGCGGTCTACCTCGACGACGACACGATGGTCCTGTCCGCGACCGCCGTCTCCAACCGCCCCAAGGACCAGTTCGACTTCTTCCCCCTCACGGTGGACGTCGAGGAGCGCATGTACGCCGCGGGCCGCATCCCCGGCTCGTTCTTCCGTCGCGAGGGCCGTCCCGGCACCGACGCGATCCTCGCGTGCCGCCTCACCGACCGCCCGCTGCGCCCGGCCTTCGTCAAGGGCCTGCGCCACGAGGTCCAGGTCGTCCTGACCGTCATGGCGATCGATCCCGACGACGCGTACGACGTGGTCGGCATCAACGGCGCCTCCGCCTCCACCCAGATCTCCGGTCTGCCCTTCTCGGGCCCGATCGGCGGCGTGCGCGTCGCGCTCATGCCCAACGCCAAGGGTGGCCAGTGGGTCGCGTTCCCGACCTTCTCGCAGCTCGACGAGGCCGTCTTCTCGATGGTCGTCGCCGGCCGCATCGTCGGCGAGGGCGACGACTCCGACGTCGCGATCATGATGGTCGAGGCCGAGGCGACAGACAACGCCTGGAACCTCATCAAGAACTCCGGCGCGATCGCGCCCACCGAGGAGGTCGTGGCCGAGGGCCTCGAGGCCTCCAAGGTCTTCATCCGCTCGCTGTGCGAGGCGCAGAAGGAGCTCGCGGCCACCGCCGCCAAGCCCGTCCGCGAGTTCCCGCTGTTCCTGGACTACCAGGACGACGCCTTCGAGCTGGTCGCCGCCACCGCGACGGACCGCCTCAAGGACGTCATGGCGATCGCCGCCAAGACCGAGCGCGAGGAGCGCACCGAGCAGCTGCTCGCCGAGGTCGTCGCCGAGCTGTCCGGCAAGCTCGAGGGTCGCGAGAAGGAGATCTCCGGGGCCTTCCGCGCGCTGACCAAGAAGGTCGTGCGCGAGCGCGTCCTGACCGACGGCTCCCGCATCGACGGCCGCGGGCTGCGCGACATCCGCCAGCTCTCCGCCGAGGTCGAGGTGCTCCCGCGGGTGCACGGCTCGGCGCTGTTCGAGCGCGGCGAGACCCAGATCCTCGGCGTCACCACGCTGAACATGCTCAAGATGGAGCAGCAGATCGACTCGCTGTCTCCCGTCCACCACAAGCGCTACGTGCACCACTACAACTTCCCGCCGTTCTCCACCGGCGAGACCGGCCGCGTGGGCTCGCCCAAGCGCCGCGAGATCGGCCACGGCATGCTCGCCGAGCGCGCCCTCGTGCCGGTGCTGCCCAGCCGCGAGGAGTTCCCCTACGCGATCCGTCAGGTGTCCGAGGCCCTCGGCTCCAACGGCTCGACCTCGATGGGCTCCGTGTGCGCCTCGACCCTGTCGCTGCTGAACGCCGGCGTGCCGCTGAAGGCGCCCGTCGCCGGCATCGCCATGGGCCTCATCTCCGACACCGTCGACGGTGAGACCCGCTACGCGGCGCTGACCGACATCCTCGGGGCCGAGGACGCCTTCGGCGACATGGACTTCAAGGTCGCCGGCACCGACGAGTTCGTCACCGCCATCCAGCTCGACACCAAGCTCGACGGCATCCCCGCCTCGGTCCTGGCCTCGGCGCTGACCCAGGCCCGGGAGGCCCGCCTGCACATCCTCGGCGTGCTCGACGAGGCCATCGACACCCCCGACGAGATGAGCCCCAACGCTCCTCGCGTCATCGCGGTGACGATCCCCGTCGACAAGATCGGTGCGGTCATCGGCCCCAAGGGTCAGATGATCAACCAGATCCAGGACGACACGGGCGCGGACATCTCCATCGAGGACGACGGCACCGTCTACATCGGCGCGACCGACGGCCCCTCGGCCGAGGCCGCCCGCAGCGCGGTCAACGCGATCGCCAACCCGACGGTTCCCGAGGTCGGCGAGCGCTACCTCGGCACCGTCGTGCGGGTCGTCGACTTCGGCGCCTTCGTGTCGCTGACGCCGGGCAAGGACGGGCTGCTCCACGTGACGCAGCTGCGCAAGCTCAACGACGGCAAGCGCGTCGAGAACGTCGAGAACGTGGTCAAGGTCGGCCAGAAGATCGAGGTCGAGATCCGCGAGATCGACGCCCGCGGCAAGATCAGCCTCGGCGTCGTCGAGGACGACGCGGACGACAAGTCCGCCGAGTCCGTCTCCGGGGACGCCCCGACCGCCGAGTGATCCGCGCGGGCTCGCCGCCGGACGGCGCGCCCGCATCGGCCCGAGGGCCGCATCCCGCATCGCGGGGTGCGGCCCTCGTGGCGTTCGCGACCCCTGCGCGGAACCCACGGGCCCGGACGTGGCAGACTCGACCGGTGCCCATCGAGCTGCCCCTGGACGACGCCCGCTCCGACCTCGTGCTCTCCGAGGGGGGATCCCTCGTGCGCCGCACCGTCCTGCCCGGCGGGGTGCGGCTGCTCACCGAGACGGACCGCTCGGTGCGCAGCGTCAGCATCGGGATGTGGATCCCGGTCGGCTCGCGCGACGAGAGACCCGAGCACGCGGGCGCGACCCACGTGCTCGAGCACCTGCTGTTCAAGGGCACGGCGCGCCGCAGCGCCCTGGACATCGCGACGGCCTTCGACGAGGTGGGCGGGGAGTCCAACGCCGTCACCGCCAAGGAGCACACCTTCTACTACGGGCGGGTGCGCAGCGCGGACCTGCCGCTGGCCCTGGACGTCCTCGCCGACATGATCACCTCGGCCGCCCTCGAACCTGCCGCCCTCGAGCTCGAGCGCGAGGTGATCCTCGAGGAGCTCGCCATGGCCGAGGACGACCCGACCGACGTGGGCTACGAGGCGTTCTGCGAGCAGGTCCTCGGTGAGGGCACGGCGCTCGGACGCCCCGTCGGCGGCACCCCCGCCTCCGTCGGCGGGATCGACGTCGACGCGGTCCGCGCCCACTACGCCGAGCACTACCGGCCCGAGAACCTCGTGGTCACGGCGGTCGGGGACCTCGATCACGATCTGCTGGCGGCCCAGCTCTCCGCACGGCTCACCGCGGGCGGCTGGACGCTGGAGCCCGGGGCCCTCCCGCGGCCGCGTCCCGCGACGGCTCCGCAGGCGGCCGTCCCGGGGATCGGCGCGGCGGCGCTGACCCCGCGGGTCCTGGCCCGTGACACCGAGCAGACCCATGTCTATCTCGGCGGTCCGGCCCTCAGCGCCACCGCGCCCGAGCGGCACGCCATGAGCGTCCTCATGGCGATCCTGGGCGGGGGCATGTCCTCGCGGCTGTTCCAGCACGTCCGGGAGGAGCGGGGCCTGGCCTACTCCGTGTACTCCTTCAGCTCCGCGTACCGCGATGCCGGCGTGTTCGGGCTCTACGCCGCCTGCCGGCCCACCCGCACCGAGCAGGTCGTCGAGCTCATGGGCGCCGAGCTCGCCGACATGGGACGTCGCGGCGTGACCGAGGCGGAGATGCGCCGCGCCCTGGGACAGATCACCGGCTCGCTCGCCCTGGGTCTCGAGGACACGTCCTCCCGCATGGGCCGCCTGGGCACGTCCGAGCTGGTGCACGGCCGGTACACCGAGGTCGACGAGGCCGTCGCCCGGATCGCCGCGGTGCGGGCCGAGGACGTCCGGTCCCTGGCCGAGCGGCTCGCCGGCTCCTTCACCACCCGCGTCGACGTGGGGCCGGACGGCCGGCACGTCGCCATCGCCTCATGACCCCGCAGCAGACCCCGTCGACGAACCCTCCCGTCCCGGCGCCCCCCGCGCCCGCACCCCACCTGGAGCAGACCATGAACGCACCCCTCCGAGTCGCCGTCCTCGGCGCCCGCGGCCGCATGGGCACCGCCGCCGTCGCGGCGATCGACGCCGCCGAGGACCTCGACCTCGTGGCGGCGATCGGCCACGGCGACGACCGCGACGAGGCGGTGCGCGCCGGTGCCCGGGTCGTCGTCGACCTCACCGTGCCCTCGGCCACCCGGGACAACGTCCGCTGGGCGCTCGAGAACGGCCTGCACGCCGTCGTCGGCGCCACGGGCTGGGACGAGGACGCCCTCACGGCCGTCCGGGCGCAGCTGGGGGAGCACACCGACCTCGGAGTGCTCATCGCCCCGAACTTCGCGATCGGCGCCGTGCTGGCCTCGCGCTTCGCCGAGATCGCGGCACGCTATTACGAGAGCGCCGAGATCATCGAGATGCACCACCCCGACAAGGTCGACGCCCCCTCGGGCACCGCCCGGCACACCGCCGCGGCGATCGCGCGCGGGCGTGCGGACGCGGGACTGGGGCCGGTCCCCGACGCGACCCAGAAGGACCCGGACGGCGCCCGCGGAGCGGTCGTCGACGGCATCCACGTCCATGCCGTGCGCCTGCGCGGGCTCGTGGCCCACGAACAGATCCTCTTCGGCGGGGTGGGAGAGGGGCTGACGATCCGTCACGATTCCTTCGACCGTGCCAGCTTCATGCCCGGGGTCCTCATCGGGGTGCGCCAGGTGGCGGACCACCCGGGGCTCACCGTGGGTCTCGACGGCTACCTGGACCTCGACTGACGTGCGGCGGATCCTGTCCGTCCTGGTCCTGCTGGTCCTCACGGCGATCTACTGCTGGGGGCTCGGCTGGATCGCCTGGGGCTTCAGCCGCGCGGGCGGCGCGGTCGGCTGGGGGCTCGCCGCGGGCGTCGTCATCCTGCTCGCACTCACCGTGTGGGTGACGTGGCGCGAGGTCCTCTTCGGCCTCGCGGCGGCCCGCCTGAATCGGCTGTACGCGCCGACGGCGCCGGGCGCCCTGTCGGCGGACGAGGCCCCGATGGACCTCGATCCCCGCGCGGAGTTCGAGGCGGCCCGCACCGCTGTCCAGGACGGCGACGACAGCTGGCAGGCGCACTTCCGCCTCGGCTGCGCCTACGATGCCCTGCGCGACCGCAAGCACGCCCGCGAGCAGATCCGTCTGGCCATCGCGGCGGAGCGGGAGCAGGAGAACGACCGGGGCTAGGGGAGGCCCAGCAGTCGCAGACCGGCGGTCACCGCCGCTCCGGCCAGCACCACGACCAGGAACGGGGCACGGAGCCACAGCAGGACCGCTGCGACGGCCACCCCGGCCACGCGCGCGTCCAGCACGATCGCCTGCCCCTGGGTGAGCGTCTGGGTCGCCACGAGGGCACCCAGCAGCGCGACCGGCAGATAGCCCGTCACCCGCGCGACGGCCGGCTTCTCGAGGGCGCCCGGGGGGACCTGGTACCCCAGCCACTTCTGGACGAAGCTCAGCAGCGCGGCCGCCAGGACGGCCACCCACAGGATGCTCATGCGCCCGACCTCTGCACTCCCGCGAGGCCCGCCACGACGGCCACCACCGCCGCGGCCAGCACCGGCAGGCCCGCGGGGAGCACGGGGGTGGTGATCGTCGCGACGAACGCCGCGGCCACCGCGATCGCGACCGCGTCACGGCGCCGCAGGCGCGGCCACAGGAGCGCGAGGAACGCCGCCGCGGCGGCGCCGTCCAGGCCCCAGGTGCGCGGATCGGCGATGAACTGCCCGCCGAGCGCCCCGATCAGCGAGAACAGGTTCCAGAACACCCACACCCAGATCCCCGCCGACCAGAAGCCCGCGCGCTGTGCCGCGGGCGTCGTGCCCGACAGGGCGGTCGCGGTGGACTCGTCGATCGTCAGGAGGGAGCGCAGGGCCCCGCGGACCCCGCCGCGCGGGAGCACCCCGGACAGCGTCACGCCGTAGATCATGTTCCGGATCCCGAGCAGGGTCGCGGCGAGGACGGCGCCCAGCGCGGACCCGCCGCCCGCGACGACCCCGACGAAGGCGAACTGGCTGCCCCCGGAGAACAGCACCGCCGACAGCACCATGGCCTGCCACACGTCCAGGCCCGATCCGGTCGCCAGAGCCCCGAAGGAGAGGCCGTAGAGACCGGTGGCCAGGCCCACGGAGAGGCCACGTCGACGGATCGCGGTGACCTCGGGGGACGGCGCGGGGCGGGGGAGCGGGGAGACGGTGGCGTTCATCGCTCCTGCACTGTATCCACGCCGTGCGGGGACGTGCTCGACGCCGTGTCCGCGTGAGACCGTGGGGCATGACCACCCCCACTCCCGGGGCGCCCGCGCGCTCCGACGCCCTGCCGCTGTCCGTCGACGTCCTGCTCCTGGACATGGACGGGACGCTCGTCGACTCCGGCGAGGCCGTGACCCGCGCGTGGACCACCCTCATGCGCGAGCTGGGGAGCGAGCGCTCCTTCTCCCCGGAGCTCCACGGGATCCCGGCCCGTCAGGTCCTCGGGACGATCTTCCCGGACCTCACCGACGCCGAGGTCGAGGCGGCGCACCATCGGATCGAGCAGCTCGAGATCCAGGACGTCGAGGGGATCGAGGTGCTCCCCGGGACCCGCCGCGTCCTCGCCGAGCTCGATGCTGCCGCGACGCAGCTGGGGCATCCCACCTGGACGATCGTCACCTCGTGCACCCGCCCGCTCTTCGAGGCGCGCTGGGGCGCCACGGGCCTGCCCGCGCCCGAGGACCTCGTGACCGCGGACCAGGTGCGCGTCGGCAAGCCGGACCCGGCCCCGTACCTGCTGGCGATGGATCGCCTCGACCGTCATGGGGACCGCGCGCTCGTGATCGAGGACTCCGCGGGTGGTCTGCGCTCCGGTGCCGCGGCCGGGGCCCGGACCCTCGCGGTCACGACCACGACGCCGGCCGCGGACCTCGCCCATGCCGAGGCGCTCGTCACCTCCCTCGACGACATCGAGGTGCTCGTGGAGGCCGGGAGCCTGCTGGTGCGTCGGCGGGAGGGATGAGCCTCCGCCTCGACTAGGCTGGGTCACCATGAGCGACATCGTCTTCAGGTCCGACGTGACCGTCGAGCTGATCCGGTCCGCCGCCCAGGACAGCGATGTGCTCTTCGCCGCCCGGGTCTCGACGCAGGGCGAGGCATCGCGTGCCGCCGCCGGCGCCGAGGCCTCCGCGCGTGATCGTGGCCTCATCCGCTACCTCATGCGCGACCGGCACGGCAGCCCCTTCGAGCACAACGCCTTCACCTTCTACGTCGAGGCGCCGATCTTCGTGTTCCGCGAGTTCATGCGCCACCGCGTCGCGAGCTACAACGAGGAGTCCGGCCGCTACCGCGAGATGCGTCCGGTGTTCTACGTGCCCTCGCCCGAGCGCCGTCTGGTCCAGGTGGGCAAACCCGGCGCCTACGTGTTCGAGCCCGGCACCCCCGAGCAGCACGCGCTCGTCAGCAACGAGGTGGAGCAGCGCTCCGTCGAGGCCTACGCGTCCTACCAGCGGATGCTCGAGGCGGGCGTGGCCCGCGAGGTCGCCCGCACCGTGCTGCCGCTGAACCTGTTCTCCTCGATGTACGTCACCCTCAACGCGCGCTCCCTCATGAACGTGCTCTCGCTGCGCACCAAGCACGAGGAGGCGGCGTTCCCCTCGTTCCCGCAGCGCGAGATCGAGATGGTCGCCGAGAAGATGGAGACGTTCTTCGCCGAGGCCATGCCGCTGACCCATGCGGCGTTCGTCGAGACCGGACGGATCGCCCCGTGACATCCCGCACCTCAGGAGGCATCTCATGAACAGCCCCACCACTCCCCGGCGGCCGTTCGGCACGGTCGGGATCGCGATGGTCACCCCGTTCAGCGCCGACGGCGAGAGCGTCGACCTCGACGCCGCCCAGGCGCTCGCCGCCGACCTCGTGGCCGACGGCACCGACCTGCTCGTGCTCAACGGCACGACGGGTGAGTCGCCCACCACGCAGGACGAGGAGAAGTTCGCCGTCGTCCAGGCCGTGCGCGAGGCCGTGGGGCCCGAGGTGACCATCGTCGCCGGTGCCGGCAGCAACGACACCCGTCACAGCGTCGACCTGGCCCGCCGCGCGGCCGCGCTCGGCGTGGACGGCCTGCTGGTGGTCACGCCGTACTACTCCAAGCCCTCGCAGGAGGGCATCATCTCCCACATCGAGGCCGTCGCCGACGCGACCGACCTCCCCGTCATGCTCTACGACATCCCCGGTCGCACCGGGGTGGCGCTGGCGGCCGACACCATCCGTCGCCTCGCCGAGCACCCCCGCGTGCTCGCGCTGAAGGACGCCAAGGGCGACCTGCAGCAGTCCACGCTGCTCATGGCCGAGACCGAGCTGGCCTACTACTCGGGCGAGGACGCGCTGAACCTGCCCTGGCTCGCCGTCGGCGCCTCGGGGCTCGTGTCCGTCGTCGGGCACGTCGCGCCCGGGCTCGAGAAGGCGCTCGTCGAGGCCGTCGACCGCGGCGACCTCGCCGGTGCGACCGACCTGCACCGCCGCCTCGCGCCGCTCGTGGACGCCGTCATGACCCACATCCCCGGCGTCGTCGCCGCCAAGGTCGGCCTGCACCTGCAGGGCCGACTGCCCCATGCCGCCGTGCGCGGCCCCCACGCCCCCGCCGACGAGCAGGCCGTGCGCGCGATCTCCGACGCGCTGGCCGCTGCCGAGGGCGTGCCCCCCGTTCGCAACGCTCCCTGGAGGACCCGATGACCAGCGTTTTCACCCAGCACCGCAACCAGCCCCCGAAGCTCAAGAACGGCACCCTCCGGGTGATCCCGCTCGGCGGCCTCGGGGACGTGGGCCGCAACATGTCCGTCCTGGAGTACGAGGGCAAGCTCCTCGTCGTCGACTGCGGCGTGCTGTTCCCCGAGGAGACCCAGCCCGGCGTGGATCTGATCCTCCCGGACTTCGACTACATCCGGGACCGGCTCGACGACATCTCCGCGATCGTGCTCACGCACGGCCACGAGGATCACATCGGCGCGGTGCCCTACCTGCTGCGCCTGAAGCCCGACATCCCGCTCGTGGGCAGCCAGCTGACCCTCGCGTTCATCGAGGCCAAGCTCAAGGAGCACCGCATCACGCCCTACACCCTCGCGGTGGCCGAGGGCGCGGTCGAGCAGTTCGGCCCCTTCGAATGCGAGTTCGTCGCCGTCAACCACTCCATCCCGGACGCGCTCGCGGTGTACGTGTCCACCCCGGCCGGCTCCGTGCTGCACACCGGCGACTTCAAGATGGACCAGCTGCCCCTGGACGGCCGCATCACCGACCTGCGCGCCTTCGCGCGCCTCGGGGAGAAGGGGGTCGACATGTTCATGGTCGACTCCACCAACGCCGAGGTCCCCGGCTTCACCGCCTCCGAGCGCGAGATCGGCCCCGTGCTGGACTCCGTGTTCGCGCGGGCCACGGGCAAGATCGTCGTCGCGTCCTTCTCCAGCCACGTGCACCGGGTCCAGCAGGTCCTCGACGCCGCCTCCAAGCAGCGCCGCCGGGTCGCCTTCGTGGGCCGCTCCATGATCCGCAACATGAAGATCGCCCAGGAGATGGGCTACCTCCACGTCCCCAAGGACACCCTGATCGACGTCAAGAAGGTCGACTCGCTGCCCGACGACAAGGTCGTCCTCATGTGCACGGGCAGCCAGGGCGAGCCGATGGCGGCGCTGGGCCGGATCGCCAACCGCGAGCACCAGATCTCCGTGGGGGAGGGTGACGTGGTCGTCCTCGCGAGCTCGCTCATCCCGGGCAACGAGAACGCCGTGTTCCGGATCGTCAACGAGCTCATGGCCCTCGGCGCCGAGGTCGTCCACCAGGGCAGCGCCCGTGTGCACGTCTCGGGTCACGCGAGCGCCGGCGAGTTGCTGTACTGCTACAACATCGTGCGCCCCAAGAACGTGATGCCGGTGCACGGCGAGGTGCGCCACCTCGTGGCCAACGGCAAGATCGCCCAGTCCTCGGGCGTCCCCGAGGACCACGTGGTGCTGGCCCGCGACGGCTCCGTGATCGACCTCAAGGACGGCCATGCCAAGGTCGTCGGCGAGATCCCCAACGGCTACGTCTACGTCGACGGCTCGAGCGTCGGGGAGGTCTCCGAGGCGGACCTCAAGGACCGCCGGATCCTCTCGGACGAGGGCTTCATCTCGGTGTTTGCCGTCGTCAACTCCGCGACCGGCGCCCTCATCGCCGGTCCCGAGATCCATGCCCGCGGCGTCGCCGAGGACGATGCGGTGTTCCAGCGCATCAAGCCCGAGATCGTCAAGGCGCTCGAGAAGGCCGTGGCCGACCATCCCACCAAGCGGGACGCCCATCAGCTGCAGCAGGTCATGCGACGGGTCGTCGGGCGCTACGTGTCCCAGCGTCTGCGCCGTCGTCCGATGATCATCCCGGTGGTCGTCGAGGCCTGATCCGGCGCAGCTCCGGCACCGCTCAGGGACGGACCCGGGGAGCCTCACTCCCCGGGATCCCGGGCGCCGCCGTGCCCGCACGGTACATTGGCGGGTATGGCGACACGTACGTCTTCCCCCGCACGTGCGTCGAAAGGCTCCTCCCGCACCTCCGCCGCGTCCTCGCGCGGCGCCAAGGCCGGGACCCGAGACGCGTCGACGCTCCCTCTTCCCGTGCGCGCGGTGCGCGCCGGCTACCTCGGGATCGCCCGCGGTGTCGGCGGCTTCGTGCGCGGCATCGGCGTGGCCCGCTGGGAGGTCGCCTTCGAGCAGCGCCGCGACGGCTACGCGCTGTTCCTGATGTCCCTGGCCGTGCTCGTGGCGATCCGTGAGTGGTTCCAGGCCGGCGGTCCCGTCTTCGAGGCCGTGCACACCGTCGCCGCCGGCACCTTCGGCGTCATCGCCGTGGTGCTCCCGCTGCTCCTGGCCGGATGGTCGCTGCGCATGTTCCGCCGGCCGGACCTGGTCCGCGCCAACTCCCGGATCGCGCTGGGGATGGCGATCCTGCTGACCGCACTCGCGGCGATCGCCTCGATCTCGGCCCGCCTGCCCGCACCCACCGACGGGATCCCGGCCCTGGCCCAGGGCGGCGGCGTGCTCGGCTACCTGGCCGCCGCGCCCCTGACCGCGCTGCTGCCGCCGTTCGCCGTGGTCGTGATCGCCGTGGTCCTCGCGCTTTTCGGGGTGCTGGTGCTGCTGGCCACCCCCGTCGAATCCCTGCCGAGCACGGTCCGTTCCGCCTACGCGACGCTCGTCGGACGCAGCGAGGCCGAGGACGCCGAGCGCGAGGCCTTCGGGCTGCGACCGCGCCGCGCCGCGGCCGATGCCTCCGAGCCCGCCCAGGTGAAGCCGCCGCGTGCACGCCGCAAGCCCCGCAGCGCCGAGGGCGAGGACCCTCGCGACCACGACGGCTTCGGATACGCGGGCGACGAGGCCTACGCCCATGGCGTGGGCACCGACGAGGAGCCGGACGCCGGCGCGAAGAAGGGTCGCAGACGCCCGCGCCGCGGTGCCGCCGAGGAGGCGACCCCGGCGGATGCGCAGGCGCCCGAGGGTCCGACCGAGGTCTTCGACGTCGTCGCTGAGGAGAACGCCCGCACCAAGGCGTTCCCGCGGGCCGCGGCCACGACGCCGCTGCCGGCCGCGAAGGGCTCCGGACGCGCCGCGAAGCCGGTCTCGGAGTCCGAGCCGGTCGAGGAGGAGCACGAGCTGGTGCCCCCGCCGATGGGGGACCTCCCCCGCGCCGGGGAGCAGCTGGAGCTGGCCGGGGACATCGTCTACACCCTCCCGGACCCGGGGTTCCTCATCGAGGGACCGCCCCACAAGACCCGCAGCGCCGCCAACGACCAGGTCGTCGAGGCCCTGGGCGAGGTGTTCAGCCAGTTCGGCATCAACGCCGAGGTCACCGGGTTCACCCGCGGCCCCACGGTCACCCGCTACGAGGTCGAGCTGGGCAGCGGCACCAAGGTCGAGAAGGTCACGGCGCTGTCCAAGAACATCGCCTACGCCGTCGCGAGCGCCGACGTCCGGATCCTCTCGCCCATCCCCGGCAAGAAGGCCATCGGCATCGAGATCCCCAACGCCGACCGCGAGACCGTCGCCATCGGCGACGTGCTGCGCAGCCCCGTCGCCACCCGCAACACGCACCCGATGGTGATGGGCGTGGGCAAGGACGTCGAGGGCGGGTACGTCACCGCGAACCTCGCCAAGATGCCGCACCTCCTGGTCGCCGGCGCCACCGGCTCCGGCAAGTCGAGCTTCGTGAACTCGATGATCACCTCGATCCTCATGCGCGCCACCCCCGAGGAGGTGCGGATGGTGCTCGTGGACCCCAAGCGGGTCGAGCTCACCATCTACGAGGGGATCCCGCACCTCATCACGCCCATCATCACCAACCCCAAGAAGGCCGCCGAGGCCCTCGAATGGGTGGTCAAGGAGATGGACGCCCGGTACGACGATCTCGCGGCCTTCGGGTTCAAGCACATCGACGACTTCAACAAGGCGGTGCGCGGGGGAGACGTCCAGCTGCCAGCGGGCAGCCAGCGTCGCCTCGCGCCCTACCCGTACCTGCTGGTGGTCGTCGACGAGCTCGCCGACCTCATGATGGTGGCCCCGCGCGACGTCGAGGCCTCGATCCAGCGGATCACCCAGCTCGCGCGCGCCGCCGGAATCCACCTGGTGCTCGCGACCCAGCGCCCCAGCGTCGACGTCGTCACCGGCATCATCAAGGCCAACGTCCCCAGCCGCCTGGCCTTTGCCACGTCCTCCCTGCAGGACTCCCGCGTCATCCTCGACACCCCCGGTGCCGAGAAGCTCATCGGCCAGGGCGACGCCCTGTTCCAGCCGATGGGCGTGGCCAAGCCCATGCGTGTCCAGGGCGCCTGGGTCAACGAGTCGGAGATCCACAAGGTCGTCGACCACGTCAAGGCGCAGATGAAGCCGAACTACCGTGAGGACGTCACGGTCGTCGCCCCCACCAAGCAGATCGACGACGACATCGGCGACGATCTCGACGTGCTGCTGCAGGCCGCCGAGCTGGTGGTGACCACGCAGTTCGGCTCGACCTCGATGCTCCAGCGCAAGCTGCGGGTGGGCTTCGCCAAGGCGGGGCGCCTCATGGACCTGCTGGAGTCGCGCGAGATCGTCGGCCCCTCGGAGGGGTCCAAGGCCCGCGACGTGCTCGTGCACCCCGACGATCTCGCCACCGCGATCGCCCGGATCCGCGGTCAGGACGATCCGCCCGCGGCCGGCGCCCCGTCCGCCCCCGAGCCCGGCGGGCCCGCCGGGGACGACGACCGCTACGGTGAGGATCCGCTCGCCGCGACGGACGAGGAGGACACCGTCGACTACCACGACGGCCACGACCACCGGGACGAGGCGGACGAGGACGTCTGGCAGCTGACGGGTCGCTGACCCGTCCGCACCTCGCCCCGCAGCAGCACCGGCACCGATCGCACCGACCCCCAGGAGCAGCCATGACCCCGACGGCCCGGCCCGAGCAGGCCCCCGTCCCGCTGTGGAACATCGCCAACATCCTGACCATGCTGCGATGCGTCCTGGTGCCGGTGTTCATCGTCGTCGCCGCGCTGAACGCGGACTCGGTGCCCGGCCGGATCGTCGTCGCCGTGATCTTCGTGGTCGCGATGTTCACCGACTTCCTCGACGGCCACCTCGCGCGCAGCCGCAACCTCATCACCGACTTCGGGAAGATCGTCGATCCCATCGCCGACAAGGGCATGACCGGTGCCGCCTTCGTCATGCTCTCGGTCTGGGACTACGTCCCCTGGTGGATCACGATCCTCATCCTCCTGCGCGAGTTCGGCATCACGATCATGCGCTTCACGATCCTCAAGTACGGCGCGCTGCCGGCGAACCTCGCGGGCAAGGCCAAGACGATGGTGCAGTCCATCGCGATCACCTTCTGCCTCCTGCCCTTCGAGCTGTGGTGGGAGCCCGCCCGCTGGATCGGCCTGGCGCTGGTCCTGGTGGCCTTCGTGCTGACGATCTGGTCCGGGCTCGTGAACCTCAAGGACGGGCTCCGTCTGCGACGCGAGGCGCTCGCGGGGACGCCCGGCCCCACGTCGTGAACCCACCGCGGCCGGGCGGCGCGGTGATCGGTGGCGAGGGGTCCGAGATCCCCTCGGAGGCGGCCGCGTCGTGCGCCGAGCTCGTCGTGCGCGCTGCGATCGATGCAGGTCTGACGCTGGCCACCGCCGAGTCCCTGACGGCCGGCGCGCTCGTCGCACGTCTCGTCGACGTCCCCGGCGCGAGCGGCTGCATCGCCGGAGGCGCCGCCTGCTACTCCTATGCCGCCAAGACCCGTGTGCTGGGCGTGGACGCCGCGCTCCTGGAGCGCACCGGCGCCGTGACCGCGGAGGTCGCCACCGCCATGGCCCTTGGTGCGCTGCGGGCCTACGGCAGCGACGTGGCGGTCTCGACCACCGGCGTCGCGGGGCCCGGCCCCGACGCCCGGGGCGTCCCGGCGGGCACGGTGTTCCTCGCGGCGGTCACGGCCGACGGCGCGCCGACCCGGGTGCGTGAGCTGCACCTGGGGGGTGGCCGTGCCGCGGTGCGCGCCGGGGCGGTGGAGGCGGGGATCGCGCTGCTCGCGGAGGCGCTGGGCCCCGCGGGGCCGACCCCGTCCCGGTGAGCCAGGGCACGGAACGGTCACGGACCGACATCGTCAGGGGCGTCCCAGGGCCGCGTCCGTATGATCGGGGAACACGCACGGGCGTCGGCGCGTTGCACAGATCGTGATGAACACATCCACCACCTCTGCTCTCCGCCGCAGCGACCGACCCGCAGGACGCGGGCCCGTCTCTCGGCCGTCCGACTCCGTGCGTCGGGCCCGGCCCGCCGTCGGACCCGGTGCGCTCCAGCGCACACCGCAGTACGCATCATCCTCGTCCACGGCGCCGAGTGCGCCCACGACCGCGAAGGGAGCCCGCCCCATGGTCGTCTTCCGCCAGGAGCTCGGCGACGTCCTCCGCGACGCCCGCCGTCATCAGGGACGCACGCTGCGTCAGGTCTCGTCCGACGCCCGCGTGTCCCTCGGCTATCTCAGCGAGATCGAACGCGGACAGAAGGAGGCCTCCTCCGAGCTGCTCGCCGCGGTGACCGACGCCCTCGGCCTCCCGCTGTCGTTCGTGCTCCGCGAGGTCTCCGACCGCATCGCCCTCACCGAGGGCGTCGCGATCCCCGACACCGTGCCCGACTCCCTCCGCGAGGGAGGCGTCACCGGCGTGGGGACCGACCACGGACGCCCGACGCTCGTCGGGGTCCGCTGACCCGTGCGGCGCAGCGAGTTCACCGCGCTCGCCGACCACGTGTTCGGGCCCGTCCTCGCCGCGGCCTACGCGCGCGAGCTGGTGATCCCCGCACTCGGGGGACGCTCCGCCGCGCAGGCGATCGCCGAGGGCGAGGACGTGCGCCGGGCGTGGACCGCCCTGTGCGACGCGATGGACGTGCCCGAATCCCGTCGGTGGGAGATCCCGCCGGGCCAGCGGCACGCGCGCTGAGCGTGCACGGCACCGGAGTCCGATGCGGGCACGGCACCTCAGGTGCCGTGCCCGCATCGCTCGTTCGGGCCGTCCCGCCTCTGGACCCCTCGTCCGTCCGCACGGCCGATGCGTCGCGTGCCCTCCCGTCCGACACGCCGGGCGCGCCGGGCGCATTCGAACATCTGTTCGGGTAGGGTGGCGCCACGGGTTCCCTCCCCACGGTGCGATCACCCCCGGGAGAGGCTCCCCGCCCCGTCTGTCACACGGCCTGCCTACTGTGGCGACACGGTCAGCACGCGCCGGAGCACCCGGCCCCGTGGAAGGAAGAACACATGCCTGCATCCAAGTCCGCCGCCGGAGCCTCCAAGGACCGGTCCTCCTCGCTCGACGCCGCCCTGGCGCAGATCGACCGCCAGTTCGGCAAGGGTTCGATCATGCGTCTGGGTGACGACACCCGTCCTCCCGTCGAGGTGATCCCCACCGGGTCCGTGGCCCTGGACGTCGCGCTCGGCATCGGCGGCCTCCCGCGGGGCCGCGTCGTGGAGATCTACGGCCCGGAGTCCTCGGGCAAGACCACCGTGGCCCTGCACGCGGTGGCCAACGCCCAGCGCAACGGCGGCATCGCCGCCTTCGTCGACGCCGAGCACGCGCTGGACCCCGAGTACGCCAAGAAGCTCGGGGTCGACACCGACGCCCTCCTGGTCTCCCAGCCGGACACCGGCGAGCAGGCCCTCGAGATCGTGGACATGCTCGTCCGCTCCGGGGCGCTCGACGTGATCGTCATCGACTCCGTCGCCGCGCTCGTGCCCAAGGCCGAGATCGAGGGCGAGATGGGGGACTCCCACGTGGGCCTCCAGGCACGCCTCATGTCCCAGGCGCTGCGCAAGCTCACAGGTGCCCTCGCGAGCTCGGGCACCACGGCCATCTTCATCAACCAGCTGCGCGAGAAGATCGGCGTGTTCTTCGGCAGCCCCGAGACCACCACGGGTGGCAAGGCGCTGAAGTTCTACGCCTCGGTGCGCATGGACATCCGGCGCATCGAGACCCTCAAGTCGGGCGCGGACGCCGTGGGCAACCGCACCCGCATCAAGGTCGTCAAGAACAAGATGGCCCCGCCCTTCAAGCAGGCCGAGTTCGACATCCTCTACGGCGAGGGCATCTCCCGCGAGGGCGGCCTCATCGACCTGGGCGTCGAGCACGGCATCGTCCGCAAGTCCGGTGCCTGGTTCACCTACGAGGGCGATCAGCTGGGCCAGGGCAAGGAGAACGCCCGCCAGTTCCTCAAGGACAACCCGGACCTCGCGGTCGACATCGAGCACAAGATCCTGCGCACGCTCGGTGTGGGCGCATATGCCGAGGAGCCCGCGGCCCCGGTCGACACGGCCGACGGCGAGTTCCTCGACGACGACGTCCCCGCGACGATCTGATCGCCGACGGATCGGCCCGCGCCGTCGGAGACCCGTGGCGCGGGCCGACACGCACCATGGATCACACACCGCACTCCGGGGCCGGCGCACACGAGGTGCGCGAACGCTCGCGCACCGAGCAGGCCGATGGATCCGCGCCCACCTCGCAGGTCGTGGACGGGCTGGCCCGCCGCACCGAGGCGATCCTCGCGGCCACGCCGCGGACGCCCGATGCCGCGGACGTCGCCTTCGAGAAGGACGTCGTCCGGGAGTGCCGCTACCTCCTGCGCCTGCTCTCGACGCGCCGCCGCTCGGCGGGGGAGCTGCATGCCAAGCTCCGCATCCGCGAGGTCGCACCCGCCGTCGCGCACGAGGCCATGGCCCGCACGGACCGTGCCGGGCTCCTGGACGACCTGGCCTTCGCCCGGGACTGGGTCCAGCAGCGCCGCGCGCTGCGCCGCCTCTCCGACGAGGCGCTGCGGCGTGAGCTGCGGCACAAGGAGGTCGACGAGGATGTGATCGCGACGGCCCTGGCGCTCGGGGACGACGACGAGGAGGACCGCGCGCGCGAGCTGGTCCGCGCTCGGCTGGTGCGCGACGAGAACGCATTGTGCGCGGACCGTGACGGTGCCGTGCGCGGACGCGTCGCGCGGCGCCTCGATGCCCTGCTGCGGCGCAAGGGGTACGACGGGGCGCTCGCGCTGCGCGTGATCTCCACCGAGCTCCGTGCCCTGACAGGGCGCTGAGCCGCCCACGCCGTACCCTGGTCGGATCATGTCGACGATCGTGCCCGCCCCGCACCTCCGCCCCGACGACACCGGCGAGCGTCCCCGCTCCGCGGCGTCCTCGGCGCCCGCCTCGCCGTCCGCCCGCGGCACCTATCAGGTCCGGACCTTCGGGTGCCAGATGAACGTCCACGACTCCGAGCGCCTCACGGGCCTGCTCGAGGACGCGGGCTACGTCGCCGCCCCCCGGGACGCCGACGCCACCGCCGGTGAGGTCGACGTCGTCGTCTTCAACACCTGCGCCGTGCGCGAGAACGCCGACAACAAGCTCTACGGGAACCTCGGGATCCTGCGCCCCGCCAAGCGCGCCAACCCCGATCTGCAGATCGCCGTCGGCGGCTGCCTCGCGCAGAAGGATCGCGCGAGCATCGTGGACCGCGCCCCGTGGGTGGACGTCGTCTTCGGCACCCACAACATCGGCTCCCTCCCCAGCCTGCTCGAGCGCGCCCACCACCGCCGCGAGGCCCAGGTCGAGATCCTCGAATCGCTCGAGGTGTTCCCCTCGACCCTGCCCACCCGCCGCGAGAGCGTGTACGCGGCGTGGGTCTCGATCAGCGTCGGCTGCAACAACACCTGCACCTTCTGCATCGTGCCGTCCCTCCGCGGGGCGGAGAAGGACCGCCGACCCGGGGAGATCCTCGCCGAGGTCCGCGACGTCGTGGACTCCGGCGCCATCGAGGTCACGCTGCTGGGCCAGAACGTGAACTCCTACGGCGTGGACTTCGGGACCCGGGGGGCGTTCGCGGACCTCCTGCGTGCCTGCGGGGACGTCGAGGGACTCGAGCGGGTCCGCTTCACGTCCCCGCACCCGGCGATGTTCACCGACGACGTCATCGCGGCGATGGCCGAGACCCCCAACGTCATGCCCCAGCTGCACATGCCCCTGCAGTCGGGCTCGGACCGCGTGCTGCGCGCGATGCGTCGCTCCTACCGGTCCACGCGCTTCCTGGGGATCCTCGACCGGGTGCGGGACGCCATCCCGACCGCCGCGATCACGACGGACATCATCGTGGGGTTCCCCGGTGAGACCGAGGAGGACTTCACCCGGACCCTCGAGGTGGTCGAGGCCTCACGCTTCGCGAGCGCCTTCACCTTCCAGTACTCCATCCGGCCGGGCACCCCGGCGGCGACCATGGACGACCAGGTCCCCAAGGAGGTCGTGCAGGAGCGCTACGAGCGGCTGACCGCCCTGCAGGACCGGATCGCCCGTGAGGAGAACCGGCGCCTGGAGGGCACGCAGGTCGAGGTGCTCGTGGCCCAGGGGGAGGGGCAGCGGGACCGCGAGACGCACCGCATCTCCGGGCGCGCCGCCGACAACCGCCTGGTGCACCTGTCGCTGCCCGCCGACCTCGCGGAATCCGCGCGCCCGCGACCGGGGGATCTCGTCACCGCGACCGTGACCCGCGGGGCGCCTCACTACCTGCTGGCCGACAGCGCCCTGTCCCTGGCCCCGGGGCAGGACGATCCGCGGGCCTTCTCGGTGCGACGCACCCGCAGCGGCGACGCCTGGGAGCGGGGGGCGCTCGGCGCCACGGAGCCCGAGGAGGCGGCGGGGGCCTGCGGCACCGGCGGATGCGGGACGGGCACCACGGCTCCCGCGGGACCGGTCACCCTGGGACTGCCGACGCTGCGACGGCGCTGACGTCGCCGCTCCCGCCCCGCAGTCTCAGTCGTCGAGGTCGTCGACGCTCGAGCCGAGGCGTTCCTCGAGGTCGTGGAAGAACGAGATGATCGTCGTCAGACCGCACTCCAAGGAGCGGTCGATCTGGTCGTCCCGGGCACCGGTGGAGAAGTCGACGGCGACCTCCCCGTACATGCCCAGCACGGTCTCGGCCTCGCGGCGCACGTAGACCTTGGGCCAGATCCGGTTCATGTTCCATTCATTGCACAGCTTGACCATCTCGACCTTGCGGGCCACGTCCACCGAATGGTTCCAGCGGGCGCGGGTCTGCAGGATCGTGCGGTCGTCGCCGGCGAGCATGAAGAGGAACGGGTACGCGTCGAAGCGGGCACGGACGATGTCCGGGTGCTCCTCGTCCTCGACGAAGGCGTAGCCATGGCGCTCGAGGCTGGCCTCGACGCGCTCCAGGGACAGCGCCTCGGCCGGGACGCCGGTCTCCTCGGGCAGTCGGTAATCGATCGGGGAGGTCACGGGGCTCCTTCGCACAGACGTCAGGGCCGGGCGCGTCCCGGCATCCGGCACACACTACCCCGCGCGCCCGGGAGCGCCAGGGGCGGAGCGAGGTGGGGTCGCGCACCCCGGGACGCCGGGCGGGACGGAGTGTTCGGCAGGCGTCCTGAAAGGCACCGACGGGCGCGGGTGCGATCCGCGCGGGGCCGCCCGGTAGAGTCCCGGCCATGCCGCTGCCGGGACCGATCGCCGTCGTCGGAGCCACCGCGACCGGCAAGTCCGATCTCGCCGTCGATCTGGCGCTGGCCCTGGACGGGGAGATCATCAACGCCGACGCCCTCCAGCTCTACCGGGGCATGGACATCGGCACCGCGAAGATCCCGCTCGCCGAACGGCACGGCGTGCCCCACCACCTGCTCGACGTCCTCGACGTGGTCGAGGAGGCGAGCGTCTCGCGCTACCAGCGCGAGGCCCGGGCCCTGATCGCCGACATCCGCGGACGCGGCCGCGTGCCGATCCTCGTCGGGGGATCGGGCCTCTATCTCCGCGCGGTCCTGGACGACATCGCCTTCCCTCCCACCGACGCCGCCGTGCGCGCCGATCTCGAACGCCGTGCTGAGGCGATCGGCCCCGCCGCGCTGCACGCGGAGCTCGCCGCCAGCGACCCGGGGGCCGCGGCCCGCATCGGCGCCGGCGACGCACGGCGCATCGTCCGCGCCCTCGAGGTGCTCCGCCTCACCGGACGCAGCTTCCGCGCGTTCCTGCCCACCCACCGCTACCTCGACGGCGCCGCGCTGCAGCTGGGGGTGCACCGGGACCGCGCCGAGCTCCACGACAGGGTCGCGCGACGCGTCGATCTCATGGTGCGCGACGGTCTGCTCGCCGAGACCGAGCGGCTGCGGGGCGAGGGCCTGGACCGCGCACGGACCGCGCGCCGGGCGATCGGCTACGAGCAGGCGCTCGCGGTGCTCGACGGAACCATGGGCTGCGCCGAGGCGATCGAGGCCACCGTCATCGGCACCCGCAGGCTGGTCCGCAAGCAGGACACCTGGTTCCGGCGCGACGAGCGTGTGCACTGGATCGATGCCCACGAGGGCACGGACCGCACCGAGCTCGCCGAGAGGGCGCTGGCCCTCGTCTCCCGCATCACCTCCTGAGGCACGGCGTGGGCACGGTGGCCTAGGCTCGCGGGCATGACGCTCGAGAACGCCCGGATCGCCAAGGGCCACGGTGCCCGCAACGACTTCGTGCTGGTCCACGACCCCGAGGGATCGCTCGATCTGGACGCTCAGAGCGTCGCGCGGCTCGCGGAGCGCACCACCGGGCTGGGGGCCGACGGCGTGATCCGCGTGGTCCGCACCACGGCCTCCCAGGAGTCGGCGCCCGAGGGTGCACCCACCTGGTTCATGGACTACCGCAATGCCGACGGCTCGATCGCCGAGATGTGCGGCAACGGCACCCGCGTGTTCGCCGCCTGGCTGGACCGCACCGGTCTCGTCGACTCCGACCGCTACTCGATCTGGACCAGGGCGGGCGAGCGGAGCATCGAGATCCTCGAGCGCCCCGTCACGGGCGCCACTTGGCAGGTCCGGACGGGCATGGGCCGCTCGACGCTGCAGGAGACGGGGCGTCGCGTCCATGTGGCCGGCCACGACCTGCCGACGGTCGACGTCGACATGGGCAACCCGCACGCGGTCGCATTCCTGCCCGCGGACCTCACGCTGGCAGACCTCGACCTCACCACCGCGCCGCCGCTCAGCCCGGTTCCCGAGGCCGGGGCCAATGTCGAGTTCGTCGTCGAGCGCGGGGAGCGCCACGTCGCGATGCGGGTCCACGAGCGCGGCTCGGGGGAGACCCTCGCCTGCGGAACGGGCGCCTGCGCCGTGGCCGTCGCGGCGGCACGTCGCGCAGGCGATGCCAGCGGCCTGCCCTGGCGGGTGGACCTGCCCGGCGGCACGCTCGAGGTCGGGTGGACCGCCGATGGCGAGGTCACGCTCGCGGGACCGGCCGTGCTGGTGGCCGAGGGCACGCTGCTGTCCTGACCGACGACACGTCGACCACCGGAGCATCGGCTCGCAGACCACCTGGCCGGCGGCACGCGATGCGTTTGGTCCTCAGCGCTCGGGGCCCACCCCGATGATCCGATAGCCCTTGGCGCTCGCCAGCTTCTCGACGCGCCGCGCGGGCAGCAGCTGCCCCAGCCACGCCGCGAGCGGATCCGCGCCCAGATGGCGACCCACCACGAGACCGGCCCAGCCGGTCGGGGCCAGGCGCCCGGTCCACAGCGTCAGCAGCTCGTGCAGCGCCTGCTTGCCGATCCGGATCGGCGGGTTGGACCACAGGACGTCGACCGCGAGCTCGGCCGGGACCTCCTCGGGGGCCACGACCCGCAGTCCGTCCAGGCCCAGGAGCCGTGCGTTCTCGGCGGTCAGCTCCCGGGCACGCCGGGAGACGTCGACGGCCCACACCTCGGCGTCCGGGTGCTCGAGGGCCGCCGTCAGCGCGATCGGCCCCCAGCCGCAGCCCAGATCCACGAGCGTCGCCCCGGAGGGCACCGTGGGGAGCACGTCGAGACGGTCCAGGAGCACGGCCGTGGCCTTGTCGAGCCCGCCGCCGCTGAACACCGACCGGGACGAGACCAGATCCCTGTCGGCGCCGGCCAGGCGCACCCGCAGCGGGCGTCGCACGTCGTCGGTCGCGGGATCCTCGGAGAAGTAGTGCTCGGTCACGGCCGCCACTGTACGGCGCGCCCACCGGCCCGGCAGGACGGTCGTGCCGCCACCGCGCCGATGCGCCTCCCGGCGTGTGGTCCTTCCCGGTCACCGATGCGCACCCTCCTCAGCCCCCAGCCCTCAGCCCCCAGGCCTCCGTGTCCCCATCTCCGGGCTCCCTGCGCCCACGGCGAAAACCGCTCGCCGCCGCCCCGCGCCCCGTGGGACGATGGATGCTTCGGCCCACTCCTCGACAGGAAGAGAACACCGCATCGTGCCCATCGCCTTCCATCCGGACCCCGAACCCGACACCGACGTCGCCGCGGGAGCCGAGAAGGAATCGTCGCCCCGCACCCGCGACGCCCTGACCCAGCGGATCCTGGACCGCGGCGACGCCTCCGTCTCCGCGACGACCTACGACTCCCAGACCGACGGCGACCAGCTCGACCTCGCCGACCGCCGCGCCCTGCGCCGCGTCCCGAACCTCTCCACGGAGCTCGAGGACGTCACCGAGGTCGAGTACCGCCAGCTGCGCCTCGAGAAGGTCGTGCTCGCGGGCATCTACACGAGCGGCAACATCGAGGAGGCCGAGAACAGCCTCCGCGAGCTCGCGGCACTCGCCGAGACGGCGGGCTCCCAGGTGCTCGACGGCGTGATGCAGCGCCGCAACCACCCGGACCCCGCGACCTTCCTGGGCAAGGGCAAGGCCGCCGAGGTCGCCGAGATCGTCGCCGAGACCGGTGCCGACACGGTGATCGCCGACGGCGAGCTCGCTCCCAGCCAGCGTCGCGCGCTCGAGGACGTCGTCAAGGTCAAGGTCGTCGATCGCACCGCGCTGATCCTCGACATCTTCGCCCAGCACGCCCAGTCCCGCGAGGGCAAGGCGCATGTCGAGCTCGCGCAGCTCGAGTACCTGCTGCCGCGCCTGCGCGGCTGGGGCGAGTCGATGTCCCGCCAGGCCGGCGGCCGTGTCGCCGCGGGCGGCGCGGGCATGGGCTCACGCGGTCCCGGTGAGACGAAGATCGAGCTGGACCGCCGACGGATCCGCACCCGCATGTCCAAGCTGCGCCGCGAGATCGCCGACATGAAGCCGGCCCGCGAGGCCAAGCGGGCGGACCGCAGACGCCGCGAGGTGCCCGCGGTCGCGATCGCCGGATACACCAACGCCGGGAAGTCCTCCCTGCTGAACCGCCTCACGGGTGCCGGGGTGCTCGTGGAGAACGCCCTGTTCGCCACGCTGGACCCGACGGTGCGCCGCACGGCCACGCCCGACGGCCGCGAGTACACGTACGCCGACACCGTCGGGTTCGTGCGCCAGCTGCCCACCGAGCTCGTCGAGGCGTTCCGCTCGACCCTCGAGGAGGTGGCCGACGCCGACCTCCTGCTGCACGTCGTCGACGCCTCCCACCCGGACCCCGAGGGGCAGATCCGCGCGGTGCGGGCGGTGCTGTCGGACATCGACGGCTTCGACGTGCCCGAGGTGGTCGTGCTGAACAAGGCGGACGTCGCCCTCCCGGAGACGATCGCCCGGATCCGCAGCCAGGTGGGGGACAGCGCCGTCGTCTCGGCCCGCACCGGCGAGGGCATCGAGGAGCTCCGCGAGCTCATCGCCGAGCGCCTCCCGCGCCCGGAGGTCGAGGTCGACGTCGTCGTCCCGTACACGCGGGGCGACCTCGTCTCCCGTGCGCATTCCACGGGAGAGGTGCTCTCCGAGGAGCACGTCGCCGACGGCACCCGGCTGCATGCCCGGGTCGATGCGGCGCTCGCCGCGGAGCTCACGGCCGTCGCCTGAGCCTGTCCCAGAACGGGCTGGGCGCGCGCCATCGGAGGGTTCCCCGCCCGGGCGCCAGGGCCCTCGGACCCTGCGCGGCCCGCGGCGGGGCTCCCCGACATCGCTTCCACGTCGACCGCGGCAGGACGCCGCGGACGTGATGCGCGTCCCCGCCGCCGCGCCTCCCCGGGGCGCGGCGGCCACGCCACTACCCTGATCCGGTGCCATCCGCCCCCGTCCCCGAGCTCCCCGTCCTCCTGGACGCGGCGGTCGCCGCGGTGGGGGGTACGCCCCGCGAGGGCCAGGCGCACATGGCGGTCGCCGTCGACACAGCGATGAGCGGCGAACGGCACCTGCTGGTCCAGGCCGGCACCGGCACCGGCAAGTCCCTCGCGTACCTCGTGCCGGCCCTGCGCCATGCCGTCTCGACCGACCGCACCGTCGTGGTCTCGACGGCCACGATCGCCCTGCAGTCCCAGATCGTCCGCAAGGACCTCCCGCGGATCGTCGAGGCCCTCGCGCCCCATCTCCCGCGGACCCCCTCGTACAGCCTGCTCAAGGGGCGCAGCAACTACCTGTGCCTGCACAAGGCCACCGGCGGATACCCCGAGGACCTCGACCCGCAGGCGCTGTTCACCGAGGCGTCGGTCGACCCCGCGAGCGGAGCCTCCGAGCGCCTGGGCGATCAGGTCAGGCGGCTGCGGGACTGGGCCGAGGAGACCGACACGGGGGACCGCGACGACCTGGCCACCCCCGTCTCCGACCGTGCCTGGCGGCAGGTGTCGGTGACGGGCCCCCAGTGCATCGGCTCCTCGTGCCCGATGGTCGAGGCGTGCTTCGCCGAGCGCAACCGCGCGATCGCCCGAGACGTCGACCTCGTCGTCACCAACCACGCCCTCATGGCGGTCGACGCCTTCGACCGCCACGGGATCCTGCCCGAGCACGACGTGGTCGTCTTCGACGAGGCCCACGATCTCGTGGACCGCGTCACGAGCGCCGTCACCGAGCAGCTGACGGCCGGGATGGTCCGCGGCGTGGTGCGCCAGCTCCGGGGTCTCGGCGTCGCGGCGACCGCGCTCGATGACGCGGGGGAGTCCCTGCGCGCCGCGCTCGAGCTGGTCGGCGACGGGCGCGTCATCGGGGATCTCCCGGTGACCCTGCTGGACGCGCTCGTGCTCCTGCGCGGCGCCGCCCGCGACGCCCACGCGGATGCTCGGGACGCCGGGGATCCCTCGAGCGCCGCGACCGCCGGTGCCCGCAAGGCCGCCCGGGCCGATCTCCAGGCGATCATGGACGTGTGTGAGCGCCTCGCGGCTCCCGCCGACGACGACGTCGTCTCCGTCTCCCACTCCGAGGCCACGGGCCGCAGTAGCCTCCAGGTGGCACCGCTCAGCGTCGCCGGCGCCATGCGCGGAGCCGTCCTCGAGGAGCGCACCGTGGTGCTGACCTCGGCGACCCTTGCGCTCGGAGGTCGCTTCGAGCCCCCGGCGGGCAGCGTGGGCCTGCGGGCCGACGACCGCCAGGACCCCGAGGTCGCGCCCCGGACCGGGGGCCGATCGGCCTGGAGCGCGCTGGACGTGGGCAGCCCCTTCGACTACGGGCGTCAGGGCATCCTCTACGTCGCCCGGCACCTCCCGCCCCCGGGACGCGAGGGTCCGTCGTCGGCGATGCTCGATCACCTCACCGAGCTCATCGAGGCCTCGCACGGCGGCGCGCTGTGCCTGTTCTCCTCACGTCGTGCGGCCGAGCTCGCGGCCGACCACGTGCGCCTGCGCTCGTCCCTGCCCATCGGGCTGCAGGGGGAGGACTCCATCTCGAGCCTCGTGAGGACCTTCCGGGAGGACGACGCCGCGAGCCTGTTCGGCACGCTGTCGCTGTGGCAGGGCGTCGACGTGCAGGGCCGCGCCTGCCGCCTCGTGACGATCGACAGGATCCCGTTCCCGCGCCCCGACGATCCGCTGACGGCGGCGCGCCAGGAGCGCATCGGACGGCGCGGCGGCAACGGGTTCATGGCGGTGTCGGCCCAGCACGCGGCGTTGCTGCTGGCGCAGGGGGCCGGGCGGCTGATCCGGTCCACGGAGGATCGCGGGATGGTGGCGGTGCTGGATCCCCGCCTGGCGACCGCCCGCTACGGCGGCTTCCTCACGAGCGCCATGCCGCCGCTGTGGCGCACCTCGGACCCGCAGGCCGCGCTGTCGGCGTTGGGACGTCTGGCCCGCGTCTGACCGCGCGGGGCGCGCCGTCGGCGGTGGTGCGGAGTGCCGACGTCGATCCTGCGGCCGCCGCCCCCCTCGAGCGATCCTGGAGGATCGCGGCCGGGGGCTCGTGCGAGCTCAGACCGCGCGGAGCACCGCGACGACCTTGCCGAGGATCTCGGCGTGATCGCCCAGGATCGGCGCGAACGACGGATTGTGCGGCATGAGCCAGACGTGCCCGTCGCGCTGCGCGAACGTCTTGACGGTCGCCTCGCCGTCGATCATCGCGGCGACGATCTCGCCCTTCTCGGCGACGTTCTGCGAGCGCACCACGACCCAGTCTCCGTCGCAGATGGCGGCGTCGATCATCGAGTCGCCGACGACCGCCAGGAGGAACAGCTCTCCGGAGCCGACGAGCTGCTCGGGCAGGGTGAAGACGTCCTCGACCTGCTCCTCGGCGGTGATGGGCACGCCGGCGGCGATCCGTCCGACCAGGGGGACGGCGACCGACGGCGAGGTGCGCTCGGGGGCGATCTCGACGACCGAGGGGTCGTCGGCCTCGTCGGGCATGACGATCTCCATCGCCCGCGGGCGCTTGGGATCACGGCGCAGGAAGCCCTTGCGCTCGAGGGCCTGCAGCTGGTGGGAGACGGAGGACGGCGAGGTCAGCCCGACGGCGTCGCCGATCTCCCGCATGGTGGGCGGGTAGCCGCGGGTCTCGATCGCCCGGGCGATCGTCTCCAGCACGGTGCGCTGACGGGGGGACAGCTCCGAGCCGTCGACGGCTGCCTCCGGCGGGGTGCTCGGCGTCATCGTGCGTCCTCTCCTCGGGCGCGGGACCGTCCTGCGGGCCCTCGGGCCCCGGAACGATGCCGCGGGCTCCGCGACCTTCGTCTGTCGGACCCCCCTGGTGGAGTGATCCGTGTCCCCAGAGTAGGTCGGAGGGGGCCGTGGACCAAACACCTGTTCGATCGTGTCTTGCGTGTCGCGCCCCGGAGACCTACAGTCGTACACGTATTCGATCGAACAGGAGTTCGGACCATGACCACCATCTCGGCAGTGCAGGCTCTCCCCGGTCGCGTCGGCCCCCAGGTGCGGCGTCCGGATCGAACGTCTGTTCACCCCTCGCGACTCGAGCTCACGCGCCGTGGCCGCCTCGTCGCGAGCGCGCTCGTCTTCCTCGCGGTGCTCGCGATCGCGGCCACCGCGCTCGTGGCGCTCGGCACCCCCACCGCTCTCGCCTCGTGGGGTGACGAGCAGCAGTACGTGTCCGTCACGGTCCAGCCCGGGGACACCCTCTGGGGCTACGCCGAGCAGTACGCGCCCGCCGGGACGGATCCCCGCGACTTCGTCCTGACCATCCAGGAGGCCAACGGCCTCCCGACGGGGCACATCGCCACCGGATCGCAGATCGACATCCCCGTCGAGGGCTGAGCCGGCCGGCCCGCACGGGGTTCTCCACAGGGCCCGCGTCTGTCGGGTGCGGACGGTATCCTTGCGGGGTGCACTGCCCGTTCTGCCGTCATCCCGATTCGCGCGTCGTCGACTCGCGGACCTCGGACGACGGCGCCTCGATCCGCCGGCGTCGCCAGTGCCCGAACTGCTCCCGTCGGTTCTCGACGGTCGAGACCGCCTCGTTGTCCGTGGTCAAGCGGTCCGGGGCGACGGAGCCGTTCAGCCGCGCGAAGGTCATCGCCGGGGCGCGCAAGGCGTGTCAGGGGCGCCCGGTCTCGGACGATCAGCTCGCCGTGCTCGCCCAGCGGGTCGAGGAGACGATCCGCCAGTCCGGCCAGGCCGAGATCGATGCGCATCAGGTGGGGCTCGCGATCCTGCAGCCCCTCCAGGAGCTCGACCTCGTCGCCTACCTCCGGTTCGCGAGCGTGTACCGCTCTTTCGACTCCCTCGACGACTTCGAGGCGGCGATCTTCGAGCTCCGCGCACACCCCACGGGCGAGGTGCCGGAGGGCGATCGCTCCGTTCCCGGGTCCTCCCAGAATGCCTGATTGCTCCGGATGCGTGGACACGGTGCCGAGCACGCCCCGGATGCCCCTATGATGTGACGCGTGCGTTCGCGCACAATGGACCGGTGGTCGAGGAGGGGAAGCCTCGACCACCGGTCCTCCGTCTTCCCGGCGCCCGGTCCGAGGCGCCCACGGCGAAGGCGTCGCCCCGGGATGCTCGCGCGCCGTGAGCCCGGCGTGCGTCCCGGGTCGGTTCCTCGCTCAGACCGCCGTGCTCGCACCCACGCTCGCCGCCGTCAGTGCATCCCGCAGTGCAGCGGGCAGCGGCAGGGCGTGCACGATGTCCAGCCGCTGGGTGGGGCGGGTCATCGCGACGTAGAGGTCGCCGGCCCCCCGTTCATGGGCGCGGAGGACCGCGGCGGGCTCGACCAGGACGGCCCCGTCGAACTCGAGGCCCTTGGCGTCCTGCGCGGTCATCACGCCGATCACGTCGTCGATGCCGGCGCTGCCCACGCCCACTCGGGGCAGGTCCCCGTGCGCGCGGAGAGCCGCCGCGAGGGGTGCGACGTCCTCCTCGACGGCGATCACGGCGACCCGGGCCGCACCCTCGGCGAGGTGGAACCGCACGACGGTGGCCAGCGTGCCGGCGACGCCCTCCGTCGAGGCGGCATGCACACCCACGGGATGCTCCCCGTCCCGCACCGAGGTCACGGCGGCCACCGGCAGGTCCAGGCTCTCGGCGGTCGCGACGGCCACGTCCATGATCCGTCGGGGCGTCCGGTAGTTGACCGTGAGCTCCTCGACGTCGAGGCGATCGGCCACGAAGGGCTCCAGCGCGGTGGTCCACGAGGAGGAGCCCGCCGCCGCGGAGGTCTGGGCGACGTCGCCGACGATCGTGAAGGACTTGGTGGGGCAGCGGCGCATGAGCGAGCGCCACATCATCCTGGAGTTCTCCTGGGCCTCGTCGACGACCACGTGGCCGTAGGTCCAGGCACGCTCGGAGCTCGCCCGTTCGGCGAGGGAGCGGGTATCGCGCACATAGCTCATCTGCTCGGCGAGGTCCTCGGCGCGCACGACGCCGTGGGGGTCGACGTTCTCGAGCACCTCGCGCGCGTAGGCCACGTCGTCGGCGTGCCGTGCCCGCGCGGACTCGGCCTCGGTACGACGCAGGTCCCCGTCGCCGCCCAGGAGCTCGGCGACCTCGTCGAGCAGGGGGACGTCCTCGACGGTCCAGGGGGCGTCCTTGGGACGGACCAGGAGCTCCAGGGCCTCGTGCCCCAGGGTCGAGGGGGCCGCCGCCCGCATGCGGTCCGGTCGCGACAGCAGGATCCGGAGGAACGACTCGGGTGAGTAGGGCAGCCACGCGAGGTTCAGCGCGCGCCGTACGGCGGCGGAGTCCCGGAGGTCCGAGAGGTGCCCGCCGCGATCCTCGGGCACGACCGTGTGCCCGCGGGCGCTGAGGGCGCTCTCGTAGCGCGTCACCAGGCGGTCCAGCGCGGCCCGCACGAAGACCGATCGGGCCTCGTTGTGCGGTCGATGGGTCGCTCGGGCCTCGCGACGTGCCCCGCGGACGTCGTCGCGGGTCAGGACGACGCGGATCCCGTCGATGTCGAGCTCGGTGTCGTGCGAGGGCACCAGCTGACGCTGCTTGACGGCGCGCCCGAGGAGATCGGCCATCGCGAGGTCGCCCTTGATCGCCGCCACACGGTCGCTGTCGTGCAGCATCGTGTCGATCCCGGGGATCAGCTCGCCCGGCGTGAGCATGACGACCCCGGACTCTCCGAGGCTCGGCAGCACGCGCTCGATGTAGTGCAGGAAGCCGCGGGTGGGCGCCACGATGAGGACGCCCGCGTGCTCGAGCCGACGCCGGTGCGTGTACAGCAGGTAGGCGGCGCGGTGCAGCGCCACAGCCGTCTTGCCGGTGCCCGGGCCACCCTGGACGACCAGCACGCCCCGGGTCTCGGCCCGGATGATCCGGTCCTGCTCGGCCTGGATGGTCGCCACGATGTCGCCCATGCGGCCCGTGCGCTGCGCGCTCACGGCGGCCAGCAGTGCCCCCTCGCCCTGCAGGGCGAGATCCTCGGCGGCCCCCTCGGTCTCGAGCACGGAGGCGTCCAGGACGTCGTCCTCGAGGCCGACGACGGTGCGGCCGCGCGTGATGAGGTGGCGCCGGAGCACGACCCCCTGGCGATCCGCGCTCGTGGCCTGGTAGAAGGCGGCCGCCGCGGGCGCCCGCCAGTCCACCAGCAGCTGATCGCGCTCCGCCGTGAACAGCCCGATCCGTCCGATGTAGTGCCGGGCCGCGTCATCGGTGTCCAGGCGGCCGAACACGAGGTTCTGGGACGCCGTGCGCAGGAGCCCCAGACGGTCCTCGTAGAGCGCCACGAAGGCGTCCCGTTCGGAGCGGTTCTGATGGGTCGAGGCGTTCTGGGAATGCTGCGCGCGATCCAGGTTCTGCGCGACCTGCACCAGCAGCTCGTCGAGCCGCCCGTAGAGCACGTCCGTGTAGGACTGCTCATGAGCGATCTGATCGACGGATGGCTCCACGTCGGCCTCCCCATACCCGCGACGCCGGACACCGCGTCGATTCGGGCGATCCGGGCGGCGTGCCGTCGGCACGCGGTCATCCATTATGGTGGATCCGCCCGCAGGGCGAGAAACCATGGGGCGGGGAGGACGACGATGCGCGATCCGCGCGATCTGTACGCGTTCGAATCGGCCGAGGTCGTGGCCGCCGTGCCGCGTCGCGGGCTGACCTTGGTGCACGCCCTGCCGGGGATCGTGGACGCCGGCGAATCATGCCGGATCGCGGCGGCCTACCTCCGCGACAGCCTCCGCAACGTCCGCCTGGTGACCTTCGACGCCGACGAGCTCCTGGACTACCGGGGGTCGCGACCCCAGGCCGTGTTCGACGGGGCCTCGTTCCGCTCGGTCGAGCTGCCGGAGATGGCGCTCTACCTCGTCTACGACGAGTCCGACCGACCCTTCCTCCTGCTGGACGGGCCGGAGCCGGATCTGCAGTGGCGCCGACTGGCGCAGGCGATCACCGATCTCGTGGAGTACTTCGACGTCGAGTCCGTCGTGAGCATGAACGCCGTGCCGATGGCCGTCCCCCACACGCGGCCGATCGGTCTCATCGCCCATGCGAACCGACAGGCGCGCGAGCGCGACGGGATCGCGGCCGGGGACGACGAGACCGAGATCATCGTCCCCGCCTCCTTCGGTGCGCTGCTGGAGAGGGAGCTCGAGCGTGCGGGACATCCCGCCCAGGGCTTCGCGGCGCAGATCCCGCACTACCTCACGCGCTCGGACTTCCCGGCGGGTGCCCTGGCCCTGCTGCGTCGCGTCAGCGCCGCCACGGGCCTTGAGCTGCCGCTGGTGACCCTCGGCGACCTCACCGACGCCGCCGGGAGCGCTCTGGGGGACACGCTCGCCGACAACGACGAGGTGCAGGGGATCGTGTCCGCCCTCGAGCAGAGCTACGACGCCATGCAGGGCGGCGAGGGAGCCGGTCTCGCGACGACGATGGACATGCCCACGGCGGATGAGATCGGGGACCATTTCGAGAGGTTCCTCGCCCACCGCGACGACGATCCCGAGCCGGGCGACGCGCCGTCCTGAGTGGCGCATTCCTCAGCGGGACCGACCGACCGGACGGTGGGTACGTCCCGATTGCTCCGATATCGACTCTCCATGGGCCGCAGAACCGCGAAGTTCACCCGACGTTTCCCGACCCGTGGCGCGAAGGGGTGCACTCGCGGCGCTGCCGTGCCATGATGGTCATGTTGCAGTGATGAGTACGTCAGCAGTACGGCCTACGGCCCCGAACACCTTCCGGTGCGAGGATCCGTGGCATCTGGTGAACGACCCTCCCGTACCTCCGGGTGCGATGGCGTCACGAGCGGCTACAGGATCGCGTCGCGATCAGACGACACCGAATGAAAGATGGACGGAACATGGCACAGGGTGCTGTTAAGTGGTTCAACGCCGAGAAGGGCTTCGGCTTCATCGAGATCGACGGCGGCGGCGCCGACGTCTTCGTGCACCACAGCAAGATCGACATGGACGGGTACCGCTCCCTCGACGAGGGCCAGCGCGTGGAGTTCGACGTCACGCAGGGCGACAAGGGCCCGCAGGCCGAGAACGTCCGCCCCGCCTGAGCTGACCGACTGCGGGCTCGACCCGCGTCCGTGAACGGGCGACCAGGGATTCCCTGGTCGCCCGTTCCGCATGTCCGGGGTGCGGCCGGGCCGCCCGGGCACACCGTCGCAGGCTCGTGCGCCCACGCCGTCAGGGGGCGGGCACGTCCTCGACACGACCACCCGCCGCGAGGCGGTCCACCTCGGCGGGCGGAGCCCAGCGCACGCTCACCGGATCCGAGCGCAGCGCCCGGTCCAGACCGCCGGGAGCCGCGACGTCCGAGGCCACGAGCACGCAGTTGCCCCGACGCCTGCCGGCGAGCACCCCGGGCTCGGCGATGACGCCGACGTGCGCGAACGCCGTGCGCAAAGTCGTGATCTCGTCGGCGAGCGAGGCGCGCAGCGCCCGTGACCCGGCGCTGTTGACCAGGTAGGTCCCCCCGGGACGCAGGACCCGGGCCGCGTCGCGGGTGGCCTGCGCGGAGCGCAGGCGCGGCGGCGTGCGGTCGCCCGCGAAGACGTCCCGCACGAGCACGTCGAAGCGGTCCTCCCTCCAGCTCGCGAGGGCATCGGCCGCATCTCCGGCGCGGATCCTCAGGGCGGGGGCCCGCGGAAGGTCGAACCAGCTGCGGGCCTGCTCGGCGAGGTGGGCGTCGAGCTCGACGACGACCTGGTGCGCCCGGGGCCAGCGGGCCGCGAACGCGCGGGGCAGGGAGCAGCCGCCACCTCCCAGATGGGCGATCTCGCGCAGGGGGAGATCGGACCCGCGGAGCTCCGCGACCTCGACGAGGGCCGTCTGCATCCACCGCATGTACTCGAAGACCAGGTGCGAGGGGTCCGGGTGCTGGTAGGAGCTGGGGACGCCGTTGACCTCGACCAGCACGCCGCCGTCGGTCTCGCGGGTCAGGCGGACGGTGCCGGTGGGGACCGGGATGTCGATCCCGACGGCCCCCAGGTGGGGGAACGGGTCGCTCTGCCGTGTGCGTCCAGTGCGTCCCCGAGCCATGGGCCCACTCTAGGCAGGCCGCGGACGGACGGCGCGCCCGTGGCCGTCGGCGATCCCTCCCCAGGTGCAGAAGACCGGGCGGGCTTCGTGTGTCGGGGGTGCTCCGTAGCGTGAGGTCACGGTCGCACGGAGCGGCCGCGGGGAGGAGGCCCGCCATGACCATCTCGACGACATCCAGGACATCCGCGCCACCCACGGGGACCCCGGAGCCCGCGGCATCCGCGGCGCCGAGGAGTCGCACGTCGGGGCGTGCCCCGCACGCCACGGCACGTGCCTCCCGCGCGCCGATCTCCTCTCCCCCCGAGCCGGGCGTCGAGGCGAGCGCCGTCGCCCAGCGCCGGGTCCGCGAGGACCTGGAACGCCTCGACCGGGCACTCGTGGTGCTCGAACGGTGCGAGAGCCTTCTCGTCGAGGCCGAGCAGCTCCGCGAAGAGGACCCCCGCGCCTCCTTCGAGCTCGTGCATCGTGCGGCGCTGCGCGCGGCAGGCGTCGTGATCGAGCAGGCCAACCGCGGGCGCGTCCGGCGCCTTCCGCTCAACGCCTGGACCGCGTTGAGCCGCTGCGGTGAGCTGCATCGGGAATGGGCGGCGGAGGTCGCACCCATGGTGGCCGAGCGTTCCCGCCTGGACGCGCATCCCGCGGCGCGGGTCGACCCGGCGCTGCGCGACACCCATGCACGCCGGACCCGTGAGCGCATCGCGGCCGTCCGTGCGGAGATCACCGTCGCGCTGCTGCCGGCGGTCGTGGGCGCGGGTGCATGAGCGGCGGGCGCGGCAGCACGCCCTCCCCGGCTCGTTAGCATGGTGGGCCGCGCGGTCGGACGACGGGAGGTGAGGGGATGTCGGGAGCTGACAGCACCATCCTCCACCTCGACATGGACTCCTTCTTCGCCTCGGTCGAGATCCGGGACGACCCGGAGCTGCGAGGACTCCCGGTCGTCGTGGGCGGCACCGGACGGCGCTCCGTGGTCGCGGCCGCGAGCTATCCAGCGCGCACCTTCGGGATCCGGTCGGCGATGCCCATGGAGGCCGCTCGGCGGCGGTGCCCGGATCTCGTGATCGTGCCGCCGCACATGGAGCGCTACCGTGCGGCCTCCCGCGACGTGATGGCGGTGCTGTCCTCCGTGTGCGCCGACATCGAGCAGATCAGCATCGACGAGGCCTTCCTCGACGTCCGCGGTGCGCGACGCCAGTTCGGGAGCGCCGAACAGATCGCGACGATCCTCCGCGGTCGGATCCGGGACGAGCTCGATCTCCCCAGCAGCGTGGGCGGCTCGGTCTCGCGCACCGTCGCGAAGATCGCGTCGGCCCGCGCCAAGCCCGACGGGCAGCTGATCGTCCCCGCGGACCAGACCGCACCGTTCCTCGCGCCCCTGGACGTGCGCGCGATCCCCGGCATCGGGCCGGCCGCCGCGTCCTCCCTCGAGCGTCTGGGGGTCACCCGGATCGGCCAGCTGGTCGACCTGCCGGTCACGACGCTCCGACGCGCCGTCGGCCCGAGCGCCCCGAGGATCCTGCACGTGGCGCGCGGTGAGGACCGGACGGGACTGGTGCATCAGGTCCGGGACCGCTCGCTGGGCACCGAGCACACGTACGAGGAGGACATCTCCGATCCCGCCGAGGTGCGGCGACGGCTGACGGCGATGGCCGACGACGTCGCCGCCGATCTCCGTGCCCACGGCTTCACCACGCGGACCGTCGCCGTGAAGCTGCGGGCACCCGATGGCACCACGATCACGCGATCGGCAACCTTCGCCCAGGCGACCGACAGCGGCGAGCGGCTCCGTGAGCACGTCGTCGCCCTGTGGGAGCGGGTCGCTCCGCAGCTGCCGCGGATCCGCCTGGCGGGCGTGCGTGCCGAGCAGCTGCGGGGCGCCGAGGACGGCGCGGCACCCTCGGAGCTCACCGGGAGGACGGCCGGTTGGCAGGACCTCGAACGGGCGATGGACCGCGCGCGCGCGCGCTTCGGGGGCGTCACGCTCGCGCGGGGTTCGACCCTCCCCCCGCGCGGCGAGGACGGGCCGCGCACGCGGGGACCCGGCACCGCCGACGACGCCCGGACGGGGCACGCCGGGACCGCCGACGGCGCCCGGACGGGGGCCACCCGGGGCGGGGGAGGTCGGACCGCGGGAGGCGGACGGGACCGGTCCCTGTGAACCCCCGTGCCATGCCGGGAGACCGTTCGGTCCGGACTGTTCCGATCCACAGGCCGCACGTCTATCCTTGGGGGACTTCCGGAAGCATCGATGACGATCCGGAGGATCGAACTGGACCCCAGTTCCGCACCGAGGAGTATCGACGATGCCTCTTTCCGATCACGAACAGAAGATGCTCGACGAGATGGAGCGTCAGCTCTTCGCCGACGATCCCAAGCTCGCGCGCGCCTTCCATGCGTCCCCGCAGCAGCGTCGCAGCCGGCGTCGGATCATCCTGGGCCTGCTCGGCGTCGGCATCGGCCTCGCGCTGCTCGTGCTCGCCGTGGCCCTCCCGGCCATCTGGCTGGGTGTTCTCGCCTTCCTGATCATGGTCGCCGGCGGCATCGCCGCCGTGACGGCTCCCTCGCGCACCACGGAGGGCGAGCCCGCCGAGGCGGACGGACGCTCGACCGCAGCCGCGTCCCAGTCCGCCTTCCTCCGCCGGATGGAGGAGCGCTGGGAACGCCGCTCCGGGCCCGACGGCCCCGCCTGACCCGGCACCGCCCCGTGGGGCGGCACAGCCTCCACCGCATCTGACGACGCGCCGCTCCCTTCGGGGGCGGCGCGTCGTCGTGCGAGGTCCTCGGACCTCGCTCGCCCCCGGGTCGAGAGCGCATCCTCCTCGGGCGCGGACCCTCACCACGATGCCCGCGCCGTTGCCACGGCACCGTTGCGCCCCGGTCTCGGCGGCGCTCCCCATATCGCTCCACCCCGGTCTCCAGGGTGATCCCCATATCGCTCTACCCCGGTCCCGAGGGCGCTCCCCACATCGCTCCACTCCGGGTCCTCCACGGCGCCCCACCGGGCCGAAGGTGTGCGCGCCCGGGGCGTGGCGGGTGATCCCGAGGAGCACCGCACGAGCGGTCTGTCGCGCAGAAACCCTCGATGACCAGGGGCGACGTGCCTCGGGCTGCACCCGGGGTCCTCCGGCTCCCGGTCGTCGTCCGTGCCAAGGCGCACTTGCCCACCTCGTCCGCGCGACACCCCTGCGCGCGAGCGCCGCGCCCAGGGAGCCCGCAGCGTGCGAATCTGCTCCACATCACTCCACCTCTGTGACCTGCAGTCTTGCCGCCACATGCCCGTGATTTTGCCTAAGGCCTGGCGCCTGGTGGAGGCATGTGGGGTAAAGTGGAGTGATCGGGGGAGGAAGGGGCCTCCATGTCGAACAGGAGGTGGCCGGATGTTCCTCGGGACCTTCACGCCGCGCCTGGACGACAAGGGCCGCCTGATCTTCCCCGCCAAGTTCCGGGATCAGCTGTCCACGGGTCTGGTCATGACCCGCGGACAGGAGCACTGCATCTCGGTGTATCCGATTCGAGCCTTCGAAGAGCTGCACCAGAGGCTGCGCACGGCCCCGGCCACGGACAAGAGGACGCGCGACTACCTGCGCGTGCTGCTCTCCGGCGCCGAGGACGTGATCCCGGACAAGCAGGGGCGCATCACCGTGCCCGGCCATCTGCGCACCTACGCGAAGTTGGACCGGGACTGCACCGTCATCGGTGCAGGAGATTGGCTCGAGATCTGGTCCAGCCCCGCGTGGGAGGCCTATCTCGCCCAGAACGAGGAGAGCTTCGCGGAGACCGCCGAGGAAGTGGTCCCCGGGTCGTTCTGACCGCAGTCCGTCCGATGAGACCTCTCGTCGCTCCCGCCCCGATGCATCTTCCCCGGTGGCGGGTCGGGAGCGACGGGGTATCCCGCCGGACGGGCACGGCAGCCGGTGCAGGATCACGAGCAGCAGCACGGAGGTGACATGGAGACCCAGGAACCGCCGCCCCTCGCCGAGGAGCGGCACGTCCCCGTGCTCCTGCGACGCTGCGTGGACCTCCTCGTCCCCGCCCTCGAGGATCCCGGCGCCGTCTACCTCGACGCCACCCTCGGCATGGCCGGCCACGCGACGGCCGTCCTCGACGCCGCCCCGCACGCGCGCCTCGTGGGCATCGACCGGGACACTCAGGCGCTCGCCCTGGCCCAGGAGCGTCTGACCCGGGCGGGCCACGCCGGGCGGATCACCCTCGTGCACGCGACGTACGACGAGATCCCCGACGTGCTCGCCGACCTCGGCCTCCCCGGCGCCGACGCGATCATGATGGACCTCGGTCTCTCGAGCCTGCAGATCGACACCGTCGAGCGCGGCTTCTCCTACTCCGAGGACGCCCCGCTGGACATGCGGATGGATGCCGCGGGCGACGAGCCCACGGCCGCCGACCTGCTGCGCGACGCCGACGAGGTCGAGATCGTGCGGATCCTCCACGAGTACGGCGACGAGCGCTTCGCCCGTCGCATCGCCCGGCGGATCGTCGAGACCCGCCGAACGACCCCGATCACCCACAGCGCCCAGCTCGTCGCGCTCCTCGAGGCCGCGATCCCCGCCGCCACGCGGCGCAGCGGGGGGCACCCCGCCAAGCGCACCTTCCAGGCGCTGCGCATCGCCGTCAACGCCGAGCTGGAGATCCTCGCCCGCGCGGTCGAGGGCGCGCTGGACGCCGTCACCCTCGGGGGCCGGATCGTCGTCGAGTCGTACCACTCCGGGGAGGACCGTCTGGTCAAGACCGCCTTCGGCCGGCGCACCCGATCCAGCGCCCCGGAGGGGCTCCCGGTCGAGCTCGAGGAGCACCGCCCCACCTTCACCGCCCTCGTCCGCGGCGCCGAGCGCGCCGCACCCGAGGAGCAGGCGACCAACCCGCGCTCGGCCTCGGTCCGCCTCCGGGCCCTCGAGCGCACCCGCATCGGATCCTGAGGAGGAGCACCCAGATGACCACCGCCACCTCCACCGCCCGCGTCCGCCGTCCGGCCGCCCGCACGGCGCCGGCCGAACGCACCCCGTCGAGCACCCGGTCGGCCCGCCCGCGGCTGACCGTCCTCGAGCGGCCCGCGCCCCGGCGCAGCGCCCTGCCCTTCACCCTGCTGTGCTCGCTGATCATCGTCGGCACCCTCTTGTGCGTGCTGTCGCTGAACCTGTCGATGTCCAGCTCGAGCTACGAGATCTCCCGCCTGCAGACCCAGTCGCGCACTCTCGAGGAGCAGCGCCAGGCCCTGCAGGAGCAGGACGACAAGCTCTCCACCCCGCAGGAGCTGCAGGCGCGGGCCGTGGCGCTGGGCATGGTGCCCAGCGGCGAGACCGCCTACATCGACCTCTCGACCGGATCGGTCGTGGGACAGGCGCCGACCACCGGCACCCCGCCCGCCACGGCGCCGGCGCCCGTGGCGCCCGTGCCGCAGGCCAGCATCTACGACCAGAACGAGCCGTACCACGGCATGGGCAACGAAGGCCGCTGACCCATGGTGCACCGAGCGATGACCCAGGCCCGACGCCTCGCGTCGAGAGAGGAAGGGCGATGAGGTCCCTCATCCCGCCGTCCCGTGTGGGGACGCCCACGATCCGTCACCGGCTGCTCGTGATCGCGATCCTCCTGGCCATCGTCGCCCTCGCCGGGCGCCTCGTATGGGTCCAGGGGCTCAACGCGAGCGCCCTGGCCGCGGAGGCCGTCAAGGAGCGCACGTACCGCAGCGACATCCCCGCGCTGCGCGGAGACATCCTCGATCGCAACGGCACGGTCATGGCCACCTCCGTGCGTCGGTACGACATCTGGGTCAACCAGAAGCAGGTCGGCGACTACCTCGAACGCGACAAGAACGCGCAGGAGAAGGGCGTCGGAGCCGCCGCGAAGGTGCTGGCCCCCTCGCTGGGCCTCACCGTCGAGGAGACCCAGGCCAAGCTCACCGGCACCAAGGGCTTCGCATACCTCGTCAAGGACGTGTCCCCCGAGGTGCGCGATGCGGTCCTGTCCCAGAAGGTGCCGGGCATCGGCGCCAACGCCATCTCCAAGCGCCAGTACCCCGCCGGTGAGGTGGGCGGCAACGTGGTCGGCTTCGTGGGCGGGGACGGCAAGGCCGCCGCGGGCGTCGAGCGCGCCGACGACGAGCTGCTCGCCGGCACCGACGGGGAGACGACCTACGAGCGCGGTGCCGGGGGACAGGTCATCCCCACCGGCATCCAGGAGACCACCCCGGCCGTCGACGGCAAGGACGTGGCTCTGACGATCGACCAGGACCTGCAGTGGAAGGCGCAGCAGGAGATCGCCGCCACCGTGCAGCAGTTCGGGGGCACCGGAGGCAGCGTGGTCGCGATCAACGCGCGCACCGGCGAGGTCCTCGCGCTCGCCGACTACCCGACCTACGACCCCAACCGCCCCGGGGACGCGGACCCGCAGCACCTCGGCAACCAGTCGATCTCCAACGTCTTCGAACCGGGCTCGACCGGCAAGCTCTTCACCTTTGCCGCGCTGCTGGACCAGGGCACGGTCACCCCTGCCAGCCAGTACGTCGTGCCCTCGCGGATGGAGATCGCGGGCAACAGCATCAAGGACTCCCACGACCACCCGCAGCAGAACCTCACGCTCGCGGGCGTGCTCAAGAACAGCTCGAACGTGGGGACCGTCGAGGCCTCCGAGACCGTCACCCCCCAGGTCCGCTACGACTACCTCCGGGACTTCGGCCTGGGCCAGAAGACCGGGATCGAGCTGCCCGCGGAGTCCAAGGGGATCCTGCATCCCGTCGCGGACTGGACGGGCCGCACCCAGTACACGACCACCTTCGGGCAGGGCTACTCCGTCACCGCCCTGCAGATGACCTCGGCCGTCTCGACCTTCGCCAACGACGGCGTGCACGTCCAGCCCACCGTGGTCCGCGGGACCGTCGGCGGCGACGGCACGATCACCCCGGTCGAGCCCCGCCCCCAGAAGCGCGTCATCTCCTCGGCGACCAACGCCACGATGGTCCAGCTCATGGACAACAACGTGCCCGACGACGGCAAGCAGAACGCGAACATCCCCAACTACGCGGTCGCGGGCAAGACGGGCACCGCCCAGGTGCCCGGCGGCACCTACACCGCGTCCTTCATCGGCTTCGCACCTGCGGACGACCCCGATATCGTCATCGGTGTGTTCGTCTACGGCCTGAACTCCTTCATCTCCGGCAACACCGCGGCCGCCCCCACCTGGGCGCGGATCATGGACTACACCCTCGAGCAGCAGGGCATCGCACCGACCGGCAAGGCCGGCACGGAGCTGCCCAACGAGTGGTGACGACCATGTGCCTCGATGTCCCCTCGGCGGAGCCCGCCGAGCTCCCGCGCCCCCGCCAGGTCCCACCCGTGCCCGTGGACCGGATCGCCCGCGCGCTCGGGGTCGACCTGGCCGGACCCGAGGGGTCCGCGGCCGCGGATGTCCCCGTCACCGGCGTGACCCTCGACTCCCGTGCGGTGCTGCCCGGTGATCTCTGGTGCGCCCTGCCCGGCGCCCGCGCCCATGGCGCGGAGTTCGCCATCCAGGCGGCAGGGCTCGGCGCGGTCGCCGCGCTCACCGACGCCGACGGGGCCGCGCGCTGCCTCGAGGCAGGACTGGCCGTCCTCACCAGCGCGCACCCTCGCCGCGACACCGCGACCGCCGCCGCGATCGTGCTCGACCGTCCCGCCGAGGCGCTGACCACCATCGGCGTGACCGGCACCAACGGCAAGACGTCGGTGACCACGATGATCCACGAGACGCTGCAGGACCTGGGCGTGCCCTCCGGGCTGATCGGCACCGGCGGCACCACCTACCGTGACGCCCACGGCGCAGACCACCGGATCGCGACCGTCCGCACCACCCCGGAATCCCCCGAGGTCCAGGGGATCCTCGCCCGCATGCGCGAGGACGCGGTGCGCGCCGTGTCGATGGAGGTCTCGAGCCACGCGCTGGTGCTGCACCGCGCGGACGCGATCGTCTTCGACGCCGCCTGCTTCACCAATCTCAGCCAGGACCACCTCGACTTCCACGGCGACATGGAGCACTACTTCCGTGCCAAGGCCACGCTGTTCACCCCGGAGCACGCGCGCCGCGGGATCGTCTGCGTCGACGACGCCTGGGGCCGTCGACTGTCCGAGGGCGCGGACGTCGAGATCACGACCTACGCGACAGACCCCGAGGTCGATGCCGACTGGCATGCCCGTGACATCGTCCCCGGCGGCGACGGGGCGATCGGCTCGACCTTCCGCCTCGTCTCCCGCACGGGGGAGAGCCACGACCTGACGAGCCCCCTGCCGGGTCGCCACTACGTCGCCAACACGGTCGCCGTGGCGCTGCTGCTCGAGGCCACGGGCCTGCCCATCGACACCACGGCGCCCGCCATCGCCCGCTCCGCCGTCGTGCCGGGCCGCATGGAGCAGGTCGCCGCGGCGCCCGTGCGCGGCGTCGTGGACTACTCCCACACCGAGGCCGCGCTGGCCCAGGCGCTCGCGACCCTGCGCGCCCTCCCGGGCGCTGGCCGCCTGCTCGTCGTCATGGGAGCCGGCGGCGACCGGGACCGCGGCAAACGTCCCCACATGGGGGCGGCCGCCGCCCTCGGTGCCGACGTCGTCCTCGTCACCGACGACAACCCCCGTTCGGAGGATCCCGCGACGATCCGCGCCGCCGTGCTGGCCGGGGTCCCCGAGGACGCCGACGCCGACGTCCGCGAGATCCCCGGACGCGCCGCCGCGATCGACACCGCGGTGCGGCTGGCCCGGGACGGGGACGTGATCCTCGTGGCGGGCAAGGGAGCCGAGACGGGACAGGACATCGGAGGCGTGATCCACCCCTTCGACGATCGCACGCTGCTGCGCGAGGCCCTGGCCCGCGCCGCCCAGGAAGGACGCTGATGCTGAGGACGACCGCACGGGAGATCGCCGACGTCGTCGGCGGTCGTCTCGCCGGTGGCGCGACGGGCGCCGAGACGGTCACCGGGCGGGCCCGGATCGACTCCCGGCTCGTCGAGGTCGGAGACCTCTTCGCGGCCTTCGCGGGGGAGCACGTCGACGGCGCGGACTACGCGCCCGCCGCCCACGCCGCAGGTGCCGCCCTGATCCTGGGCACCCAGGACACGGGCGTGCCCTCCGTCCTCGTCGAGGACGTCGAGGCGGCCCTGTCGGCCCTCGCGCACAGCCAGCTCGACCGCGCCCGCGCGGCGCGCACGGACCTGGTGGTCCTCGCCCTGACGGGATCGGCGGGCAAGACCGGCACCAAGGACATGATCGGCGAGATCCTCGCGCCGCTGGGCCCCACGGTCGCTCCCGCCGGATCCCACAACAACGAGCTCGGCCTGCCGCTGACGGTGCTCGACATCGACGAGGAGACCCGCTTCCTCGTGCTCGAGATGGGGGCACGCGGCATCGGCCACATCGCCCACCTCACCGCGATCGCGCGCCCGGACATCTCCCTCGTCCTCAACGTCGGCACCGCCCACCTGGGGGAGTTCGGCTCCGTCGAGGCGATCGCCCAGGCCAAGGGCGAGATCATCGAGGCCCTCGCCCCGGGGGGACGCGCCGTGCTGAACGCCGACGACCCCCGCGTGCTCGCCATGGCACCCCGCGCCGCCGCCCCGGTCGTCACCTGGGGCACGGGGCGCGGCGACGTGCGCCTGGAGGACCTCACCCTGGACGAGGCCGCCCACCCGCGCTTCACCCTCACCGTCCCCGCCGGGCTGACCGCCGTCGACGGGCGCGAGATCCCCGCGGGCTCCGCCGCCGTCCACCTCGACCTCGTCGGGGAGCACCAGGCGATGAACGCGACCGCCGCGACGGTCGCCGCCCTGCTGGCCGGCGCGACGCTCCCCGAGGCCGCGCGCGCCCTCGGCGGCGCCCGCGTCCTGTCCGGTCAGCGCATGGAGACCGTCGAGCTGCCGGGCGGGATCACCCTGGTCAACGACGCCTACAACGCCAATCCCGATTCGATGCGGCTGGCCCTGCGCACCCTCGCCCACCTCGGGCGCGCCCGACGCACCATCGCCGTGCTCGGCGAGATGCGCGAGCTGGGCCCGGACACGATCCGCCTGCACGACGAGATCGGGCGCCTGGCCGTGCGGCTGAACATCGACCAGCTGATCGTCGTGGGCCCCGGCGCCCGCGCGATCCACAACGGGGCGTGCCTGGAAGGCAGCTTCGGAGGTGAGTCCGTCTACACCGAGACCGTGGACGAGGCCTTCGCTGTGCTAGAAACGACGATGCGCCCCGGCGACGTCGTGCTCCTGAAGTCGTCGCGGGACGCCGGTGTCCGCACTCTCGGTCCCCGGATCATCGCCCGCTCGACCGGAGAGGCCTCCTCGTGATCGCGATCATCGTCGCGGGCATGTCCGCCCTGGTGCTCTCGATCTTCGGCACCCCCGTCTACCGTCGCCTGCTCGTGCGCAAGCACTACGGCCAGTTCGTGCGCGACGACGGCCCCACCTCGCACGCCACCAAGCGCGGCACCCCCACCATGGGCGGCGTCGCGATCATCCTGGCGACGATCTTCGGTCTGCTCATCTCCCACGTCGTGACGACCGTGCAGAGCTCGATGCGGGCGGGCGAGATGGTCTGGAGCTTCCCCAGCACCTCCGCCCTGCTCGTCGTCTTCCTCATGGCGGGCCTCGGCGTCGTCGGCTTCCTCGACGACTACCTCAAGATCTCCAAGCAGCGGAGCCTGGGCCTGCGCGCCCGCTCGAAGCTGCTGGGGCAGATCCTCGTGGCCTCCGTGTTCGCCGTCCTCGCCCTCGTCCTGCCCGAGGGCGAGTCCAGCACGCCGGCCTCGTTCCACATCTCCTTCGTGCGGGACATCCCCTGGCTCGACCTCGCCTTCGCGGGCACCGGCGTGGGGATCGTCCTGTTCGCGATCTGGGCCAACTTCCTCGTGGCCGCCTGGTCCAATGGCGTGAACCTCACCGACGGCCTGGACGGCCTGGCCACGGGTGCCACCATCCTCTTCGCCGGCGTGTACGTGCTCATCTCGTTCTGGCAGTGGCGCCAGGCCTGCCCCGAGGGCACCCAGTACGCCAACTGCTACACGGCCGCCGCGCCCCTGGACATCGCCGTGATCTCCTCGGCGATCGTCGGCGCCTGCATCGGGTTCCTGTGGTGGAACACGTCGCCCGCCAAGATCTTCATGGGCGACACGGGCTCCCTCGCCCTCGGCGGTGCACTGGCCGGGATCACCATCGTCTCGCGCACCGAGCTGCTGGGCGCGATCATCGGCGGGCTGTTCGTCGTCATCTCGCTGTCGGTCATCATCCAGGTCGCGAGCTTCAAGACGACCGGGAAGCGCGTGTTCCGCATGGCGCCCCTGCAGCACCACTTCGAGCTCAAGGGCTGGAACGAGGTCACGATCGTCGTGCGCTTCTGGATCGTCGCCGGGATCCTCGGCGCCCTGGGTCTCGGGATCTTCTACCTCAACGCGCTCCCCGGGCTGAGCTGACATGGGCGAGGCAGCCGCCGGCGCCGGTCCTGCGCCGCTCCCGATCGCCGAGCGGCCCTGGCCGGGGCTCGACGTCACGGGCTCCACGATCCTCGTGGCGGGTTTCGGCGTCTCGGGCTACGCCGTCGCCGACCAGACGATGCAGCGCGGCGCGCGCGTCGTGGTCGTCGAGGGCGCCGACACCGAGGCGGTCCGCGAGCGCGCCCGCATCCTCGAGGTGCTGGGCGTCGACGTGCGACTGGGCGCCGAGCACACGCGCACCCTGCCCGCCGACGTCCCGGTCGACCTTGTCGTCACCTCGCCCGGCTGGCGCCCGGACCAGCCCCTGCTCGTGGCGGCCGCCGCGGTCGGGATCCCCGTGTGGAGCGAGGTCGAGCTCGCGCGGCGCATGCAGGCGCCCGACGGCCCCGTGTGGCTCGGGATCACGGGCACCAACGGCAAGACCACCGTCGTCACCATGACCGAGGCGATCCTCCGGGCGGCAGGCCTGCGAGCCGTCGCCTGCGGCAACGTCGGCCTGCCCGTCATCGAGGCCGCACTGGACCCGGAGGGCTACGACGTGCTGGCCGTCGAGCTCTCGAGCTTCCAGCTGCACCGCACCGAGCACCCCGCCTGCGAGGCCGCCGTCGTCCTGAACATCACCGAGGACCACCTCGACTGGCACGGCTCGATGGACGCGTACGCCGCGGACAAGGGCCGCATCTACGCGGGCGCCCGGATCGCGTGCGTCTACAACACGGCCGACGAGCGCACGCTGCACCTCGTCGAGGACGCCGACGTCGTCGAGGGCTGCCGCGCGGTGGGACTGACCCTCGGCGCCCCCGGCCCCTCCCAGCTCGGGATCGTCGAGGACCTCCTCGTGGACCGGGCCTTCGGCCAGGACCGCCACTCGACGGCCCTCGCCCTGCTCGAGCTCTCCGACCTCGCGCACCTGGGCCCGCACGGCGCCCCGCCCCACATCGTCTTCGACGCCCTCGCCGCGGCGGCCCTGACCCGCGCCCACGGCGTGACCCCCGAGGCGGTGCGCGAGGGCCTGCGGGGCTACCGGGTGGGGCGCCATCGCGCCGAGATCGTCGCGAGCGTCGACGGCGTCGCCTACGTCGACGACTCCAAGGCCACCAACCCCGACGCGGCCGCCGCCTCCCTGGGTGCCTCCGAGCACATCGTCTGGATCGCCGGCGGTGCGACCAAGGGTGCCGACGTCGACGCCCTCGTCGCCGCGAGCGCCCGCCGCCTGCGCGCGGCGGTCCTCATCGGCAGCGACCCGAGCCCCTTCGAGCAGGCGCTCGCCCGACACGCCGCCGACCTCCCGGTCCGCACGATCGCACCGGGCGACACTGGCACGGCGGCCGGGCGCGCAGACCTCATGCGCCGCGCGGTCGCGGAGGCAGCGGCCCTGGCGCGCAGCGGGGACGTCGTGCTCATGGCACCGGCGGCGGCCTCGATCGACCAGTTCACCGACTACGCCGAGCGCGGCGATCTCTTCGCCGCGGCGGCTCGAGACCTCCCAGGAGTGCGGGCGTGACGATCCAGCAGACCCGGCGCACGGGGACAGCGGGCAGCTCCCGCCGTCCCGCCGCCGGCGATGCCGCCGCGCGTCGGCGCTCGACCGCGGTGCTGCGCGACGACGAGGCCGACGGCGCCCTCGGCGAGGTCCCCGGCCGCGTCCGCGCCGGGATCGCCACCTGGTTGCGCTCCCCGGCGCTCGATTTCTACGCCCTGCTGGCCATCGGCGGCCTGCTGCTGGGGCTCGGGCTGGTGATGGTGCTCTCGAGCTCCGCGGTGATCTCGATCGCCAAGGGGGACTCCGCGTACTCCGGGCTGTTCCGTCAGGGACGCTTCGCGCTGATCGGCCTGCCGCTGCTCGTCCTCGCCGCGCTCGTGCCCCCGGCGTTCTACAAGCGCATGGCCTGGCGGCTGCTGATCCTGGGGTTCCTGCTGCAGCTGCTGGTGTTCGTCCCGGGCCTCGGGGTGGACGCCTACGGCAACCGCAACTGGATCCGCTTCGGCAGCATGCAGCTCCAGCCCTCGGAGCTCCTCAAGCTCGCCCTGGCGGTGTGGCTCGGGGCGATTGTGGCGATGAAGCACCGCATGCTCGACCGGCTCTTCCACCTCGTGGTCCCGATCGGTCCGGTCGTCGGCCTCGCCATCGGCCTGGTGGTCCTCGGGCACGACCTCGGCACCGCGCTGGTGATGTGCATGCTCGTGGCCGGCTCGCTGTGGGTGGCGGGCGTGCCCCGTCGCTGGTTCGCCGCCGCGGCGGGTCTGGGGCTCCTCGGCGTGCTCGCCATGACCATCACGAGCCCCAACCGGATGGCCCGGATCGGCAGCTGGCTGGGCGGCTCGGAGCAGTCCGCGGTCAGCAGCGACCAATCGACGCATGGCCTGATGGCACTGGCCGAGGGCGGCTGGTGGGGACGGGGTCTGGGGGAGTCCCATCAGAAGTGGGGGCTCCTGCCCGCGGCCGACAACGACTACATCTTCGCGATCATCGGCGAGGAGCTCGGACTGCTGGGCACCCTCAGCGTGCTGGTCCTGTTCGGCCTCCTGGCCCTGGTCATGTTCCGCATGATCACGCGGATCGACGACCTCTTCGTCCAGGTGACGGTGGCGGGAGTGAGCGCCTGGATCCTCGGGCAGGCCTTCACCAACATGATGGTCGTCACCGGCCTGCTGCCGGTGCTCGGCGTGCCGCTGCCGTTCATCTCCGCGGGCGGCTCGGCCCTCGTGACGTCGATGCTCGCCCTGGGCATGCTCCTGTCGTTCGCCCGTCACGAACCAGGCGCCCGCGAGGCCATCGGCGCGCGGATCCGCCGCGTGCGCGGCAGCGCCGCCATCGTGCCGGCGTCCGGCGCGACCGCGGGCAGGACCTCGAGGGCCAGGACCAAGGCCGCTGCCCGGTCCACGGCCGGTGCCGAGCCCAAGACGAAGACCAAGGCCAAGACCAGGGCCGCGTCCACGCCCACGACGAAGGGCGGGCCCCAGCCCTCGACGACGGCGGGTCCCAAGGCGAGAACCCGGTCCGGCGGCCGCGGCCCCGGCCTCACGTCCCGCGCCACCCGGACCAGGAGATCCCCCCGATGAGCGCACCGTACGTCCTGCTCGCCGGCGGCGGCACCGCCGGGCACGTGTCCCCGCTCCTGGCCACCGCCGCGGCCCTGCGGCGCGAGGATCCCGAGACCGGGATCGTCGTGCTCGGCACCGCCGAGGGGCTCGAGGCCGACCTCGTGCCGGCCGCCGGCCTCGAGCTCGTCACCATCCCCAAGGTCCCGTTCCCGCGCCGACCCGATGGCGCCGCGCTGCGGTTCCCCGGACGCTTCGCCGGGACCGTCCGCACCGTGCGCACGCTCCTGAGGGACCGCGGCATCGACGTCGTCGTCGGCTTCGGCGGCTACGTGTGCCCGCCCGCCTACCTCGCGGCACGACGCGCCCGCGTCCCGCTGATCGTGCACGAGGCCAACCGGCGCCCGGGACTGGCCAACCGTCTCGGGGCCCGCGGGGCCGCCGCCGTGCTCACCGCTTTCGACGGGACCCCCCTGCCGGGTGCCCGCCGGCTCGGGATGCCCATGCGCACCCAGATCTCGACGCTCGACCGCGCGGCGCGCCACGCCGATGCGGCCCGCTCCTTCGGCCTGGACCCCCTGCGGCCCATCCTGCTGGTGACCGGCGGCTCCCTCGGCGCGCAACGGCTCAACGAGTCCGTCGAGGCCGCCGCCGCGGACATCCTCGGCGCCGGCGGACAGATCCTCCACGTCACCGGCAGGGGAAAGGCGACCATCGCCGAGCGCCCCGGATATCGCGTGCTCGAGTACGTCACCGCGATGGAGGACGCCTACGCCGCCGCGGACCTCGCGATCACCCGCTCGGGGGCCGGCACCGTCAGCGAGGTCACGGCCGTGGGCCTGCCCGCCGTGTTCGTGCCCCTCCCGATCGGCAACGGCGAGCAGGCGCTCAACGGCCACGAGGTCGTCGAGGCGGGCGGAGCCGTCATGATCGACGACGCGGACCTCACCCCGGCGGTCGTGCGCGAGCGGATCCTGGCCCTGCTGCTGGACCCCGAGCACCTGGCCTCGATGGCGGCGGCCTCCCGTGCCTTCGGCATCCCGGACGCCGCCGACCGGCTCGCGACGCTCGTGACGAGCACCGCACGCCGCGCCTGACGGACCGACGCGACGGACCCCGCTAGCGTGGGGACCATGAGCACCGGCACCGTCCGCACGATCCTTCGACCCGGCCCCGTCGTCACCCGGGCGCAGTGGCCCCAGGGCCAGGTCCGCTCGGTGCACGTGGTGCGGATCGGCGGCGCGGGGATGTCTGCCGTCGCGCGGCTCGCGCTCGGAGCGGGCCTCGCGGTCAGCGGCTCCGACTCCCAGGACGGGCAGTTCATCGCCCCGCTGCGCGCCGCCGGCGCACGCATCGGCATCGGCTTCGACGCAGGCCTGCTGGCCGCGGACTGCGACGTGGTGATCGTGTCGACGGCCGTGCGCGCCGACAACCCCGAGGTGGTCGCGGCCCACGGGCGCGGGATCCCCGTGGTCCACCGCGCGGCCGCCCTCGCGGGGCTCCTGCACGACCGGGACCTCGCCGCCGTCGCGGGGACCCACGGCAAGACCACCACGACGGCCATGCTGACCTCGGCCCTGCGCGGGGCGGGGGAGGACCCCGCCTGGGCGCTCGGCGCGGCCGTCCCCGATCTCGTGCACAACGCCGGATGGGGAGCCCCGGACGGTGAGCTCGCCGTCGTCGAGGCCGACGAGTCCGACGGCTCCCTCCTGGCCTTCGCACCGCACGTCGTGGTCGTGACCAACCAGGAGCCCGACCACCTCGACTTCCACGGAACCCCCGAGAACGTCACCGCCGTCTTCGACGCCTTCGTCGAGCGGATCCGTCCCCTAGGGACCCTGGTCGTCTGCGCCGACGACGACGGGGCCCGCGCGCTCGGGCGGCGCGCCGCCGAGCGCGGCGTCCGCGTCGAGACCTACGGCGCGCGCGCCGGCGAAACCTGGTCGATCGCCGAGGAGTCCCACGACGGCACCGGCACCGCCGTCACGTTCCGGACCCCTGCCGGGGAGGTCTCGACGGTGCTGGCGGTCGCGGGGCACCACAACGTCCTCAACGCCCTCGGGGCGCTCGCGGGGGCCCACGCCCTGCGACCCCGGGCCGACCTCACGCACCTCCTCGCGGGCATCGCCGGGTTCCGGGGTGCCTCCCGCCGGTTCGAGCTGCGCGGCACCGTCGACGGCATCCGCGTGTACGACGACTACGCGCACCATCCGCGTGAGGTCGCCGCGACGATCGCCGCCGCGCGCGGCATCGTGGGTGACGGGAGGGTCCTCGCGGTCTTCCAGCCGCACCTGTTCTCGCGCACCCGCGCCTTCGCCGCCGATTTCGCACGGGCCCTCGGCACCGCGGACCTGGCCCTCGTCCTGCCGGTCTACGCGGCCCGGGAGGACCCCGACCCCGCGACGACGGCCCGCACCATCACCGAGCACGCCGAGGCCGGCTCGCACCTCCGGGCCCTCGACGACCGTGCCGAGGCGGCTCCCGCGGTCGCCCGTGCCGCGCGGCCCGGCGACATCGTGCTCGTGCTCGGTGCGGGGGATGTCGTCGAGGAGACCCCCGCGATCCTCGCGCAGCTCACACGGGCGACCTCGTGACCACCCGTCGTCCTGCGACCCCGCGCGCGCCCGCGCGCCCGCGCACGCCGCGCGCGACGGAGCCCGCGCAGCCATCGAGCTCCCCGCGGACCCCGACGGGCCGAGGCGCCACGGACACGACGACGCGCGCTGCTCCGGTCCCGAGACCCACGACGACGACCGCCCGCCGCACCGCGACCCGGCCCGCGGAGCGGACCGACGAGACGACGACCGCGCAGGCGCCCGGGGAACGCGGCCCCGGGATCGTCCAGGCCGCCGACCGCTTCCGCGCCCTCGTGCGCCCCCGCCCGTGGCGTCGGCGTCGTCGCTCCGTGGTGATCACGGCCGTGGTCGTGGTCCTCGCGCTCGTCGCGGGATTCCTGGCACTCTGGCTCCTCCCGGCGCTCCGGGTCCAGGACATCACGGTCGAGGGCAGGGGCTACGTGGACGCCCAGGAGGTCGACCGAGCCGTCGCGGGCGCCCGCGGCACGAGCGTGCTCATGCTCCCGACCGGGTCCCTGGCCGCCGCGGTCGAGCGCGTGCCCGGCGTGCGCACCGCCGAGGTCCATCGCGACTGGCCCGGCGGGATGCGGGTCGTCCTCACCGAGCGGGTCCCGCTCGCGCTCGTGACCGAGGCCGACGGCACGACGGCGCCGGTCGACGCCGACGGGGTCCGCCTCCCGGCCGCCGCCCAGCAGGGCGCCGCGCTGGTGCCGCTGACGGTGGGGCCCGGCTCCCAGGACGCAGACGGTGCGACCCGCACCATGCTGGCGGTGCTCGACTCCCTGCCGGAGGACCTGCGCGGTCGCGTCAGCGGGATCTCGGCGACCACGACCTCGGACGTCACGCTGACCGTCGCCCTCGACGGCGGGGCGAGCAAGAGCGTGGTCTGGGGCGACGCGCAGGATGCCGACCTGAAGGCGCGAGTCACCGCCGCCCTCCTCCCGCGCGAGGGAACCGTGATCGACGTGACCTCGCCGGTGGCGCCGGTCACGCGCTGACACATCGCACGCGGGTGCCGAGGGCCTGCGCCCCACCCCGCCGGGAGCTCTCGACCGCCTCCGCACGCCGTACGGGGAGCACCCGTGCACGACACGCGCGGCGCGGTCGTTGCGTCGCCCATCTCCCATCCCTAGCGTCGAAGCAGGAGATGAGGCCCGCGGAGTCCGAACCTCGAGTCGAGGTCGAGGGTTCGCACCGGGCCTCCATCGCACCCAGATCAGCAGCAGAGCCTCCAACAGCAAGGACGAACCCGTGGCCGGATCCCAGAACTACCTCGCAGTCATCAAGGTCGTCGGCGTCGGCGGAGGCGGCGTCAACGCGGTCAACCGCATGATCGAGTCGGGCCTCAAGGGCGTCGAGTTCATCGCGATCAACACCGACGCCCAGGCGCTCCTCATGTCCGACGCGGACGTCAAGCTCGACGTCGGCAAGGAGCTCACCCGAGGCCTCGGCGCCGGCGCGGACCCCGAGGTGGGCCGTCGCGCCGCCGAGGACCACGCCGAGGAGATCGAGGAGGTCCTGCGCGGGGCCGACATGGTCTTCGTGACCGCCGGCGAGGGCGGCGGCACCGGCACCGGCGGCGCGCCCGTCGTCGCGAACATCGCCCGCAGCCTCGGGGCGCTCACCATCGGTGTCGTCACCCGCCCCTTCACCTTCGAGGGCCGTCGCCGCTCGACCCAGGCCGAGGCGGGCATCGCCGCGCTGCAGACCGAGGTCGACACCCTCATCGTCATTCCCAACGACCGCCTGCTCTCGATCGCCGACAAGCAGGTCTCGATGCTCGACGCCTTCAAGAGCGCCGACCAGGTCCTGCTCTCCGGCGTCCAGGGGATCACCGACCTCATCACCACGCCCGGCCTCATCAACCTCGACTTCGCCGACGTGAAGTCCGTGATGCAGGGCGCCGGCAGCGCGCTGATGGGCATCGGCTCCTCGCGGGGCGACGACCGCGCGCTGCAGGCCGCCGAGCTCGCGGTCTCGAGCCCCCTGCTCGAGGCCTCGATCGACGGCGCGTACGGCGTCCTGCTGTCCATCCAGGGCGGCAGCGACCTGGGTCTGTACGAGGTCTCCGAGGCCGCCCGCCTCGTCCAGGAGGCCGCGCACCCCGACGCCAACCTCATCTTCGGCGCCATCATCGACGACGCGCTGGCCGACGAGGTCCGCGTGACCGTCATCGCCGCGGGCTTCGAGGCCGGGGGACCGGCTCCCCGCAAGGAGGTCCCCCAGCAGCAGGCCCCGCAGCGGACCGTCGAGGCGCGCCCGGCCGTGCCCGAGCGCCCGACCGACCACTCCCAGCGCCAGGATCCCTCCCGCAACGCCACCGTGGGCGGCTGGGGAGCGCTCCAGCAGACCTTCACGCCCTCGCGCCCCGTCGTCGAGGAGGAGGCCCGCCACGACGGGCAGGGCGCCCCCGCACAGCCCGGGCACGACGAGACCCACGCGCGTCGCTACCAGGATCCGCAGCAGCCGCAGGTGGCGCAGCGGCCCGCCCCGGAGCAGCAGCCGTACTCGCAGGAGGCCCCCGCCCAGCCCTCCCAGCGCGAGGAGCCGGTGCGCCCACCGCGCATCGAGGAGCCACCCTCGGACGACGACGACCTGGACCTGCCGTCGTTCCTGAAGTGACCGCCGGACCCCTGGTGACACGGGCCCCGCACCTGCGCGGGGCCCGTGCCCTGTTCACGGGGCGTGCGGGCGGCGTCTCCCGCGCGCCGTACGACGCGTGGAACCTCGCGCGTCACGTCGGGGACGACGAGGCCGATGTCGAGCGCAACCGTGCCCTGCTCCGCGGCGAGCTCGGGTGCCCGGTCGTCTTCGCCGACCAGGTGCACTCCGCCGACGTCGCCGTGATCGACGAGGACGAGGACCCTGCCCGGGTGCACCGCGTCGATGGCCTCGTGACCCGGCGCCGCGACGTGGCGCTGGCGATGATGGTCGCCGACTGCCTGCCCGTGCTCCTCGTCGACGAGGCCGCAGGGGTCGTCGGAGCGGCCCACGCCGGCCGCCGGGGCCTCCTGGGCGGCGTCCTCGAGCACACCGTCCGGGCCATGCGGGATCTCGGCGCGCGACCCTCCGACCTGCGCGCGCAGATCGGCCCCGCCATCTGCGGACGCTGCTACGAGGTGCCTGCGGACATGCAGGCCGATGCCCGGACGCGCCTGCCCGGCATCGCCTCGACCACCAGCTGGGGCACCCCCGCGCTCGACCTCGTCGCCGGTGCCCGGATCGCGCTGACGGCGGCAGGGCTCGGCGACGCCGCCGTCGTCTCGGGCGCTCCCTGCACCCGGGAGCACGTCGACTACTTCTCCTACCGCCGCGACGGTGCGACGGGGCGTTTCGCCGGGGTCATCGCCCTGGATCCGCGCTGAGAGGCACAGCACCCCTGATCGCCCGGGTCGGACGGGCGACACGCCGCGTCGATCCGACCCGCGCACAGGGCGCTCGGGTACGTTCAGGACGTGGCCTCCACGCACTCCCCGTGCTTCCCCGAGGCCCTGCCGCTGCTGAATCCAACCAGGGAGAACAGACCATGAGTGCATGGCACAACGCGATGGTCGCACTCGGCCTCGCCAACGAGGTCGACGAGGACTACTACGAGGACGAGCAGACGTCCCGTGACACGTCCTCGAACACGGCCGCCGGCCGCCGTTCCGAGGTCGGAGAGACGCAGAACGAACGGGAGGCACAGGTGACCCCCATCCGCCAGCGACCCAGCGTGGTCCCGGTGGGACGGCCCGTCGAGGAGTCGATGCACCGCATCACGACGATCCACCCCCGGTCCTACAACGACGCCAAGGCCATCGGCGAGTCGTTCCGCGACGGGGTCCCCGTCATCGTGAACCTCTCGGACATGCAGGACGGCGACGCCAAGCGTATGGTCGACTTCTCCGCGGGCCTCGTGTTCGGCCTGCGTGGCTCGATCGAGCGCGTGACCTCGAAGGTCTTCCTCCTGAGCCCCGAGTTCGTCGAGATCGACGGCGACGGTGCGGCCGACGAGGGCAGCTTCTACAACCAGAGCTGAGCGCCCTGCCGTGCAGATCGTCCTGGGCATCGCGTACCTCGCGCTGCTCCTCTATGTCATCGCGCTCCTGGCGCGCCTCGTGCTCGACTGGATCCGCTCCTACGCGCGGGAATACCGGCCGCGCGGAATCATGGCGGTCGTGTTCGAGGTCGTGTTCACGCTGACCGATCCGCCCGTCCGCGCATTGCGCCGCGTCATTCCCCCGTTGCGGCTCGGCGCGGTCTCGCTGGATCTCAGCCTGATGATCCTGCTGCTCGCCGGATGGCTCCTGCTGGGGCTTCTCGGAGGATTTGTCGTCCGCTTTGCGTAGGATTGCCAGATCTTTGAGAGCCGTGTGTCACGGGGTGCGTCAAGGCGGTGCGACGCATCGGGCCCATCGGCTACGCTGAACGGGCTGAAACAGGAGTCGACGGAGGCTCCACGACCTACACGAGAAGGTGGCCCATGGCTCTCATGCCCGAGGATCTGCAGAACAAGCGGTTCACTCCGGTGCGGTTCTCCGAAGGCTATGACATGGACGAGGTCGACAACTACCTCGACAACGACGTCATGCCCCGCCTTCAGGAGCTCATCGACGAGAACGCACGACTGAGGAGCGAGCTGGAGGAGGCGCACAACCGCGTCGCCGCACTCGAGTCGCGCCCTGCGGCCCCCGAGGCCTCCGAGCAGACCCCCGAGATCGCCTCCGCGCCGGCCTTCGAGCGGCCCGCGGACGACGACACGGTCGTCACCCCGGCCGCCTCGGCGCCGGCCGCGAGCACGGGCGACGGCGCCGATCAGTCGGCCGCCGGGATCATCGCGCTGGCCCACCGCCTGCACGACGAGCACGTCCGCAACGGCGAGAACGAGCGCGACCGCCTCATCTCCGAGGCCGACAGCGAGAGCCGTCGGATCGTCGGCGAGGCCGAGGAGAAGTCCCGCACGACCCTCGACGCCCTCGAGACCCAGAAGGCCGCCCTCGAGAAGTCGATCGACGGCCTGCGGACCTTCGAGCGCGACTACCGCAACCGTCTGCGCAACTACCTCGAGAACCAGCTGCGTGACCTCGACACGAGCGACACGCAGGACAAGCAGGCGAACTTCGGCCTGTGACCTCCGCGGACCCTTCGCCGGAGAACGCCGGACGCTCAGCGTCCGGCGTTCTCCGTGTCCGGCGCCGGGGCATCGGCCGGCCCGCCGCGATCGCGGACGTCGCCGGCATCGCCCTGCTCGCGCTCGTGGCCGATCAGGTGACCAAGGCCTGGGCCGAGGGCGCCCTGACGCTCCACGTGTCCCGTCCGGTGGTCGGTGAGCTCCTGCAGTTCCAGCTCCTGTACAACTCCGGAGCGGCCTGGGGCCTCGGTGCCGGGATCACCCCCGTCGTCACGTGCCTGCAGATCGCGATCTGCATCGGCGCGCTCGTCTTCGTCGTCCGCTCCGTGCGGTCGGCCTGGTGGGCGTGCGCCCTCGGGCTCATCGTCGGCGGCGCCCTCGGCAACATCCATGACCGCCTGCTGCGTCCGCCGGGGCCCTTCCGCGGCGAGGTCGTGGACTTCCTGCAGCTGCCCAACTGGCCCATCTTCAACATCGCCGACATGTGCGTCGTCGGCGGGGCGATCCTCATCGTCCTGCTCGGCGTGATCGGGGTCGCGACGGATCCCGGGGCCACGGACCCCGAGGCCGATCCCGAGCCGGACGTGGTCTCCCCGGAGACCCCGTGACGGACGTGCGCACGGTCCCCGTGCCCGAAGGGCTGGCCGGGGAGCGCGTCGACGTCGGCGTCGCCCGGATGTTCGGGCTCTCCCGCACCCGCGCCGCGGAGCTCGTCTCCGCCGGTGCCGTGGAGCTGGACGGCCGGGCGCCGAGCAGCCGCTCGACGCGCCTCGAGCCCGGTATGGAGCTGCGGATCGAGATCCCCGCGGACCGGCCCGCGGTGACCGTCCAGCCCCTCATCGCTCCGGGCATGCGCCTCGTGCACGAGGACGACGACATCGTGGTCGTCGACAAGCCCGTCGGCGTCGCCGCCCACCCGAGCCAGGGATGGGACGGGCCCACGGTGCTGGGACACCTCGCGGCCGCGGGTGTGCGCATTGCGCCCGTCGGACCGCCCGAGCGGCACGGGATCGTCTCGCGCCTGGACGTGGGGACCAGCGGGCTCATGGTCGTGGCACGGTCCGAGCGCGCCTACCCGGTGCTCCAGGACGCCTTCCGCACCCGCACGGTCGACAAGATCTACCAGGCGGTCTCCCAGGGGCATCTGGATCCCGCGCGCGGCACGATCGACGCCCCCATCGGTCGCTCCCCGCACCACGACTACAAGTACGCGGTGCTCAGCACCGGCAAGCCCTCGGTCACCCACTACGAGGTGCTCGAGCCCCTGCACGGCGCGGACCTCCTGCGCGTCAAGCTCGAGACAGGCCGCACCCACCAGATCCGCGTGCACACCGCAGCCCTGCACCATCCTCTCGTGGGGGACCCGTTGTACGGCGCGGACCCGCGGCTCGCCGAGCGCGTCGGGCTGGTGCGGCAATGGCTGCATGCGATGGAGCTGTCGTTCCTGCACCCCGTCAGCGGGGAGCGGGTCACCTTCACCTCCGAGCTCCCCGAGGACCTCTCCCACGCCCTCGAGGTGCTGCGCGCGGGGTGAACCTCGCGCGCGATAGCGTCGGGGGATGAGCGACGACACGCCTGACGACGCGACGCCCCGACCCGGACCCCTGGGGCGCCCGGAGTTCCCCGTGGCCCGCGTGGGCGCCCTCCTGGGCCTGTCCCCCGAGCGCGCCGAGGTCGAGCTCGCGGATCCGGGGAGCGCCCGCGAGGCCGTCCTCGCGGCGAGCCGCGCCTACCTCCGGGCCGACGACGACCGCAGAGCCGGCCGCACGCCGTCCAGCGCGATCGCCGCGCATCCGGACTTCCCGCTGGGCGTGGCCGAGGCCCTCGTCGGCGCGGGCGTCCTGTGGGGCGTGACCGAGCACGTGCCCGCGATCGCCCTGCGTGCCGCCAAGGACCACCATCTCGACGGGCGGGACGAGCTCGCGGCGAGCTTCGTGGCGCTCGTCCAGGAGACCGCGCGCCCCGGCGCCGACGACGCCGAGGCCTGGGCCGGTCAGTCCCTGCTCGTCGCGATCCTGCAGCGATCCGGGGACCCCGCGGCCGCGGACGCCCTGGCCCGGGACCTCGCCGCGCACGCCGTGCCCCTGGACCTGTGGCGGGACGACGCGGCGCACCTCCCGGACGACTCCCTGGCCTGGCACGGCGGTGCCCTGGTCGAGGGCATGCCGCCGCGCCGTGACGAACGCTCGCTGAGCGTCGAGGGCGCAGGGGAGTACCTCGAGCAGCTCATGACCCGGATGCTCCGCGACGCCGAGGCGGAGGACGACGGCGACGGGCCCCCGGCGCCGGGCGCCCCGGGTGCTCCGGGGGACCCCGGGCGCCCGAGCGCCCCCGGGACCGGGCCGAGGCCGTGACCGAGTCCTCACGGTGACCGGCGCGACGCCGGCCCGGCTCGCCTGAGCCCCCGTTCGTCGGTCCTCCTCGCTACCCTCGATCCATGGCCGCTGACGACTTCGTGCATCTCCACGTCCACACCGACTACTCGCTCCTGGACGGCGCCGCGAAGATCTCCAAACTCATCGAGGAGACCCAGCGCCAGGGTCAGAAGGCCATCGCGATCACCGATCACGGCTACCTCTTCGGCGCCTACGACTTCTACCGCACGGCCACCGCCGCGGGCATCAAGCCGATCATCGGCGTCGAGGCGTACGTGACCCCGGGCACGAGCCGCCACGACCGCACGCGTGTCCAGTGGGGCACCAAGGCCCAGCAGGACGCCGGCGACGACGTCTCGGCCCGTGGCGCCTACACCCACATGACCCTGCTGTCCCGCAGCACCGAGGGCATGCACAACCTGTTCCGCCTGGGCTCGTACGCCTCGCTCGACGGGCAGATGGGCAAGTGGCCCCGCATGGACCGCGAGCTCCTCCAGCGCTACTCCGAGGGGCTCATCGCCTCGACCGGCTGCCCCTCGGGCGAGGTGCAGACGAGGATCCGGCTGGGCCAGTGGGACGAGGCCGTCCAGGCCGCCGCGGACTACCAGGACATGTTCGGCAAGGAGCACTACTTCGTCGAGCTCATGGACCACGGCCTGCAGCTCGAGCAGCGGGTGACCAAGGACCTCATCGCGCTGGCCCGTGAGATCGGGGCACCGCTGCTGGCGACCAACGACCTCCACTACGTCACCCAGGAGGACGCCAAGATCCAGGACGCGCTCCTGTGCATCAACTCCGGCTCGACCTTCGACACCCCGGGGCGCTTCAAGTTCGACGGCTCGGGCTACTACCTCAAGTCCGCCCGGGAGATGCGCGAGCTCTTCCGCGAGTTGCCCGAGGCCTGCGACAACACCCTCAAGGTCGCGGAGATGTGCGACGTCTCCTTCACCACCACCGACGACGGCGCGAACTTCATGCCGGTCTTCCCCACCCCGCCGGGCGAGGACGAGCACTCCTGGTTCATCAAGGAGGTCGAGGAGGGGCTGCGGTTCCGCTACCCCGCGGGCATCCCCGACGCGGTGCGCAGCCGCGCCGATTACGAGGTCTCGATCATCACCCAGATGGGGTTCCCCGGGTACTTCCTGGTGGTCTCCGACTTCATCCGCTGGGCCAAGGAGAACGGGATCCGGGTGGGCCTGGGCCGTGGCTCGGGCGCAGGCTCGATGGTCGCCTACGCCATGCAGATCACCGGCATCGACCCCATCGAGCACGGCCTGCTGTTCGAGCGGTTCCTGAACCCCGACCGCGTCTCGATGCCCGACTTCGACATCGACTTCGATGATCGCCGCCGCGGGGAGGTGCTCGAGTACGTCACCCGCAAGTACGGCGACGACCGGGTGGCCCAGGTGGTCACCTACGGCGTCATGAAGACGAAGAACTCCCTGAAGGACGCCTCGCGCGTGCTCGGCTATCCCTATGCGATGGGGGACCGCCTCTCCAAGGCGCTGCCGCCGTCGGTGATGGGCAAGGACATCCCGCTCTCGGGCATCTTCGACCCCGAGAACAAGCGCTACGCCGAGGCCGGCGAGTTCCGCCGCATCCACGAGCAGGAGGCGGACGTCCGCCAGGTCTTCGAGATCGCCCAGGGCGTCGAGGGCCTGACCCGCGGCTGGGGCGTCCACGCCTGCGCGGTCATCATGTCCAGCCACACCCTGACCGACATCATCCCGATGATGCGCCGCCCCTCCGACGGCCAGGTGATCACCCAGTTCGAGTACCCCACGTGCGAGGCGCTCGGGCTGCTGAAGATGGACTTCCTGGGGCTGCGCAACCTCACCGTCATCTCCGACGCCCTGGACAACATCACCGCCAACGGCAAGGAGGCCCCGGACCTCGAGCACGCCGGCTACGAGGACCCGGCGCCCTACGCGCTGCTGCAGCGGGGTGACACCGCGGGCGTCTTCCAGTTCGACTCCGCCGGGTACCGGGAGCTCTGCCGGCAGATGAAGCCCGACAAGTTCGGGGACATCTCCGCGCTCGGCGCCCTGTACCGCCCGGGCCCGATGGGCATGAACTCCCACACGAACTACGCCCTGCGCAAGAACGGCCTGCAGGACGTCACCCCGATCCACCCCCAGCTCGAGGAGCCGCTCGCCGAGATCCTCTCGGAGACCTACGGCCTGATCGTCTATCAGGAGCAGGTCATGCAGATCGCGCAGAAGGTCGCCGGGTACTCCCTCGGCGAGGCGGACATCCTGCGCCGCGCGATGGGCAAGAAGAAGAAGGCGGAGCTGGACAAGCAGTACGTGTCCTTCCAGAAGGGCATGCAGGACAACGGGTTCGGGGCCGCCGCGATCAAGGCGCTCTGGGACACGCTGCTGCCGTTCGCGGACTACGCCTTCAACAAGTCCCACTCCGCCGCCTACGGCGTGGTCTCGTACTGGACGGCGCTGCTCAAGGCCAAGTACCCCGCCGAGTACATGGCGGCCCTGCTGACCTCCACGCAGGAGAACCGCGACCGCCTCGGGTTCTACCTCGGGGACTGCCGCCACCACGGGATCACCGTGCTGCCCCCGGACGTCAACGAGTCCGGCATGTACTTCTCGGCCGTCGGCGACGACATCCGCTTCGGGCTCTCGGCGATCCGCAACGTGGGCACCAACGTCGTCGAGGCGATCCTCGCGGCCCGGGAGGAGGAGGGGCCCTTCACCTCCTTCCGGGACTTCCTCAAGAAGGTCCCGCTGGTGGTGTGCAACAAGCGCACGATCGAGTCGCTCATCAAGGGAGGCGCCTTCGACTCCCTGGGCGAGAACCGCCGCACCCTGGTCCTGCACCACGAGGACGCGGTCGACGAGTTCGTGGGCCTCAAGCGCATGGAGAGCCAGGGCCAGTACGACCTGTTCGGCATGGGCTTCGGGGACGAGGGCGCCGGCGCCGCCGAGCCCGACGACCAGCCCTACCCCGAGGTCCCCGAGTGGGACCGCAAGGAGAAGCTGGCCTTCGAGCGCACGATGCTGGGCCTGTACGTCTCGGACCACCCCCTGCAGGGCCTCGAGCACGTCATCGCCCAGAACTCCACGACGACGATCAGCGCCCTCGCGGATCCCGGGGCCGTCGAGGACGGCGCCATGGTCCAGGTCGCGGGCCTCATCACCTCGCTGCAGCGCAAGACCACCAAGAAGGGCGACATGTGGGCGATCGCCACGGTCGAGGACCTCGAGGGCACGGTGGACTGCCTGCTGTTCCCCTCGACCTACCAGACCGTCTCCACCGAGCTGGCCGAGGACCTGGTCGTCTCGATGAAGGGTCGGATCGACACCTCCAAGGGCATGCCCGAGATGCGCGTCATGGAGATGACCATCCCGGACACCTCGTCCATCGGCGGCGACGGCCCCGTGGTGATCTCGCTGCCGGCCGTCCGCTGCAGCGAGCGCGTCGTCACCGATCTGCGCGGCGTCCTCGAGGACAACCCCGGCATGAGCGAGGTGCGGCTCAAGCTCCTCGAGCCCGGGCGCGCGACCCTCATGCGGCTGGACAACCGCCTCTCGGTCACGCCGTCGCCGGCGCTGTACGCCTCGCTCAAGGCGCTGCTGGGGCCCTCCTGCCTGCAGTGAGCCCGCAGTCCCGCAGCCGCCTAGACTCGTGAGCATGGCTCTGCTCTCCGTCACCGACCTGCGTGGTCGTACCCTCAGCCCTGCCCAGCTGCGTGAGGCGGTGCCGCGCCCCGAGCTCGACGTCGCCGGTGCGGTCGAGGCCGTCCGCCCCGTCGTCGACGACGTCCGGGAACGGGGCGCCGAGGCCGTGCTCGCCGCGGGGGAGCGGTTCGACAGGGTGCGTCCGGAGCACCTGCGGGTCCCCGCGGACGTCATCGACCGGGCGCTCCGGGACCTCGATCCCGCGATCCGCGCGGCCCTCGAGGACGCCATCGCGCGGGTCGGCAGGGTCGATGCCGCCCAGCGCCGCGAGGATGACGTCGTCGAGGTCATCCCCGGTGGCGTGGTGCGGCAGCGCTGGGTCCCCGTGCGCCGCGTGGGCCTGTACGTGCCCGGCGGGCGCGCGGTCCTGCCCAGCTCCGTCGTGATGAACGCGGTGCCGGCGCTGACCGCCGGCGTCGGGCAGATCGTGCTCGCCTCCCCGCCGCAGAAGGACCACGACGGCTACCCCCACCCCACCATCCTCGCCGCCTGCGCGCTGCTGGGCATCGACACTGTCCTCGCCGCCGGCGGCGCCCAGGCGATCGCGCTGCTGGCCTTCGGCGCCCCCGACCTCGGCGACGGGCAGCGGTTGGACCCGGTCGACCTCGTCACCGGTCCCGGCAACGTCTACGTGACCGCCGCCAAGCGCCTGGTGCGCGGGACGGTGGGCATCGACGCGGAGGCCGGCCCGACGGAGATCGCGATCCTCGCCGACGGGACGGCCACGCCCCGGTTCGTCGCCGCCGACCTCATCTCCCAGGCCGAGCACGACCCGCTGGCCGCGGCCGTCCTGGTCACCGACAGCCCCGACCTCGCCCGGGCCGTCGAGGGCGAGCTCGCGGTCCAGGTGCCGCAGGCCCTGCACGCCGAGCGGATCGGTGAGGCCCTCGCGGGACGCCAGAGCGGGATCGTGCTCGTGGACGACCTCGACCAGGGCCTGGCCGTGGTCGACGCCTACGGCGCCGAGCACCTCGAGGTCCAGACCGCCGACGCCGCGGAGGTCGCCGCCCGCGTCACCAACGCGGGGGCGGTGTTCGTCGGCTCCTTCTCCCCGGTGAGCCTGGGCGACTACGCCGCGGGCTCCAACCACGTCCTGCCCACCGGGGGCAGCTCGCGGTTCGGCGGGGGGCTCGGGGTCCAGAGCTTCCTGCGCGGCATCCACGTCGTCGAGTACGACCGTCCCGCGCTCGCGGCCTCGCGCGCGAGCGCCGAGACGCTCGCCGTCGCCGAGGACCTCCCCGCCCACGGCCGTGCCGTCGCGATCCGCTTCGAGGGCGAGGGGCCCGGCGAGGCCGCCGCGGAGGCATCTCCGCGCTGAGCGCGCGGACGGTCCCGCACCGCGCGGTCCGTCGTCAGCGGCCGGTGGTGCCCGACCCGTCCGGCACGGTTCCGTCGGGACCCGTGGGGTCGAGATCGTCGCCCGCGGGCACCGGGCCCTCGTCGTCCGCCGTCCGGCTCCCGCCATCGCGCCCCGACGCCGGGGCGCCGTCCAGCTCCTCGTCGTCGGAATCCGCGGTCCCCGGGCCGACCGCGCCCGCGTCGCCGGACCCCTCGAGGTCCGCGAGGCTCACGACCGCCCGGCGCTCGTGGCGGGTGACGAAGGAGGCCACGGCTCGCCAGCCGAGCATGAGCACGCCCAGCACGATCGCGGTCACGACGATGAACGAGGTCTCCGTGCCCTGGCCGAAGAGGGTGCGCAGGGCCATCGCCGCGACGATCGTGATCGCCCAGACGAACACGCCCTGGGGCCACACCGCGAAGGGGGCGCGCCAGGAGCGGATCGCGAGGTGCCCGACGAGCATCCCCACCGCGAACGTCCAGCCCACCCACGTGACCGTCACCGTCGTGAGCGGACTGCCGTGCTGCAGCAGGCCGATCGCCACGAAGAGGAACACCGCGAGGGCATCTGCCACCAGAGAACCGAACGCACGCATCACCGGACCAGGGTAGGCCACCGTGCCGGTGCCCGGCCGAGGCCGGTCCGCGGAGGTCGCGGGAGCGGCGCCGAGCGGTCGCACGGCCCGCCGGACGCCGTCGCCCCGACCGGGGCCCTCCCTCTACCATGGGGGTCATGCCCTCCGCCGCGTCAGACGCCCCGCTCACCATCGGACCCACGGTGCGCGACGACCTCGTCGGCCTCGAGCCGTACGGGGCCCCGCAGCTCGACGTGCCCCATCCCCTCAACGTCAACGAGAACCCGTTCCCGCCCTCGGACGCGCTCGCCGCGGACCTCGGCCGGGCCGTCGAGGCCGCCGCCCGCGGCCTCAACCGGTACCCCGATCGCGAGTTCCACGACCTCCGGGCCGATCTCGCGAAGTACCTCGTCGTCGAGTCCGGGATCCCCGCGCCGCCCGAGGACTCGATCTGGGTCGCCAACGGCTCCAACGAGATCATGCAGCAGCTGTTCCAGGCCTTCGGGGGCCCGGGCCGCAGCGCCCTGTCCTTCACCCCGCACTACTCGATGTACCCCGAGTACGCCCGCGACACGTTCACCGCGTGGGTCACCGCCGCTCGCGGTCCCGCGCCGGACTTCGCCTTGGACGCCCGGACGGTCACTGCCGCGATCGCCGCGCACCGCCCCGCGATCGTGCTGCTCACGAGCCCCAACAACCCCACCGGCACGGCGCTGGACCTCGACGTGGTGCGGGCGGCGGCCGCCGCCCAGGCCCGCCACGGCGGACTGCTGATCGTCGACGAGGCGTACGGGGAGTTCCGTCGGGACGGCGTCCCGAGCGCCCTGACGCTCCTGCCCGAGCACCCCGGGCTGGTCGTGACCCGCACCATGTCCAAGGCCTTCGCGCTGGCGGGCGCGCGGATCGGCTACCTCGTCGCGGATCCCGCGATCGTCGACGCCGTCCGCATCGTGCGCCTGCCCTACCACCTGTCGGGCATCACGCAGGCGGTCGCGCGCACCGCGCTGGCCCACGGCACCGAGCTCCTGAGCCAGGTCGCGCTGCTGCGCGACGAGCGGGACGCCCTGGCCGCCGACCTCGCGGCCCGCGGCCACGACCTGGCCCCCTCGGACGCCAACTTCATCCTGTTCCGGACGTTCACGGATCGCCAGGCGGTCTTCGAGCGCCTGCTCGAGCGCGGCGTCCTCATCCGCGTCGTCGGCCCCGAGGGCTGGCTGCGCGTCTCCGTCGGCACCCCCGACGACAACCTCGCATTCCGCCGCGCCCTCGAGGAGGCCGACCCCCGATGACGATCCAGCCCACCGACACCGACACGCTGGCGCACCGCACCGCCACGATCTGCCGCACCACCCGGGAGTCGAGCGTCGAGGTGACCCTGGACCTCGACGGCTCGGGGCGCTGCGACGTGTCGACCTCGGTGCCGTTCTTCGACCACATGCTCACGGCGCTGGGCACCCACGCGCGCTTCGACCTCACCGTGCGCGGCACCGGCGACATCGAGATCGACGTGCACCACACCGTCGAGGACACCGCGATCGTCCTCGGCGAATGCCTGCGCGAGGCGCTCGGCGACAAGGTCGGGATCTCGCGCTTCGCCGATGCCACGGTCCCCCTCGACGAGGCGCTGGCCCAGTGCGTCGTGGACGTCTCCGGCCGCCCCTACTGCGTGCAGACGGGCGAGCCCGCCGGGCAGGAGCTGCACCTCATCGGCGGGCACTTCACCGGCTCCCTGACCCGCCACGTCCTGGAGTCGATCGCCCACCACGCGGCGATCTGCCTGCACATGCGGGTGCTCGCAGGACGCGACCCCCACCACATCGTCGAGGCGCAGTTCAAGGCCCTGGCCCGTGCCCTGCGCGGCGCGTGCGCCCGGGATCCGCGCGTGACCGACGTCCCCTCGACCAAGGGAGCCCTGTGATGACCGTCCCGCCCGAGCCGCCCCGCGGTGACGAGCCCGAGGACCGTTCCGACGTGGACGCCGAGTTCGCGCGCATGATGGAGGGCCTCGACCTCGACGAGCCCGACGCCGGCACGGCGGACCCCGCCGCGGCGAGCGCCGCGGGGGCCAGCACGGAGCTGCCCGATCCCTCCGTGCACGACGCCGAGGGCACCTCCGACGATGCACCGCTGACCGTCGAGGACGTCCTGGGAGCCCCCGCCCAGGACGATGCGCCGCGGCCGGTCGCCGTGGTCGCGACCTCCGTCGCCTCCGCGAAGGCCCTCGCCGGAGCGATCCGCCTGGGATCCGAGGCCCGTGGGGAGGGGACCGGGGTGCCCGCGGGCACCCGTGTCCTGTCCACCGGCACCGGGGCGATCGCCCTCGGCGAGCTCGACGAGGCCGAGGCCCATGCGCTCGCGCTCGCCGTGAGCACCGCCCTCCAGAAGCTCGGGATCATCCTGTTCTGGCGCCGCGGCGATCGCATGACCGCGACCCGCTACCGCCAGGGAGCGCGCGGCGACGACGTGGCGCCGGCGATCGTGTTGGGCGGCGTCGACGAGTCCATCGAGCAGCTGCTGCTCGGCGCCGTCGAGGCGTCGGACCTGGGCGAGGGCATCGACCCGAGCACCGTCTCACGGATGCAGGCGCTGCGCTGGATCGCGACCGGCAGGCGGCGCGGATGACCGGCGCCCCCCGCGTCGTGGTCCTCGACCACGGCAGCGGCAACGTCCGCTCCGCGGTCCGCGCCCTCGAGGCCGCCGGCGCGGACGTCGAGCTCACGGTCCAGACGACCGCCGCGCTGGAGGCCGACGGACTCGTGGTGCCGGGCGTCGGCGCCTTCGCCGCCACCATCGAGCAGATCCGCGCCGTCGACGGCCCCCGCATCATCGAACGCCGCCTCGCCGGCGGGCTGCCCGTGCTGGGCATCTGCGTCGGCCTGCAGGTGATGTTCGACCGCGGCACCGAGCACGGGGTCTCCAGCACGGGGCTGGGGCAGTGGCCGGGGGAGATCACGCGCTTGCAGGCCGAGGTGGTCCCGCACATGGGGTGGAACACGGTCCAGACCGCGGACGGATCGCGCCTGTTCGAGGGCATCGAGGACGAGCGCTTCTACTTCGTCCACTCCTACGGCGCGCGCACCTGGGAGCTCGAGGACCATCCGACGCTCGTGCCGCCCCAGGTCAGCTGGTCCGTCCACGGCGGGGACCGCTTCATCGCGGCCGTCGAGAACGGCCCGCTGACCGCGACGCAGTTCCACCCGGAGAAGTCCGGGGCCGCCGGCACCCGACTGCTGCGCAACTGGCTGGCGACCCTGCCCGTGCGTCCCGCCCCGGGGAGGACCCCGTGAGCCTCCTCCTGCCGTACCTCATGCTCGCCGCCGGCGGGATCCTGCTCGGTGGCACCTGGTCGTTCTTCCGCCAGAAGAAGCCTCTCTGGACGGTCATCGTCCTCGCCGTGCTCGCCGTGCTCTGCATCGCCGTGGCCCTGTGGCGGATCAACCAGGGCTGACCGTCCGCACCGTTCCGTCCGCCCCGTCGTCCCGCCCGCTCCGTCCCGACCGCCCCCTCCAGACTGCGTCGTCGCGTTCGCGCAGGCCCCCGCAGGGCGTGCCCCGTGATCCACCCGTCCGTCCGCCCCACCATCCCCGGGAGTCCACCATGACCGCACCCCGCCTCCAGCTCCTCCCCGCCGTCGACGTCGCCGACGGCCAGGCCGTCCGCCTGGTCCAGGGCGAGGCCGGCAGCGAGACCCACTACGGCGCCCCTGCGGACGCCGCGCGCACCTTCGCCGAGGCCGGCGCCGAATGGCTGCACCTCGTGGACCTCGATGCCGCCTTCGGACGCGGCTCCAACCGTGAGCTGCTCGCCGACGTCGTTGCCTCCGTGGACATCGCCGTCGAGCTCTCCGGCGGGATCCGCGACGACGCCTCGCTCGCGGCCGCGCTCGCCACCGGCTGCCGGCGCGTCAACCTCGGCACCGCGGCCCTCGAGGACCCCGCATGGACGGCGCGCGTGATCGCCGAGCACGGCGACCGGATCGCCGTGGGGCTCGACGTGCGCGGCACCACCTTGGCCGCACGCGGATGGACCCAGGAGGGCGGCGACCTGTGGGAGACCCTCGCCCGCCTCGACGAGGCCGGCTGCGTGCGCTACGTCGTCACCGACGTCACCAAGGACGGCACCCTGCGCGGACCCAATCTCGACCTCCTGCGCGAGGTCGCCGCGCGCACCGACGCCGCCGTCGTGGCCTCCGGCGGCGTCTCGACGCTGCAGGACCTCGCCGAGCTGCGCGCCCTGGTGCCCGAGGGCGTCGAGGGCGCGATCGTCGGCAAGGCGCTGTACGCCGGCGCGTTCACCCTCTCCGAGGCGCTCGACGTCGCCGGTCGCCCGTGACCTCGCCCGACCACCACGACGAGGCCCCTCGCGCGCACGACCCCCGCCCGCAGGCGCCCCGCCCGCAGGATCCGGGGCTCGCGCTGCCGGCGCACTTCCGGGAGAAGGATCCGCTGACAGACACCGCCGGGGTCTCCTGGGCGGGTCGGGACTACACGGTGAGCCCGTATCCCACGGACGACGGCGCGACCCCGCCCGCTCTCGCCGCCGCGCTCGCCGCGGTCCGCGCCGGCGAGGACCCGGATCGACGAGCCCTCGTGGCGGCGCTCGCCTCCGTCCGGGTGCTCGTCCCGATCATGGCGACCTCGACCGAACGGGGCGAGACCGCCCACGGACTTCAGGGCGACAACGGCGCCGACATGGCCATGGTCTCGATCAGCGCACCCGACGGGACACGCACCCTCCCCGTCTTCTCCTCGGTCGCCGCGCTCGCGTCCTGGCAGGCACAGGCGCGCCCCGTCCCCGTCGTCACCGCCCAGGCGGCCCAGGCGGCCGTCCAGGAGGGATGCACGGCGCTCGTGCTGGACCCCGGGCCGGACGCGATCCTCCTGCAGCGCTCGATCCTGTGGGCGCTCGGGCAGGGGCGCGCCTGGATCCCCCCGCACGAGGACCCGGAGGTGATCGGCGAGCTCGCCGCCCTCGCCGAGTCCGTGCCGGGTGTCCTCTCCCTCGTGCCGCGCCCCGATCCCGCCCGGGAGGTGGACCTGCGGGCGCATCTGGTGCCGGGCCTGACCCCGGAGCAGGTCCGGCAGATCCTCGCGGTCCTCGGCGCGGCCCTGTCCCGGTCACAGCTCGTGGCCGAACGGGTGAGCTCGATGAAGATCTCCCTCGAGGGCTGACGTCCGGTGCTCGCGACCTATCGGGCGGTGCTGAGCTCGCCGGGGGTCGCCCCCGTCATGCTGCTGGGCTTCCTGGCCCGCATCCCCTTCTCGACCCTCGGTCTGCTGCTGACGCTGCACACCGTCCTGACGCTGCACCAGACGTACCTGGCCGCCGGGCTCGTGGTCGCCGCCTCGACCCTGGGCACCGCGATCTCCTCGCCCTGGCGGGGCCGCCTGGTGGATCGGCGCGGGCAGCGGCGGGCGGTGCTGCCCGCCGTCGTCGTCCAGAGCGCGACGCTCATCGCGGCCGGGTTCGTGCCGTTCTGGGGCTTCGTGGCGCTGGCCTTCCTGGGCGGGCTCTTCGCGCTGCCGGTGTTCTCGGTGGTGCGGACCTCGCTGTCGGTGCTCGTGCCCGCCACGATGCGTCGCAGCGTCTTCGCCCTGGACGCCGTCGTCACCGAGATCGTCTTCATGATCGGCCCGGCCGCGGTGAGCGTCCTCGCGCTCGGCATCGGCACCCGCGAGTCCCTGATCGTCGTCGGGGCGTGCGTCGCCCTGGCCGGGATCGGGCTCATGATCGCGAACCCGCCCACGCGCAGCGAGCAGGTGGTCCTGCCTGCGCGGCTGCCTGCGCCCCTGCGGGCGATGGAGGAGGGCGCCCTGGTCCGGACCGAGCAGATCGGGGACGTGCGGCGCGGTGAGGACCTCTCCACCGGCGCGATCCCCGTCGTGGCGCCCTCGGACCGCGCGGCCGTGCGCGCCGCGCTCCTGAGCCTGGGCGGGATCGCGGTCCTCGTCGCGACGGCGACGTCCAACCTCATCGTGACCGCCACCGACGTCACCCTCGTGGCGATGCTGAACGCCCGGGACGCCGCGTCGATGATCGGGCCGGTCGTCGCGATCTGGTGCCTCGGCTCCGCGGTGGGGGGCCTTGTCTACGGCACGATCCGGCGGCAGTTCCCCTCGCTGTGGGTGGTCGGGGCGCTGGGGCTCGTGACCATCCCGATCGCGCTCGCGGACTCGGTGCCCATGATCATGGCCGCCGTGCTCCTGGCAGGTCTCGCGTGCGCGCCCTCGATCACGGCGACGGGGGAGGAGCTGTCCCACCGCGTGCCCGAGTCGGCACGCGGAGAGGCGATGGGCTGGCACGGCAGCGCCCTGACCGTCGGCGGAGCGGTCGGCGCGCCGACGATCGGGGCGGTCATCGACGGCGCCGGCCCCGCCTGGGGGATCGCGGTCGCAGGCGGGCTGGGACTGCTCGTCGCAGCACTGGGACTGGGCATGCGGTCCGTGCGGCGCAGGCGTGTGCGTCGGCGCTGGCAGGACGTGGGATCCGTCAGCCCGTGACGCGGCCGGTCCACTTCTCGCCGGGCCCCTCGCCCGGGGCGTCCGGGAACGGGAGGGCCTCGGCGAAGGCCAGCTGCAGGGTGCGCAGCCCGTCGCGCAGCGAGCGGGCGTGGTCGCCTCCCACCTCGGGGGAGGCCGCGGTGACGAGCCCCGCCAGGGCCGTGATGAGCTTGCGCGCCTCGGCGAGATCCTGGTGGTGCTCGGCCTCCTCATCCTCGCCGAGACCGATCTTGACGGCGGCGGCGCTCATGAGGTGCACGGTGGCGGTCGTGATGATCTCGACGGCGGAGACCTCGGAGATGTCGCGGGATGCCGCGGCCGCCTCGGGGTCCACGGACCCGTGGACATGGTCGTCCGGCGCGCCGGTGGGGACCGGGCCGTCCTCGTCGGCGGCGTGGGGTGCGAGGTGCTCGTGCGTGCTCATCGTGTCCTTCGAGTTCGGTGACGGGGATCGGGGCCGTGCGGTCGAGGTCGGTGCGGGGCGCCGGGGTGGGATCACCCGAGCGGCAGGGTACCGGTGGTGCCGCCGTGGGAGACGGGCAGGGTGATCCGCCCCTCCTGGGGCACCGATCCGATGGGCACGTCGTAGACGAGGACCGCCTGCGCGGACTTCCCGGGGGAGATGATCATGGTGCTCTCGCTGCTGCTGAGGTAGGCATCGGAGGCCTTGGCGTCGGCAGGATGGGCGACGCCATCGGTCGTCACGAGATCCATCGAGCGATTCCAGGCGATCGCGCGGTCCGAGCTGTTCTCCACGGTCAGGACGATCGCGATGAACTCCCCGGACTCGGGCGTGACGCGCGTGCGGGTGTCCCCGACGGCGGGCAGAGCCGTCTCCATCGACGTGACGCCGACACGGATGCCGGCGATCTCGACGGAGCTCGACGGGACGCTCGCCGAGGGAGCTGCGGTCCCGGACGCCGCAGGTGCCTCGTCGCCCGGGGACAGCACCCGGGCCACCAGGAAGATCCCGGCCCCGGCGAGGGCGAGGACCACCACGAGGGCGCCGATGCCGAGACCCAGGAGAAGCCCGCGCGGACGCCGCCCCTGATCGGGCACGGCGAGGCGATCGGCGCGCCGACGGCGGGGATCGGCCTCGCCGTCCGGTCTCTCGAACCCCGCGGGCAGCGGCCGGATCGCGGCGGAGGCGGTGAGGGCGTCCCGGGACGTGGTCGTGCGGGGCGACGTCGGCGTCGCGCCGGTGGGTCCGTCGTTCCCGAGACCCTCGCCGTCTCCGGTCGCGCGAGGATCCGGATCGGCCCCGTAGTCGTAGCCGTAGTCGTGACCCTGCGCGGGATGCTCGGATCCCGACGGGTCGGTCCCGAGCTCGTCGGTCTCCCGTCGATCGGACGCGTGCCGAACGGCCTCGCGGGGATCTGGCCTCGGGGCCTCCCGGTGCCCGCCGCCGCCGTGGTCGCCGGCTCCGTCGGGCGCGTCAGGGCTGTCGCTCGGTCGCATGGCAACTCCTCGGGACGGCTGTGGGGTGTCTCGGACCGGTCGGTCGTGCCTGTCGTGCGGGGGGACGCGCAGCGCCCGTCGCCGTTGGCCCGACCCCGTGACAGCTCGCGATGCAGGTCACGCGGCCGCACCTTGTCGAGCGGCTCCCGCCTGGTAGGATAGACGACCGGAGCACGACGTCTCACGCCGTTCCCGCCGCGTCCGCGGTCCTCGCCAGAGGTCCAGGAGATCCCGGAGCAGTCCGGGCACCCCGGTCCCTGTCCGAGCCGATGGACACGAAGCATCATCTCGTCCAAGTGGAGGCCCTCTCCCACCTCGTGACGGATCACCCGCCTTGGCGGAGCGATCGGAGTCACCGGGTCAGTATGGTCGACGCGCACCGCGCGTCGCCGTGCGACGCCTTGCGTCACCGGGCCTCCGCCGTCGGCGGGGGCCTTCTTCGTGTGCGGTCCGGATGCGGGACAGCGTGTGCGTCGTATCAACAGAGGTGAGGAGCCACCATCAGCGAACAGCGAATCAACGGCCAGATCAGGGTGCCCAAGGTCCTTCTGGTCGGCCCCGCCGGCGAGCAGGTCGGCATCGTGAGAGTCGAGGACGCCCTGCGGCTGGCCGCCGAGGCGGATCTCGATCTGGTCGAGGTCGCACCGGGCGCCAACCCGCCCGTGTGCCGTCTCATGGATTACGGCAAGTACAAGTACGAAGCCAACATGAAGGCGCGCGAGTCGCGGAAGAACCAGATCAACACGGTCCAGAAGGAGATCCGGATGGGCCTGAAGATCGACACCCACGACTACGAGACCAAGCGTCGCAACGTCGAGAAGTTCCTGCAGGGCGGCGACAAGGTGAAGGTCATCATCCGTTTCCGCGGTCGCGAGCAGTCGCGTCCGGAGATGGGGATCAAGCTGCTGGGCCGCATGGCCGAGGACGTCGCCGAGTACGGCTTCGTCGAGTCCCACCCGCGCCAGGACGGCCGCAACATGGTCATGGTCTTCGGGCCGACCAAGAAGAAGGCCCAGGCGCGTGCCGAGGCCCGCAAGCGCAAGAGCGACGCCGAGAAGGCCGAGCAGCGGGCCGATGACACCACCGCACCCACGGACACCACCGCCCCCGCGGCCGAGCCCACGGGCGAGAGCACCCCGGCCTGACCCGACGGTCGGACCGGGACATCCACGAAGGAGAAGGCAGATGCCGAAGAACAAGACCCACTCGGGCACCAAGAAGCGCGTCCGGGTGACCGGATCGGGCAAGCTCATGCGCGAGAAGGTGAACGCCCGCCACCTGCTCGAGCACAAGTCCTCGAAGCGCAAGCGCCGCCTGGGCTCGGACACGACGGTGTCCAAGGCCGACAGCAAGAAGATCAAGCGCCTTCTCGGCCGCTGATCCGCCCTGCGGGAGCCGTGCTCCTGCGCCCGACATCACCCATCGAAGGAGAATCACGTGGCACGCGTGAAGCGGGCGGTCAACGCCCATAAGAAGCGTCGAGAGATCCTCGAGCAGGCCAGCGGCTACCGGGGACAGCGCTCGCGTCTGTACCGCAAGGCCAAGGAGCAGACGCTCCATTCCGCGACGTACAACTACCGCGACCGCAAGGCGCGCAAGGGCGACTTCCGTCGTCTCTGGATCCAGCGGATCAACGCCGCGTCCCGCGCCAACGGCCTCACCTACAACCGCCTCATCCAGGGCCTGGCCCTGGCAGGCGTCGGGGTCGACCGTCGCATGCTGGCCGAGCTCGCCGTGAACGACGCCCCGGCCTTCGCCGCGATCGTCGAGGTCGCCAAGGGCGCCCTCCCCGCGGACGTCAACGCCCCCGCAGCCTGACCTGCGCATCACCTCGCCGATGACGCGCGGAGAACGCCCGGAGACCGAGCCGATCACCTCACCCCGTTCCGACCGGGTGCGGAGGATCGCCTCCCTCTCCGGGCGTTCCGCACGTCGGCGCACCGGAGCGTTCCGGGTGGAGGGGCCCCAGGCCGTCCGCTCCCTGCTCTCCGAGCGCCCCGCCCAGCTGCGGGAGCTGTTCTGGACCGAGGGTGCCGTGGCCGCCCACCCCGAGCTCGGCGAGCGCGCCCGCGCGGCAGGCATCGCCCCGCGTGTGGTGCAGGACGACGTCCTGCGGGCGATGGTCCGCGGCGGCGAGGAGACCGGTGAGCTCCCCGCACCCCAGGGCGTCCTCGCAGTCGCCGTCCCGGATGCCCGGACCTGGGAGTCAGCCCTTGCGGAGCTGCCCCGGGACGCTCCCGTCACGGTGGTCGTGCTCGACGAGCTCCGCGACCCCGGGAACGTGGGCACGGTCATCCGCACCGCGGACGCCTCCGGCGCCGACCTCGTGATCCTGTCGACCGGCTGCGCGGACCCGTATGCCCCCAAGGTCGTGCGCTCCAGCGCCGGGAGCCTGTTCCACCTGCCCGTCGTCACCGGCGCCCCCCTGCCGGAGCTGCTGACCGCCCTGGCCGCCGCGGGGATCCGCACGGCCGCCACGAGCGGCCGCGCCGACGCCGACGTCTATACGGCCGAGCTTCCCGGACGCCTGGCCTGGATCCTGGGCAACGAGGCGCACGGCGTCTCCGCGGAGACCCTCGGCGCCGCCGACCTCACGCTGCGGATCCCGCTCGCGGGACGCGCCGAGTCCCTCAACGTCGCGATCGCCGCGACGGTGTGCCTCTTCGAGACGATGCGCCGCCGCGCGGCGAACCTCGCACCGTGACGCTGGACCGCTCCCGCACCGCCGAGGAGGCGTCGACCCCCGTGCCCGATCCGGGCCTGCCCCCGCGCCGTCGCGGTCCGCTCCTGGTGGCCGCCGCCGTCGTGCTCGCCGCCGTCGTCGCGCTGCTCGCGACGCTGAGCACCGGCGCCCTCGCGCCCGACACCCTCGTGCCGACCTCCGCACTGGTCACCTGGGGCACCCCGATCGCGCGCGCCCTGCACCACGGAGCGCTGCTGGGGACCATCGGCGCCGCCTGGATCGTCGTCCTCCTCCTGCCGCCCGCGCGGCGCGAGGACGGCACGCGGCTGCGCGGCCCCCGAGCCCGCCTCGCGCGCCTCGCGGGAGTCTGCGCGGCGGTCTGGGCGGGCGCGAGCCTGACCCTCATGCTGCTCGGAGCCGACGAGGCCGCAGGTGCCGGCTCCGGCGCCGATCTGCTGGCGATCGCCCTGTCGACCGAGCTCGGGCGGATCCAGCTCGGCGTCGCGATCGCCGCGGGCCTGGCCGCCCTCCTGCTCCTTGTCGCGCGCTCGACGACTTTCGCGGCGTGGGGACTCGCCACCGCCATGTTCGGCGTGCTCCTGCTGGGCTTCGCGGGCCATGCCGGCGCCAGCATCGACCACACCAACGCCGTCAACGCCATGGCCCTGCACCTGGCCGGCATGGCGATCTGGGGCGGACCCCTGCTGGTCATGCTGTGCTGCCCGCGGGTGATCGGGGACTCGATGCCCGTCGTCGTCCGCCGGTTCTCACCGTGGGCGCTCGCGGGCATCGTGGCGCTCGCCATCTCCGGCCTGGTCAACGCCTCGATCCGGCTCGACGGGATCGGCGAGCTCGTCACCACGCCCTACGGCCGCCTCGTGGCGCTCAAGGCCGTGGGGCTGACCGCGATCGCCGTGCTCGGTGCCGTGCAGCGTCGTCGCCTGGGCGACCGGCTGCGGTTCCGGCACCTCGCGCTGACGGAGGCGGTGCTGCTGGCCGCGGTCGTGGGCCTGTCGATCGGCCTGTCCCGCAGCGCCCCACCCGTGCCGCAGACCGTGCCCGCCGTGGGGGAGCTGCGGATCCTCGCGCTCGTGGGGCACCTGCCCCCGGCGCGTCCCTTCGGCCTCGCGACGCTGTTCACCCAGTTCGAGCCCGACTGGATCGCGACGGCGATCGCTGCCGCCTTCGCGGGTCTCTACCTCGCCGGCGTCGTGCGGCTGACCCGACGCGGGGACCGCTGGTCGCTCGCCCGGACGATCCCCTTCGTGCTGGGCTGCGTGGCCCTGTGGTGGGTCACCAGCGGCGGCGCCGCCGCCTGGGGCCGGTTCCGCTTCGACGCCCACATGGTCCAGCACATGGCGCTCATGATGATCGTGCCGCCGCTGTGGGTGCTCGGCGCCCCGGTGACGCTGATGTCCCGGGCGCTCGCGCCCCGCACCGACGGCTCCCGGGGCATCCGCGAATGGGTGCTCGCGGCCCTGCATTCGCGGTACAGCCGGATCGTGTCCTTCCCACCGGTCGCCGGCGCGATCTTCGCGGGCTCCCTCGTGGTCTTCTACTTCACGCCGCTGTTCGAGCTCGCGATGCGCGAGCATGCCGGGCACGTCCTGATGACCGTCCACTTCCTGCTCGCGGGCTATCTGTTCGCGTGGGTGCTGATCGGTGTGGATCCCGCACCGAAGCCTCTGAACCCCGCGCTCAAGCTCGTCATGCTGCTCATCACCCTGTCCTTCCACGCCTTCTTCGGCGTGGCAGTGGTCAGCGCGACCTGGATCCTCGGAGCCGGATGGTTCGAGCAGCTGGGCATGTACGGACCCGAGCAGCTCGAGCTGATCCAGCGCCGTGGCGGCTCGATCATGTGGGGCGTCTCGGAGATCCCCACGCTCTTCTACGCGATCATCCTGGCGGTGATGTGGACCCGCAGCGACGACCGCCTCGCGCGGCAGTACGACCGCAAGGCGGCCCGCGACGGGGACGCGGACCTCACCGCGTACAACGCGTACCTGCGCTCGCTGCGCGGGGACCAGGGACCGACGAAGGACGACGGGGATCGGCCCCGGACCGACTGACCGCGAGGCCTCCGGACCCCGCTCTCGCGAGGCCCGGAGGTCCGGGATCTCAGAGCCAGTCGCCCCGAGCGCGCTCCCGCTCCGCGCCGATCGTCGTGTCCGGGCCGTGGCCCGTGTGGACCACGGTCTCGGGCGCCAGGGTGAACAGCCGCTCGCGGATCGAGTCCTCGATGGTCTCCCGCGAGCTGAACGACCGGCCCGTCGCGCCGGGCCCGCCCTCGAACAGGGTGTCGCCGCTGAAGAGGACGCCGAGGTCCGGCACGAGATAGCAGGTCGAACCGGGGGAGTGCCCGGGCGTGGCGATCGCGAGGATCTCGGTCCCCGCGACGACGAACTCGTCGCCGTCGGCGACGTCGCCGTCCCACTCCAGGTCCCCGTGCGTCAGCGACCAGACCTCACGGTCCTCCGGGCTCAGCAGGATCGGTGCCTCGAGCGCGGCCGACAGCTCCGGGGCGAAGCGCACGTGGTCGTCGTGGGCGTGGGTCAGCAGGATCGCGAGGCACTCGCGGCCTGCGACCAGCCGCTCCACCGTGGCGACGTCGTGCGGCGCGTCGAACACGACGCAGGTCGCGTCGTCCCCGAGCACCCACACGTTGTTCTCCACCTCGTGGGTCTCCCCGTCGAGGGAGAACGTGCCGGTCGTGGTCGCGTGGTCCACCCGCACCGTCCCGCGCGGTGCGGGGAGCTCCGGCAGCCCGGTGTCCTCGGGATCCGGTGTGCGGTCGTATCCCGCGCTCATCGGGTCACCGCCACGGTGCGCAGCGTCTCGCCCTCGTGGAGGCTCGACAGGGCGTCCTCGACACCGTCGAGCCCCACGGTCCCGGTCACGAACCGCTGCAGCGGCAGGCGGCCCTGGAGGTAGAGGTCCACGAGGTAGGGGAAGTCGCGCTCGGGCAGGCAGTCGCCGTACCAGGAGGACTTCAGCGCTCCGCCGCGGCCGAACACGTCGAGCAGCGGGAGGGTGATGTCCACGCCGGGACGCGGCACGCCCACGAGGACCACCCGCCCGGCGAGATCCCGGGCCTCGAAGGCCGCCCGGTACGTCTGGGGGATCCCGACGGCGTCGATCACGACGTCCGCGCCGAAGCCGCCGGTGAGCTCGCGGACCTTCTCGGCCACCTGCTCGGGCTCCAGGCCCTTCGTGTCCAGGACGTCGGTCGCCCCGAGGTCCGTCGCGGCGGGCAGCTTCTTGGCGTCGATGTCGCAGGCGATGATCCTCGTGGCGCCGGCGAGGCGGGCACCGGCGACCGCGGCGCAGCCCACGCCGCCCAGGCCGAGCACCGCGACCGACTCGCCACGCTGGACCAGACCGGTGTTGATGGCCGCGCCGAGGCCGGCCATCACACCGCAGCCCAGCAGGCCCGCGACCTCGGGAGGCGCCTCCTCGGAGACCCGCGTGCACTGCTTCTCGTGGACCAGGGTCTTGTCGGCGAACGCGCCGATCCCGAGCGCGGGGGTCAGCTCGGTGCCATCGGTGAGCGTCATCTTCTGCGAGGCGTTGTGGGTATCGAAGCAGTACTGCGGGACGCCCTTGCGGCAGGCGCGGCACTCCCCGCACACGGCGCGCCAGTTCAGCACCACGTAGTCGCCGACGGCGACGTGCGTGACGGCGTACCCGACGACCGAGACCCGGCCCGCGGCCTCATGGCCCAGCAGGAACGGGAAGTCGTCGGTGATCCCGCCGTCGCGGTAGGCGAGGTCGGTGTGGCAGACCCCGCAGGCCTCCACGTCGACGATCACGTCGTGGGGGCCGGGGTCGGGGATGACGATGTCGACGAGCTCGGCGGGCTGGGACTCGGCGCGGGCGATGACGCCGCGGACGGTCGTGGGCATGGAGGTGGCTCCTTGAGGTCGGGGGCGGGTTCGAGCGTACCGACCCCAGGCCAGCGTCGGACCATGTCATCAGCGACGTGGTCGGGGCCCTCGTCGGGGCGGGCCACGCGGGCATCGACGTCCCTCCTAGAATGATCCGCGTCCGCCGCACCGCGGCGGACCCCCACGCCTGCCCCCGGGACGAAAGCGATACCCGTGTCCGAGACACCCCCCGAGAACGCCGCACCGCCGGAGATCAGCGAGGAGACCGTCACGCACGCCGTCGACGTCGCCCTCGCCGCGATCGCCGAGGCGACGTCCACCGCCGAGCTCAAGCAGGTCCGGATCGCCCACACCGGCGACACCTCCGTGATCTCGCGCGCGAACGCCGCGATCAAGTCGCTGCCCAAGGACCGTCGGGCCGCCGTCGGCAAGCTCGTCGGTCAGGCCAAGGGCCGCGTTTTCCAGGCCGTCTCCGCCCGCCAGGAGGTGCTCGCCACCCAGGAGGAGGAGCGGGCGCTCGCCGAGGAGACCGTCGACGTCACGCTGCCCACCGATCGCCGCCCGCGCGGTGCCCGGCACCCGCTGAGCACGCTCACCGATCGCATCTCGGACGTGTTCGTGGGCCTGGGGTGGGAGATCGCCGAGGGCCCCGAGGTCGAGGCCGAGTGGTTCAACTTCGACGCCCTGAACTTCGACGCCGACCACCCCGCGCGCCAGATGCAGGACACGTTCTACGTGGCCGATGCCGAGGGCGGCGAGGCGAGCGGCCAGGTGCTGCGCACGCACACCTCCCCGGTGCAGGCGCGCGCCCTCATCGAGCGCGGCGTGCCGCTGTACATCGCCTGCCCGGGCACCGTCTACCGCACCGACGAGCTCGACGCGACCCACACCCCGGTCTTCCACCAGATCGAGGGCATCGCCATCGACAAGGGGCTGACCATGGCCCACCTCGTGGGGACCCTCGACGAGATCGCGCGCTCGCTGTTCGGCGGTGACCCCATCACGCGCCTGCGCCCCAGCTACTTCCCCTTCACCGAGCCCAGCGCCGAGATGGACTTCCGCTGCTTCGCGTGCGACGCCCGCCTGGGCCTGGACCACGACGCGGATCCGGCGTGCCGCGTCTGCGGCGGCACCGGCTGGATCGAGATGGGCGGCTGCGGCATGGTCAACCCCGCCGTGCTGCGCGCCTGCGGCGTCGACCCCGAGGAGTACCAGGGATTCGCCTTCGGTCTGGGCATCGAACGGATCCTCATGCTGCGCAACGGCGTGGCCGACATGCACGACATCGTGGAGGGCGACGTCCGCTTCTCCCAGCACTACGGGACGGAGATCTGAGATGCCGCGCATTCCGCTGAGCTGGATCGGCGAGCACACCCCCCTGGCCGACGGGGCCGACGCCGAGGCGGTCGCCGCCGCGCTCGTGTCCGTCGGGCTCGAGGAGGAGGCGATCTTCGGTGCCCAGGTGACGGGCCCCCTCGTCGTCGGCCGCGTGCTGGACCTCGTCAAGGAGCCGCAGAAGAACGGCAAGACCATCAACTGGTGCCGCGTCGACGTCGGCCCCGCGCACGACGTCGAGGCGGACGACCCCAAGGACCCGCAGCCCGGGCCGGAGCGTCCGAGCCGTGGCATCATCTGCGGGGCCCACAACTTCGTGGCCGGGGACCTCGTGGTCGTGGCGCTGCCGGGAACGGTCCTGCCCGGGCCGTTCCCCATCGCCGCCCGGAAGACCTACGGCCACACCAGCGACGGCATGATCTGCTCGACCGCCGAGCTGGGCCTCGGCGAGGGCACCGCCGACGAGGAGCACGGCATCATCGTGCTCGGCAAGGGCACCGCGGAGGGCCTCACCGCCGAACCCGGCGACGATGCGATCTCCCTGCTGGGCCTGGGGGAGGAGGTCGTCGAGATCAACGTGACCCCGGACCGCGGCTACGCCTTCTCGATGCGCGGCGTCGCCCGCGAGTACTCCCACGCCACCGGGCAGCCCTTCACCGATCCCGCCGACCGCGAGGAGGTCACCGCGGGGGAGGGAGCCGTGGCCGTCGAGCTCGCCGACGACGCCCCGTTGCGCGGCCGGCCCGGGAGCTCGCGCTTCGTGGCGCTCGGCGTGCACGGGATCGACCCGCAGGCACCGTCGCCGCGCTGGCTGCAGCAGCGCCTGATCCTGGCCGGCATGCGTCCCATCTCGCTCGTCGTGGACGTCACCAACTACGTGATGCTCGACCTCGGCCAGCCGCTGCACGCCTACGACGCCGCGCTCCTGACCGGGCCGATCGTCGTGCGCCGAGCAGGCACCGGCGAGACGCTCGAGACCCTCGATGACGCCGTCCGCACGCTGGACGTCGAGGATCTGCTCATCACCGACCAGGCCGGGAGCCGACCCATCGGGATCGCCGGCGTCATGGGGGGCGCCTCGACCGAGGTGTCGGCGAACACCACCGACATCGTCCTGGAGGCCGCCACCTTCGACCCGGTCACCATCGCCCGCTCGGCCCGACGACACCGTCTGCCCTCGGAGGCCTCGCGACGCTTCGAGCGCGGGGTCGACCCGGCCCTGCCCGGCATCGCCGTGCTGCGCGCAGCCCAGCTGATCGTCGAGCACGGCGGCGGCACGATCGACACGGTCGCCACGGATGCACGCCTCGAGGACGCCCCCGGCACGGCTCGCGCCATCCGCCTCGGTGTCCGGGACGCGGAGCTCCTCGTGGGCATCCCCTACACGCGCGCTCAGGTCATCGACAGCCTCACCGAGGTGGGTGCCTTAGTCTCCACGGACGGCGACGACGCACTCCTGGTCGAGCCGCCGAGCTGGCGCCCCGATCTCCTGACCCGCGAGGACCTCATCGAGGAGATCGCGCGTCTGGTCGGCTACGAGAAGATCCCGTCCCTGGTGCCCCGCGCCCCGGGAGGACACGGCCTGACCCGCGCCCAGCGTGGGCGTCGCGCAGCGCTGACCGCGCTCGCCGAGGCCGGCCTCGTCGAGGTCATCTCGAGCCCGTTCGTGCCCGCCGGCGTCTTCGACGAGCACCGCTACGCCGAGGACGACCCGCGCCGCGCGGCCGTGCGGCTGCGCAACCCCCTGGCCGACGACGCCCCGCTGCTGCGCACGGCCCTGCTGCAGTCGCTGCTGCCGGTCGCGCGCCGCAACCTCGGCCGCGGTCAGGAGTCGGTGGCGGTCTTCGAGCTCGGGACGTCCGTCCTCGCCCGTCCGGGACGGCCCTCCGTGCCGATCCCGTCCGCCGCGTCGCTGCCGGATCCCGAGCAGCTGGCCGCGATCGATGCCGCCCTGCCCGTCCAGACCCGGCGGATCGCCGCGGTCGTGGGCGGCGCCCAGGGCACCGATTCCTGGTGGGGCACCGCCGAGACCTGGGGCTGGTCCGACGCGATCGACCTGGCCCGTCGCGTGGCGACGGCCGTCGGCGCCGAGATCGAGGTGATCGCCGAGGTGAGCGCTCCGTTCCACCCCGGACGCGCGGCGGCGCTGTGGGCGACCACGTCCGACGGCGACCGTCTCCTGGTGGGCCATGCCGGCGAGCTGCACCCGCGTGTCGTCGTGGACCTCGCGCTGCCCCCGCGTACCAGCGCCCTCGAGGTCGACATCGACGCCCTCGTCGCCGCCGCACCCCCGGTGATCCCGGCCGAGCCCGTCGTGACCTTCCCGCTCGCCAAGGAGGACCTGGCGTTCGTGGTCGAGGACTCCGTGCCCTCGGCCGCCGTCGAGGCGGCGATCGTCGCGGGCATCGGCGACGACCTCGAATCGGTGCACCTCTTCGACGTGTACACCGGCGAGCAGGTCGGCCAGGGGCACCGCTCCCTCGCCTACGCCGTGCGTCTGCGGTCGGCGGAGGGCACGCTGACCGCCGAGCAGATCACCGCCGCCCGGCAGCGCGCCGTCGCGGCGGTCGGCACGGCGACGGGCGGCACCCTGCGGGCCTGAGCCCGCTCGCTGCACGGTCCCTCGTCGGCCCCGTTCCTCCTGGGACGGGGCCGACCTGCGCCCGAGCCCCCGCCACTGCTGCGCCGACGCCGCGCGGTTCCGCTCCCGTCCCGCGCGGCGTCCGCCCCTGCGCAGGACCCCTCCGCTCACACCCTCCGGAGATCCCGGGCCCGCACCCGACTGCCCAGGCCGAGGCCCGAGATCGCCGTGACCACGAGCGCGCCGAGGACGGACGCGACCCCTGGGACGAGGAGCGCGTCCACCGGGATCCCCACCACGTCATCGGCGGAGGCGGTCGCGTTCCCGATGCCCACGTAGCTCTGCGCGATCGCGAACCCCACCCCCAGCGCGGCCGCACAGCCGATCGCGAGCGGCACCAGGACCTCTAGCACGTGCGCGAGCAGGATCGTGCGGTGCAGCACCCCGGCCAGCTGCAGGCGGGCCACCTCGGACCGCCGCTCCAGGGCTCGGTCGATCAGGAGCAGGAGGAACCCTCCCATCCCGATCCCCAGCACCGCGATGCTGAGCAGGCGGATGCTGTCGAGCAGCTGGTCGATCCGGCGATACTCCTCGAGGTCCCAGCCGCTGTTCAGCGCGATCCCGTGGGCGATCATCTCCTGGTCCAGCCCCAGACGGGGTGTGGCCAGGATCGTGGCGCGGCCGCCCTCGAGCGTTGCGGCCTGCTCCGTCGTGAGGAGCCCGCGTGGCACGAAGAGCGCGCCCTCGGCCTTGTTCTCCCATGGGGTGTCCGAGGGCGCGATGCGCAGCGCGCCGGGCTGGACGTCGACCGTGGCGACGGTGTCCGGGTTCCCCTCCCCGGCCGGACGGATCGGGAGTGGGCCGATCGGAGGCTTCTCCTCGGCGTCGAGCGGCGAGGCGATCCACGCGGCGTGCGCGTCGCTGCACCCCTGGACCCCCGGCTGGAGGATGGCCAGGTCCGCGCACTCGGCGACCACCACGGGGAGTCCCTCGCCATAGGTGTCACGGAGCGTGGGGAGGGAGCCGACGTCGACCGTGGCGCTCTGCCACATGGCGATGACTTTCACGCCCTCGATCTCACCGACCCGGTCCCGGAACCGGGCATCGTCCCACCCCTCGGGCACGTACACGTCCGAACGCGCCTGGACGGTGCGCTGATGCTCGACCGCCCGGTGCTGCGGCACGTTCGCGAACGCGACGACGAGTCCCTGCGCCGATGCCGTGACCATGAGGCCGATGAGCAGCGCGGCGAACACGCGGGCCATCGCGGCAGGGCGGCTCTGCAGACGGCGTGCGGCGATGAGCGCGCTCGCGGGCCCACCCCGCAGGAGGGTCCGCGCGATGACGCGGACGGTCACGGCCGGCAGCACGACGGTGCCCACGGCGGCCAGCACGATGCCTCCCAGGAACAGCACGAGCACCGTCCGGATCGACGCGCCGTCATGTGCGGCGAGCATCGAGCCCCCCAGGGCGAGCAGCCCCATGACCAGCGGGGCCACCCAGAGCAGCCGGACTGGCGCGTCGACGGGACCCCGGGCCGTCGCGGTCGGCGAGGACCGGCGAGCCGACCTCACCGTGCACGCGCCCGCGATGATCGACGCCGGCACCGCGGCGCTGATGAGAAGCGCGGATCCGGTCAGCAGGGCGACGGGGACCACAGATGACACGACGGCCGCGAGGGCCAGCCCGATCCCCCAGCCTCCCAGAGCCCAGGGCGCCGACTCCGCCGCGGAGGCCGCGGCGACGTCCCGACCCGACACGCCCAGCAGCCGCAGTCGCGCGGCCCGCTCGCGCCGGGTCGCGGCCGACATCCGACCGCTCGACAGCGCGATCGCCACGACCGGCAGGACGACGGCGAGCACGAGGAATCCGCTGAGCAGGATGGCAGTGACGGGCCGCTCCGGTCCCGTCACGGGATCGAAGGCGGCGTCCATCCGCCGCACCGCGGCGGCGATCGCGAGCACGGCGAGCGTCCCCGTCGATGCCACCAGCAGCATGATCGCCGAGCGGATCCGTCCGTGCCCGCTCGCCCGTGTGCACAGCCGCCACCCCAGCGCCACCGCCTCACGCATCGGAGGTCACCACCGTGCCGTCGCGCAGCGTCACCAGGCGGTCGAGGTAGGCGGCCACGCCGTTCTCGTGGGTGACGACGACGAGCGTGGCCCCGAGATCGCCGGCGGCCTCCGTGAGCAGCTCCATCACCAGGTCCGAGGAGACGGAGTCCAGGGCGCCCGTAGGTTCATCGGCCAGCAGCAGCGCCGGCTCCGTGACCAGGGCTCGGGCGACCGCCGCACGCTGCGCCTGCCCGCCGGACACCTCGGCGGCCCGCCGCCCCGCGACCTCCCGGATCCCGAGGCGCTCCAGGAGCGCATCGACGCGAGTCTCCCGCTCGTCCCGGGGGCACCGCAGGAGACGCAGGGGCAGCTCCACGTTCTCCCGCAGGGTCAGCTCCCCGATGAGATCCCCGAACTGGAAGACCATCCCGATCTCCCCGAGCCGCAGACGCGACCGCGCGCGCCCGCTGAGACCCGCGAGGTCCTGGCCTCCGAAGCGCACGGTGCCCGACTCCGGGGTCAGCACCCCGGCCATCGTGTGCAGGAGCGTGGACTTCCCGCACCCGGAGGGGCCCATCACCGCCACCCGCTCCCCGGGCTCGACGCGCAGCGACACGTCGTCGAGCGCGCGCGTGGCACCGAAGGACACGCGCACCCGATCGAGCGCGATCACAGGAGCCTGGCCCGTCGCGCGGTCCTCGGCGACGGTCGCCGAGCTCGCCGGGGTCGTCATCGTCCCTCCCCAGCGGCGGACAGGGCGGCAGCCAGGCGCTCCCGGAGCGCTCCGAGCCGGGGGCCGGCGTCCTCGATCCACCGCAGGTCCGCGTCCATGTGGGCCAGCTCGAAGTCCAGGGCGAGCAGCTCCCGCGCATCGGCCTCGCGGCGCCGGGCGGTGAGCTCGCGCATCCGCCGCAGGTGGCTGTGGCGCTGCCCGTCCCGCAGGGCGGCGGCATCGTGCCCGGTCAGCAGCGCGATCGAGATGCGCGCGAAGAGGGTCGAGGTGGTCATCCCCCCGGCCTCCTGCGGCGTCGCGATCCAGTCCTCCACCTCCTGGACGCCCTCGGGGGTGATCCGGTAGAGCTTGCGCTCGGGGCCCTCGCCGCTCTCGACCGTGAGGAGCTCGGCCCAGCCGCGGCGCTCGAAGCGGGACAGCGCCGAGTACACCTGGCCGTAGGCGAGCGGTCGGTCGGGGGAGAGCGCCTGGTCGTAGTCGCGCTTGAGCGTGTAGCCGTAGGCCGGAGCGCGTCCGAGGAGTCCCAGGAGGGCCTGTGAGGTGGTCATGGCGCGACTATGCACACGAGGTATACGCCAAGTGTATAGTCGCCACAGATCCTTCGATATGCGCACTCGTGCATATCCATGTACGATCATCCCGTGACCACCTCCCAGACCCCGCGCCTCCGCGCCGCCGTCGTCGGCGCCTCCGGCTACGCCGGGGGCGAGACCCTCCGCCTCCTGGCCGAGCACCCCGGCGTCGAGGTCGTGACCGTCACCGCGAACACGAGCGCCGGCAAGCGTCTCTCGGAGGTCGCGCGCCACCTCGACCTGGGCCACGACCTCGTGCTGCAGGAGACCACCGTCGACGTGCTCACGGGCCACGACATCGTGGTCCTCGCCCTGCCGCACGGCACCTCCGGTGAGATCGCCGCGGCCCTGCACGCCGCCGATCCCTCGACCCTGGTCCTGGACCTGGGGGCCGACCACCGGCTCGAGAGCACCCAGGACTGGCACGACTACTACGCGGGCGAGCACTCCGGGACCTGGACCTACGGCCTGCCCGAGCTCCCGCTGGCCGACGGCTCCCACCAGCGGGACCTCCTGCGCCGGACCCGTCGCATCGCGGTGCCCGGCTGCAACGCGACCGCGGTGACCTTCGCCGCGGCACCGCTGGTCCGCGCCGGGCTCCTGGACCACACGGCCCTGTCCGCGGTGCTGCCCGTCGGCTACTCCGGGGCCGGTCGCGCGCCCAAGCAGAACCTGCTGTACACCGAGGCCGCGGGCGGCGCGACGCCCTACGGCGTCGGCGGCACCCACCGGCACATCCCCGAGATCCTCCAGAACCTGCGCCGCGCGGGCGGCCCCGAGGGCACCCGCCTCACCTTCACGCCGGTGCTGGTGCCGATGAGCCGCGGCATCCTCGCCGTCCTCACCGCGCCCGTCGGCGACGGCGTGCGCACCGAGGACCTCCTCGGAGCGCTCGAGGGGGACTGGGGCGCCGAGCACTTCGTGCGGGTCCTGCCGCCCGGGGTCTTCCCCGACACGCGCGAGGTCGTCGGGGCGAACACGGTCCGCATCGGCGCGACCGTGGACCGACGCAGCGGCCAGGCCACCGTCATCGCCGCCCTCGACAACCTGGTCAAGGGCACGGCGGGCGCCGCCGTCCAGTCGCTGAACCTCGCGCTGGGCCTCCCGGAGGCCACGGGGCTCACGCGCACCGCGCTGGCCCCCTGACCTCTCGTCAGATCCCACCCCGTCGCCGTCCCACCGTCCGAGAGCAGGTCCCATGTCCGTCACCACCCCGCAGGGCTTCCGGGCCGCCGGCGTCCCCGCCGGCCTGAAGTCCACCGGTGCCCCCGATGTCGCCCTCGTCGTCAACGACGGACCCCTCGACGTGGCCGCCGCCGTCTTCACCGGCAACCGCGTCCAGGCGGCCCCCGTGCAGTGGAGCCGCCAGGCCGTCGCCGACGGCCGCGCCACCGCCGTCGTCCTGAACTCCGGCGGCGCCAACGCCTGCACCGGTCCCGAGGGCTTCGCCGACAGCCACCGCACCGCCGAGCACGTCGCCGCGCTGCTCGAGGCCTCCGCCCAGGACGTCCTCGTGTGCTCGACCGGGCTGATCGGCGTGCGCCTGCCGATGGACACCCTGCTCGCCGGCACCGATGCCGCCGCCGCGGTCCTCGGCGCCGATGCCGCCTCCGGCGAGGCGGCCGCGCACGCGATCATGACCACCGACACCGTCGCCAAGACCGCGAGCACCACCACGGCCTCGGGCGCCGTGGTCGGCGGGATCGCCAAGGGCGCCGGCATGCTCGCCCCCCAGCTCGCGACGATGCTCGTGGTGCTGACCACCGACGCCGTGGTCGACGCCACCACGGCCGATGCCGCCCTGCGCGCCGCGACCGCCGTCACCTTCGACCGCGTCGACTCCGATGCCTGCATGTCCACCAACGACACGGTGATCCTGCTGGCCTCCGGCGCCAGCGGCATCGAGGTCTCCCTCGAGGAGCTGGCCGACGGGGTCCGCGAGGTCTCCGGCGTGCTGGCCCGCGCGCTCGTGGCCGATGCCGAGGGCGCGAGCCACGACGTCCACGTCGTCGTCACGTCCGCCACCACCGAGGTCGCCGCGCTCGCCGTGGCCCGGGAGATCTCCCGCTCGAACCTCGTCAAGACCGCGATCGCCGGCAACGACCCGAACTGGGGTCGGATCGTCGCCGCCGCCGGCTGCGTGCCCGAGAGCGTCGCCCCCTACGATCCCGCGCAGCTGTCCGTGCGGGTCAACGGCGTCCAGGTGTGCCGCGCCGGAGAGGTGGGAGAGCCGCGCGAACTCGTGGACATGACCCCCCGCGAGACCCTCGTCGAGGTGGACCTCGCCGCGGGCACGGCCACCGGCGACATCTGGACCAACGACCTCACGCACGCCTACGTCGAAGAGAACAGCGCGTACAGCTCATGACCCCTGCAGGCACCGCACCGTCGAAGAACCCCCTCGACCAGCTCGACGAAGCCCGCGAGTCCGCGCGGCGGAAGTCCGAGGTGCTCATCGAGGCCCTCCCCTGGATGCAGCGCTTCCGCGGCGCCATCGTCGTCGTCAAATACGGCGGCAACGCCATGGTCGACGACGATCTCAAGCGCGCCTTCGCCGCCGACATGGTGTTCATGCGCCATGCCGGGCTGCACCCCGTCGTGGTCCACGGGGGCGGTCCGCAGATCTCTTCGATGCTCTCGCGCCTGGGCGTCGAGTCCGAGTTCCGCGGCGGCCTGCGCGTCACCACCGAGGAGACGATGGACGTGGTCCGCATGGTGCTCGTGGGTCAGGTCGGCCGCGAGCTGGTGGGCCTGATCAACCAGCACGGCCCCTACGCGGTGGGCATGTCCGGCGAGGACGCCCGCCTGTTCACCGGGCGGCGGCGCAGGGTGGAGATCGACGGCGAGGTCGTGGACCTCGGCAACGTCGGCGAGATCGTCGACGTGGACACCGGCGCGATCCAGGACGTCCTGGCCGCCGGCCGCATCCCCGTCGTCTCCTCGATCGCGCCGGAGGTGGACGCCGAGGGCGTGCCCACCGGACAGGTCCTGAACATCAACGCCGACACCGCCGCCGGCGCCCTCGCCGTGGGCCTGGACGCCGAGAAGCTCGTCGTCCTCACCGACGTCGAGGGCCTGTACCGCGACTGGCCGGACCGCTCCTCGCTGATCCCCGAGATCCGCGCCAGCGAGCTGCGCGCCATGCTGCCGGGTCTCAGCGCCGGGATGATCCCCAAGGCCGAGGCGCTGCTGGAGGCGGTCGACTCCGGGGTGCGCACGGCCGCCATGACCGACGGAAGGATCGAGCACGCCGCCCTGCTCGAGGTCTTCACCACCCAGGGCGTGGGCACGATGGTGTCGAGGGACGACTATGTCTGAGCAGAGCACGCACACCGATCCGGCCTCGGATCAGCACACGGAGCAGCACCGCGGGCATGACGGCGGCGACCTCGCCGCCCGCTATGCCGAGGTGATGATCCCCGTCTTCGGCACCCCGCAGCGGGTGCTGGTGCGCGGCGAGGGCGCCTACGTCTGGGACGACCAGGGCCGCCGCTACCTCGACCTCCTGGGCGGGATCGCCGTCAACGCGCTCGGTCATGCCCACCCCGCCTTCGTCGCGGCGCTGGGCAAGCAGGCCGAGACCCTCGGCCACGTCTCCAACTTCTTCGCCTCCGCCCCCCAGGTCGAGCTCGCCGAGACCCTCCTGGACCTCGCGCTCGCCCCGGCGGGCTCCGGGGTGTTCTTCGCCAACTCCGGCACCGAGGCCAACGAGGCGGCCTTCAAGCTGGCCCGCCGCACCGGGCGCCCGCGCATCATCGCGCTGGAGAACTCCTTCCACGGCCGCACCATGGGCGCGCTCGCGCTGACCTCGAAGGAGGCCTACCGGGCTCCCTTCGCGCCGCTGCCCGGCGGGGTGGAGTTCCTGCCCGCCGGTGACGAGGAGGCGCTCGCCGCGGCGCTCGCGCCCGGGGACGTCGCCGCCGTGTTCGCCGAGCCCATCCAGGGCGAGGCGGGGGTCCTCCCGCTGTCCCCGAAGTACCTGCAGGCGCTGCGCCACCTCACCCGGGAGACCGGCACCCTGCTGATCCTCGACGAGGTGCAGTCCGGGATCGCCCGTGCGGGCCAGTGGTTCGCCCACCAGGCGGTCCCGGGCGTCGTGCCCGATGCGATGACCCTCGCCAAGGGCCTCGGCGGCGGCTTCCCGATCGGAGCCCTCGTCGTCTTCGGCCCCGAGGTGCGGGCGCTGCTGACCGCCGGGCAGCACGGCACCACCTTCGGCGGCAACCCGCTGGGGGCGGCCGTCTCCCTCGCCGTGCTCGGCACCATCCGCGAGGAGGGCCTCGACCGCCACGCCCTGGAGATGGGGGAGCACCTCGTGCGAGAGGTCGCGGCGCTGCACGACCCGCGCATCGCGGGCGTCCGCGGCGCCGGGCTCCTGCGGGGCATCATCCTCACAGCACCGATCGCCGCCCAGGTCGCCGCGGCGGCGCTGGACGCCGGGTTCATCGTCAACGCCCCGAACCCCACGACGATCCGCCTGGCACCCCCGCTCATCGTCACCGCCGAGCAGCTGTCGACCTTCGTCGCCGCCCTGCCCGGCCTGCTCGACCAGATCCCGGAAGGCTCCTGACATGCCCCGCCACTTCCTCAAGGACGACGACCTCGCACCCGCCGAGCAGAAGGAGGTCCTCGAGCTCGCGCTGGCGCTCGCCGCGGAGCGCTTCGCCAAGCGGCCCCTGGCCGGACCCCGGACCGTCGCGATCCTCTTCGACAAGGCCTCGACCCGCACCCGGGTCTCCTTCGCCACCGGCGTCGCGGAGCTCGGCGGGAACCCGCTGGTCATCGACGCGGCCGGCAGCCAGCTGGGCCGCGGGGAGTCCGTGGCCGACACCGCCCGGGTGCTCACCCGCCAGGTCTCCGCGATCGTGTGGCGCACCTTCGGCCAGGAGCGCATCGAGGAGATGGCACGGTACGCGTCCGTCCCCGTCGTCAACGCGCTGACCGACGAGTACCACCCGTGCCAGATCCTCGCGGACCTCGTGACCATCGCCCAGCACACCGGCGGTCTGGCCGACAGCGATGCGGCGCTGGGCGGGCGCTCCCTCGCCTACCTCGGCGACGGCGCCAACAACATGGCCCACTCCTATCTGCTGGGCGGCGTCACCGCCGGCATGGACGTGCGCATCGCGAGCCCGGGCGACCACGCCCCGGATCCCGCCGTCGTGCGGCGCGCCGAGGAGATCGCCGCCGTCACCGGCGGCGCCGTGACGATCACCGACGACCCCGTCGCCGCGGTCCTGGACGCCTCGGCCGTCATCACCGACACCTGGGTCTCGATGGGACAGGAGGGCGAGTCCGGCCGCGACGAGAGCACCTTCGCCACGTACGGCGTCACCGAGGAGCTCATGGCCCACTCCGGCGGGATCTTCCTGCACTGCCTGCCCGCCTACCGCGGCAAGGAGGTCGAGGCCTCGGTCATCGACGGCCCCCGTTCGGTGGTGTGGGACGAGGCGGAGAACCGCCTCCACGCCCAGAAGGCCCTGCTCACCTGGCTGCTCGAGCACCCCGACGACCAGACAGCGGCGCACGCGCTGCCGATCGGCGCGGGCCGATGAGCACCTCGCCGCTGCGTCTGCCGCCCACCAAGACCTCCCGCCAGCGACGGATCGTCGAGGTGCTCACGCACCGCGAGATCGGCTCCCAGGGCCAGCTCGCCGAGGTCCTCGCCGACGAGGGCATCGCGACCACCCAGGGCACCCTGTCCCGGGACCTCGTCGAGCTGCGCGCCGAAAAGGTCCGCGGTTCCTCCGGGGCGCTCGTCTACCAGGTGCCGCCCGAGGGTCCCGACACCCGCACCCCCCGCGGGATCCCCGTCACCGAGCAGCTGTCCTCGCAGCTGCGGCGGCTGTGCGAGGAGCTCCTCGTCTCCGCCGAGCCGAGCGGTAACCTCGTGGTGGTGCGCACCCCTCCCGGGGCCGCGCAGTTCCTCGCCTCGGCGGTGGACCGCTCGATCCTCCCCGGAGTGCTCGGCACCATCGCCGGCGACGACACCATCATGCTCATCACCCGGGACGTCGACGGGGGCGAGGAGCTGGCCGCCCGCCTGCTCGACCTCGCGACCCCGCCCTGACCCCCGCCGTCCCGCAGCACCACCGCAGCGCTCGCTGCACCCCCGCCGTCCGCACGCATCCAAGGAGCACCACCTCGTGACCGAACGCATCGTCCTCGCCTACTCCGGCGGCCTCGACACCTCCGTGGCCATCGGCTGGATCCACGACGCCACCGGCGCCGACGTCATCGCCTGCGCGGTGGACGTGGGCCAGGGCGGGGAGGACCTCGAGGTGGTCCGCCAGCGCGCGCTGGACTGCGGCGCCGTCGAGGCCTACGTCGCCGACGCCCGCGACGAGTTCGCCGAGGAGTACTGCATGCCGGCGCTCAAGGCCAACGCCCTGTACATGGACGCCTACCCCGTCGTCTCGGCGATCTCGCGCCCCGTGATCACCAAGCACCTCGTGCGCGCCGCCAAGAAGCACGGCGCCACGACGGTGGCCCACGGCTGCACCGGCAAGGGCAACGACCAGGTGCGCTTCGAGGTCTCGATCACCTCGCTCGCCCCCGAGCTCAAGTGCATCGCCCCCGTGCGCGACCTCGCGCTGACCCGCGATCGTGCCATCGAGTACGCCGAGCGCAAGAATCTCCCCATCGTCACCACCAAGCACAACCCGTTCTCGATCGACCAGAACGTGTGGGGCCGCGCCATCGAGACCGGCTTCCTCGAGGACATCTGGAACGAGCCGACCAAGGACGTCTACAACTACACCGACGACCCGGCCTTCCCGCCGGTCGCCGACGAGGTCGTCATCTCCTTCGAGCAGGGCGTGCCGGTCCGCATCGACGGGCGCCCCGTGACCCCGCTGCAGGCCATCCAGGAGCTGAACCGCCGCGCCGGCGCCCAGGGCATCGGCCGCATCGACATCGTCGAGGACCGCCTCGTGGGCATCAAGTCCCGCGAGGTCTACGAGGCACCGGGCGCGATGGCGCTCATCGCCGCCCACCAGGAGCTCGAGCGGGTCACCCTCGAGCGCGAGCAGGGCCGCTTCAAGCGCCAGGTCTCCGACCGCTGGACCGAGCTGGTCTACGACGGCCAGTGGTTCAGCCCCCTCAAGCGCTCCCTCGACGCCTTCATCGACGAGACCCAGCGCTACGTCTCCGGCGACATCCGGATGACGCTGCACGGCGGCCGCGCGACCGTCACGGGTCGGCGCAGCGACACGAGCCTGTACGACTTCTCGCTGGCGACCTACGACGAGGGCGATGCCTTCGACCAGTCGCAGGCCCGCGGCTTCATCGAGATCTACGGCCTGGCCGCCAAGCAGGCCGCGGCCCGCGACGTGGCCTTCGGCAACGGCGCGGACCTCACCGTCCCGGACGAGCAGGCGTGACCGCAGCAGACGGCGGCACCCCTGCACCCGAGCACCTGGCCCTGTGGGGCGGGCGCTTCGGGTCCGGGCCCGCCGCCGCCCTCGCGGACCTCTCGGTCTCCACGCACTTCGACTGGCGCCTGGCGCCGTACGACGTGCGCGGCTCCCACGCCCACGCGAACGTGCTGCACGCGGCGGGTCTCCTGGACGACGCGGAGCTCGCGGCGATGCAGGAGGCGCTGGACCGGCTCGCCGCCGACGTCGCCTCGGGCGTCTTCGTGCCGGCGCCGGACGACGAGGACGTGCACACGGCGCTCGAGCGCGGTCTCATCGACCGGGCGGGCACCGCCGTCGGCGGGAAGCTGCGCGCCGGGAGGTCTCGCAACGACCAGATCGCGACGCTGATCCGACTGTTCGTGCGCGACCAGGCGCGCCGGGTCGGGTCGGCGGTGCTCGACCTCGTCGACGTGCTGCAGGCCCGGGCCGTCGAGGTCCACGGCGCGCCGATGCCGGGGCGCACCCACCTCCAGCACGCCCAGCCGGTGCTGCTGTCCCACCATCTGCTGGCGCACGCATGGCCGCTGCTGCGGGACGTCGAGCGCCTGCGGGACCTCGACCGTCGTGCCGCGGTGAGCCCGTACGGCTCGGGGGCGCTGGCCGGGTCCTCTCTCGGGCTGGACCCGGAGGCCGTCGCCGCCGAGCTCGGCTTCTCCGGCAGCGTCTGGAACTCGATCGACGGCACCGCCTCGCGGGACGTCGCCGCGGAGTTCGCCTTCGTGCTGGCCATGACGGCGATCGACCTCTCGCGCTTCGCGGAGGAGATCATCACCTGGAACACCAAGGAGTTCTCGTTCATCACCTTGGACGATGCGTACTCCACCGGCTCCTCGATCATGCCGCAGAAGAAGAACCCCGACATCGCCGAGCTCGCGCGCGGCAAGGCCGGTCGCGTGATCGGTGACCTGGTGGGTCTGCTGAGCACCCTGAAGGCGCTGCCGCTCGCGTACAACCGCGACCTGCAGGAGGACAAGGAGCCCGTCTTCGACCAGGTCGACCAGCTCATGCTGGTGCTGCCGGCGTTCACAGGCATGGTCGCGACCCTGACCTTCCACACGGACCGGATGGCCGAGCTCGCCCCCCAGGGGTACTCGCTGGCCACCGACATCGCCGACCACCTGGTGCGCGAGGGGGTCCCGTTCCGGGACGCCCACGAGATCTCCGGGGCCTGCGTGCGCGTGGCCGAGTCCCAGGACAAGGAGCTCTGGGACCTCACGGATGCCGAGCTCGCCGAGATCTCCGAGCACCTGGATCCCTCGGTGCGGGAGGTCCTGACCGTCGAGGGCTCGATCGCCTCGCGCGACGGGAAGGGCGGTACCGCCGGGGTGCGGGTCGCCGAGCAGGAGCAGGAGGTCGCGCGCCGCAGCGCCGAGCTGCGCGCCTTCACCGCCGAGGCCACGGGCGGCGGCCCGGCCTCCTGAGACCGTCGTCCGGGGCTCCTGCCCTGAAACTCTGAGGAACGACGGGCCCGGTCCTGTCACACTGTGACGGGGCCGGGCCCTCCGCTCGCCCCCGACGTCCCCGATGGACGTCCACACCGCAGCACCACCGAGAGGACCAGACGGCATGCAGACCATCCTGGACGACCTCGAATCCCGAGGCCTCGTCGTGCAGACCACCGGGCGCGACGCGCTCGGAACGGCTCTCGCGGATGGACCTGTGAGCCTGTATTGCGGCTTCGATCCGACCGCCTCGTCCCTGCACGTCGGCCATCTGACGCAGGTGCTGACGATGCGGCGCTTCCAGCTCGCCGGGCACCGACCCGTCGCGCTCGTCGGCGGCGCCACGGGCCTGATCGGTGATCCCCGGATGACGGGGGAGCGGGTGCTGCACGACGAGAACGTCGTCGAGCAGTGGGTCGGCAACCTCCGCGACCAGATCTCCCGGCTCGTGGACCTCGACGGCGAGTTCGGCGTCCGCATGGTCAACAACCTCGACTGGATCGGCAGGCTCAGCGCTCTCGAGCTGCTCCGGGACATCGGCAAGAGCTACCGGATGGGCACGATGCTCGCCAAGGAGACCGTCGCGCGCCGTCTGGCGAGCGACGAGGGGATCAGCTACACCGAGTTCAGCTACCAGATCCTCCAGGGCATCGACTACCTCGAGCTGCGACGCCGCCACGGCGTGACCCTGCAGTACGGGGGCAACGACCAGTGGGGCAACCTCATCTCCGGGGTGGACCTCGTGCGCAAGGTCGACGGCGTGGACGTCCACGCCCTGACGACGCCGCTCGTGACCAAGGCCGACGGCCAGAAGTTCGGCAAGAGCGAGGGCGGTGCGGTCTGGCTCGACCCGGAGCAGACCTCCCCGTACGCCTTCCACCAGTTCTGGCTGAACGCGAGCGATGCGGACGTGGTCAAGTACCTGCGGTTCTTCACGTTCCGGGACGCCGAGGACATCGCCGAGCTCGATCGCCTGACCGAGGAGGAGCCGGGGCGGCGTGCGGCCCAGAGGGCACTGGCCGATGACCTCACCACGCTGGTCCACGGGGCGCAGGCGACGGAGCAGGCCACCGCCGCCGCGGCGGTGCTGTTCGGACGCGGGGACGTGCGGAGCCTCGACGAGCAGACCGTCCGGGCGATCGCCCGCGAGCTGCCCGGGTCGGAGCAGGCCGGCACGGCGAGCCTCGTGGACGCCTTCGTCGCGAGCGGGATCGTCACCTCCAAGGGGGCGGCCCGCCGGGCCGCGACCGAGGGCGGGCTCAGCGTCAACGGCGACAAGGTCGATCCCGAGGCCCTCGAATCCGAGCTCTCGGCGCATGCGGCCCTGCCCGGTGGGTTCCTCCTGCTGCGCCGCGGGCGCAAGACCGCCGCCATGGTGACGGTGCGCGGCTGATCCCTCGACCGCGCGCGGTCAGGATCCTGACCGCGCACGGGTCGGGGCACATCCGTGCTCCGCACCTGCACCTTCCGACCCCGATGGGGCCGTCGTCCGCTCCGGACGGCGGCCCCATCGGCCGTCCCGGTCCGCGATGCGGGCAGGGCACGTCCTCCGGACGTGCCTCGGGGGAACCCACGCTCGTGGCGCATGCCGATCCGAGCTTCGCGCCCGTCGCGCGCGGCGCACAGCCGGAATCGAGCTGGCGGCCGGGGTCGTGGACACACCTCGTGACGCCTCAGCCCGTGCCTCGAACCGGGCGTGCTCCAGCGCCCGGAGGCCGGCTGCAGGAGCGCAGGGAGGCTCTGTGAAGCGGGCCTCAGATGCAGGTCACACGCTGGTGAACACAAGGTGAAGCGCGACGGACGAAGACCTCTGACCTGCGTCGATTCTGCGAAAAGACGCCATCAGGGCCGGGTTGCGACGGTTTGACGCTCACCCCGCGGCCTCGTAATGTCTTCTCTTGTCAGCCGGTGAGGCGGACAACGGAAGGGCCCAGGACGCGAGAGCGGAACGGACCGGACCGGGGTTCGAGAAAGCGGAAGGACGGGCCCACACGGGTC